>CAZAWM010000078.1:0-12972 GCA_964488605.1 uncultured Steroidobacteraceae bacterium | reverse complement strand
CGGCATCGGGGACCCGCTCGTCCGCAATCGCGGCACGATCGGCGGCTCGGTCGCCAACAACGACCCCGCGGCCGACTATCCGGCGGCCGTACTCGGTCTCGGCGCGACGGTCGTCACCGACCGGCGCGAGATCGCCGCCGACGCGTTCTTCACCGGCATGTTCGCGACCGCGCTGCAAGGCGGCGAACTCATCGTGCGGCTGAGCTTTCCGGTACCGAAACGCGCCGCCTACGTGAAGTTCCCGAACCCGGCCTCGCGCTACGCGATGGTCGGCGTGTTCGTTGCGGAAACGGCCACGGGAGTGCGCGTCGCCGTCACGGGTGCCGGACCCTGCGTGTTCCGCTCGAGCGAATTCGAGAAGGCGCTGGCGAGGCGCTTCGCGCCGGAATCTCTCGACGGACTCACCGTACCCGCCGACGGCCTCAACCAGGATCTGCACGGCTCGGCCGAGTATCGCGCGAGCCTGGTCAGCACGATCGCGAAACGGGCGGTCGCGGCGGCGCTCGGCGCCTGACCAGCGCCGCTTCCCGGCAACGAACGCCGCTTGAGTACTCCTGCCCCGCTGCCGGCCTCGGTCGATGCGACGCTCGCGGTGCTACGCGGCCAGAACTACCTGGCCGATCGCACGCTCGCAGTCGTCGTCTTCCTCGCGCTGAAGCTCGGCCGGCCACTGTTTCTCGAGGGCGAGGCGGGCGTCGGCAAGACCGAGATCGCGCGCGCGCTGGCTGCCGGTCTCGACCGCGACCTGATCCGCCTGCAGTGCTATGAGGGTCTGGATGCCGCCGCGGCGCTCTACGAGTGGAACTATCTGCGGCAGCTTCTCGAGCTGCGCGTTGCGGAAGTGGCCACCGGCGTCGACCGCTCGCGCGCGGCGCTGACCGGCGCGGTCTTCTCGCGCGAGTTTCTGATCGAGCGGCCCCTGCTGCGCGCGCTCGCGCCGAATCCCAAGGGTCCACCGGTACTGCTGATAGACGAAATCGATCGCGCCGACGAGCCGTTCGAGGCCTTCCTTCTGGAAATCCTCGCCGACTATCAGGTGACGATTCCCGAGCTCGGTACCGTGCGCGCCGCGCAACCGCCCATCGTCGTGCTCACCTCGAACCGCACGCGTGAAGTCCACGACGCGCTGAAGCGCCGCTGCCTTTATCACTGGGTCGGCTATCCTGACCCCATCCGCGAACTCGAAATCCTCGCGGCGCGAGCGCCGGAAGCGAGCGTCGCACTCGCGCACGAGATCGTGCGCTTCGTGCAGTCGCTGCGCCAGCGGAGGCTACAGAAACCGCCCGGTGTCGCCGAGAGCATCGAGTGGGCGCGCGCGATCGTCGCGCTCGGCCAGCACGCGCTGACACCGCAGCTCCTGCAGGAGACACTCGGCGTGCTGCTCAAGTACGAGGAGGATCTCGCTGCCGTGCGCGCCGACCTCTCGGGCCTGTCGATCGCACCCGGCGTGCCGAACCCGCCGGTCGCATGAAGGACCCGACGCTGCTGACGCTGCCGCGCCTGGCACAGGCGCTGCGCGCCAGCGGCGTCAAGGTCGGCAGCGGCTCCGTACTCGTCGCGGCCCAAGCTCTGGCCGAGATCGAACTCGGCCGCCGTGCCGACGTCCGCGACGCGCTGAGGTCGGCGCTGATTTGCGAACCGGCGGACTTCGAGCTCTTCGACGCGCTGTTCGACCTGATGTTCCCGGCCGAGCGCGCCACCGGCCTCGGCAGTGAACCCGCCCTGCCCCGCTCCGAGGATCTACCGCCCGCCCCCGGCGGCCGAAGACTCGCCGCAGCCCTGCCCCAGGCGGACGTGCGGCCAGCGCCGGCCCCCGAACTGATCGAGCGCGATGCGGCCGGTTCCGCATCCGATACCGAGCGGCTCTCGAGCAAGGATTTCGAGCAGATGAGCGCGGCCGAACTCGCACAGGCCCGCCGCTTGCTGGCCGCTGCGCCGCCACGGGCCGCTTTGCGGCGCACGCGCCGCTTCGTGACGGGCACGCGTGGCAGCCAGCTCGACCTGAGGCGAACGCTGCGCGCCATGCTGCGCGGTCTCGATCCGCTGCCGCCTGTCAGACGTCGCCCGGCGCTGCGGCCGCGTGACTGGGTGCTGCTCGTCGACGTCTCTGGGTCGATGGCGGCCTATTCGCGAATGGCGCTGCACTTCGCCTGGGCGCTCGCGCGTCGCGGCGGCAGGCTGGAGGTATTCGCGTTCGCGACCCATCTGACACGGCTGACGCGGGCGCTGCACACCGCCGATCCCGACCTCGCGTTGCAGTTCGCGACGCGCGCCGTCACGGACTGGGACGGCGGCACGCGCATCGGCGAATGTCTCGCCGTCTTCAACCGGCACTGGGCCCGCCGCGTGCTGACCCGCGGGCCCTGGGTGATCCTGCTCAGCGACGGACTCGAGCGCGTCGGCGTCGAGGCGCTAGAGTCGGAGCTCGCGCGGCTGCGCCGCCAGTGCCGCGAGCTGATCTGGATCAATCCGCTGCGGCGCAGCCCGGTGTATCAGCCGCTCGCCGCCGGGGCGGCCGTGCTAGATCGCTACGCCTCGCGTCAGTACAGTGCACACAACGTCACCTCGCTGCTCGCGCTCGCGCGCCTGATCGATCAGAACTCGTAGTCGAGCGCGAGGATCTCGGCATCCTGCCGCAGCGCGCTGGCCACTTCGACGTGCACCGGATGCGACGCATAAGCCGCGAGCGCCGCCTTGTCGACGAGAATCACGGACAAGCCATGCGTGCAACCGTTGGCGCGATCGGTGAAATTGCGGCCGATCGTCAGATCGAGAATACCCGGCACGCGCTCCTTGAGCGAGCGCAGCGCGACGACGTGCTTCTCGATGCGCTCCACGGGAACGTCGGCGCGGAACTTGATCCACACCATGTGATTGACGGGCATCGGGCACTCCAAACGCTGCGCGGCTACCTGCCGTCCACCGAGAACACGAGCAGCAGATTACCGGGCGCATGGCTGTAGAGGCCATAGCCCGAGTTCACGATGAGGTGTCCATCGGCCACGGCCGGACCGGCGCCGCTCATGCTGCCGCCGTTCGCCTCGATCCCGTTGATCGTGCGGATTCTCGGCTTGGTGTCGAATTCCCAGATGACCTGACCGCTCGCACCGTCGTAGGCGCGCACGAAGCCGTCCAGATGACCGGCAAAGACAGCGCCCGGTGTGGCCGTGACCGCCGCCGAAATGCCCGGATCGCAAAACCTGAGATCGGGCGGACAGACGTCCTTCTGCACGGTGCTCCAGAGCACGCGGCCCGTGGCCGCGTCGATCGCGTGCATGCCCGGACGTGCGCGGGCGGGATCGAGCACATCGCCGTTGCCGGTGTCGTTCATGTCATTGATCGGTACGTAGAGACGGGAACCCTCGGCCGCCATACCGAAATGCACGCCGCCCTGGATGCTGCCGCGGCCGACACGCGCGACCCAGAGCAGCCTGCCGCGGTCGTCCGGATCGAGTCCGAAGACGCTTCCGTCCTTGTGACCGGCCACGAGGATCTGCCGCGTCCGCCGGCGCGCCCCGCCGCCGACGTCGATCAGGATCATGCTCGCCCCGTGGTCGAAGTCGGGACCATCCTCCTCGGGACAGTTCGGATTGTTGGCCATCATGCAGGCAACGTTCCAGGCATCGCCGCGCGTGCTCTGGCGCTGCCAGCGGCGCTCACCGGTCGTCATGTCGACCGCCATGATCGAGTCGCTGTTCTCGTCGGCTGGCGAGGAGTAGTTTTCACCGGTGCCGAAATAGATCACCTTACGGCGCCGGTCGATCGCCGGGCTCGACCAGATCGGCGCTCCGGACGGCGAGAGCACGCGCGTTCCGACCGAGGTACGGCCGGTCTCGCGCGGCGTCTGCGGGATCGAGTAGTGCTCCCAGATCGTGTTGCCGGTGCGGGCATCGACGGCGAGGATCTTGCCGCGGAACGTGCAGCACTCGTACGTCGGGTCAGCGGACGGGATCACCTCGAGCGAAGAGACTGGTACGAACAGCCGCCCGCCATAGAGCGCGGGCGTGCCCGTCAGCGTGGCGGCGGGATGCTCGTCGACCTTGCGCGACCAGACCACCTCGCCGGTGAAGGCGTTGACGGCATAGAGCCGCGCGAGGATGTCGCCGAAATAGGCCAGCGGCGGATCGGCCTCGCCGGCGGGCGCGGTCGCCAGCACGATCGCCGTGCGCACCTCGGCCGCAGCCTGGAAACGCCAGCGCTGGCAGCCGGTGGCCAGATCGAATGCATAGACGCTGCCGTCCTGGCTGCCGACGAACACGGCGCCGTAGCCAACGGCCGGCTGCGAGCGGGCGCGCAAGGCGCCCGGAAACCCGTAGGCCCACTTGAGCCTGAGGCGGCCGATGTCCCGGCGTTCGAGCTGGGCTACGGCGGCTGGCGCGAAGCGCGCGGTGTCGTGCCCCCAGCCGACGGCTGCAGGCGGCCGCGAGACGTCGAAACGCGCGGCGGGCCCCTCGCAGCGCGGCGCGCTCGCGGCGTCGCGCGGATCGACGTCGGCTCGCTCGCGCGTCAGGTACTCCGCCACTTGCCGCTTCTGCTCGGCGGTCAGCGCGATGCCCTGTGACCGCATCAGGCCGCTCTCGAGCGAGCGGACGATTGCGCGCGGACTCATCATCTCGAGCCAAGTCATGTGCGGCGCCTTCGGCACGGATCCGTTGTGGCAGGCCGCGCAGTGCTCGGCGTAGATGGCCGCTCCCGGCATCTGGTCGCGCGGCCCGAAGTCGGCCGTCTTGGCGACCATGTCGTCGGTCGACTTGAGCGTCGTCGGTTGCGGGGCCTGGGCAGCGGTGGGCGGCGTCACGGCGACGGTTGGCGTCGTGACGACCAGCGCCAGTGCCGCAGCGACGAACGGCGAGTTCATCGGATGGCGCATCGCGGATCCTCCGGTTGCCGTGAGCGACGGGAAGCATGATAGTGCAAAGGTCCGGACAAACAAGCCGGTCCATGCGGCCGGTATCGAGGGGACGCGCCGTGACGGAGCAGAACACCACGCATCCGCTGGTCACAAGCCGCAACCGGCTCAAGCTCGCGATCTTCGGGCTCAACGTCAGCCATGGTTGCTCGATGACCAATCGGCCGGAAGTGCTCAAGGCCGAGTGGCAGGAATCCAAGCGCATCGCGCAGGCGGCAGACCGGCTGGGCTTCGAGGCGCTGATCCCGGTCGCCCGCTGGAAAGGCATGGGCGGCGACGTCAACTTCAATCACCGCAACTTCGAGACCTTCACCTGGGCCGCGGGGCTGTCGGCGGTCACCGAGCGCATCTCCGTCTTCGCGACCTTCCACGTGCCGACTGTCCATCCGGTCCGTGCCGCGAAGGAAGTCGCGACGATCGACCACATCTCGAACGGGCGCTTCGGGCTCAACATCGTCGCCGGATGGAACGAGAAGGAGATCGCGATGTTCGGCATCCCGCAGCGCGAGCACGATGCGCGCTACGACTATGCCGATGACTGGATCAACTTCTGCCGCGAACTGTGGACGCGCAAGGGCGAGTTCGATTACGGGGGACCTTTTTTCAGCTCGCCCGGCTGTTACTCCGAGCCCAAGCCCGTGCAGCCCGGCGGACCCGTGATCATGAGCGCCGGCAACAGCTCGCGCGGGCAGGAGTTCGCGGCGAAGAACGCGGATCTGAACTTCGTGATCGCCCAGAGCGCCGAGGCCGCCGGCCAGATCGCGGCGCGTGGCAAGGCGCTCGCACGCGAGAAGTACGGTCGTTCGCTGCAGGTTTTCGGGCAGGCCTACATCGTCTGCCGCGAAACCGAGAAGGAGGCGCGCGAGTTTCACGAAGATTACGTGCACAAGCGCGGCGACTGGCGGGGCGTACGCAACCTGCTCGACACGCTGATCCCGAATTCCCAGAGCGCGCTTGGCGCCGGCTGGGAAGCCTTCGCCGCGAATCTGATTGCGGGCTACGGCGCCGTGCCACTCGTCGGCACACGCGAACAGATCGTCGACGGACTGCAGAAGTTCGCCGACGCTGGCCTCGATGGCCTGACGCTGAGCTGGGTCGATTACGAGGCCGGCCTCGAGCAGTTCGGCGCGGAGATCCTGCCGCTGATGCGGCAGGCAGGCCTGCGCGGGTAGCAGACCGGGCCAGACGGCTAGCTGCGCGGATCGACCTCGATGACGAGTTCGCGCCCATCCCAACGCTCGGCGCGCTCGGCAACCTCCCGGTACAGCGCGTTCAGCCCCTCACTCGGCCAGTAGACCTCGACGAAGTGGCCGAGCACTGCGCGCGTATCGACGTACGCCGCTCCCCGGCCCGAGGCCGTGCGCAGTTCCGTGACCACGGGGAATCCGGCGCTCGCATAGTCGGCCAGTACGCGGTCGTAGTCGCCCGGGATCACGGCAACGTGGTGGAAGCCCTCCTCGCCGGGACCGAACATCTCGTGGAACGCCGACGGCGATTCGTCGTGCTGAGTGACGAGCTCGACCATGATCGGCCCCGCCTGCACGTAGGCCGCCGAGATATCGAGCCGCGCAGGCTGGCCGCGGTAGCGTACTTCCGGGAGCACGATGTGCCGACGGACGAGGAACGGCCCGAGTCCCCAGAGTCGATGCCAGCGCCCGATCGCTGCATCGAGGTCGGTCACGTAGTAGGCATTCTGGATCGTGCGGTGCCGAAAGCTCATTGAGAGGCCCTCCTACCGCCCGGCTGGAGCTCATGTGGCTGCGGATATCGGCCGAGCGCCAACACGATCAGCGCACCGAACAGGAACAATCCGGTGGCGATCAGGAAACTGACGTCGTAGCTCGCAGTCTCGTCGAACACGCGCGCGAACAGCATGGGGGCGGTCCCGCTGCCGACGGCGAGCAGCGCGTACAGAATGGAATAGATTTTCGCGTAGTGCGCGAGCCCGAAGTAGCGGGCCGCAAAAAAAGCCATCAGATCGAGCTCGGCGCCGGCAGCGAAGCCGATCAGCAGCGCGGCAATCACCGCCCACGTGAACTCGGGCGCCCCGGTCAGGATCAGGCAGCCGATCGCCGGCAGCGACAGCGAGACCAGCGCCACGCCGGGCGCCCAGTAGCGGTCGACGAGCCAGCCGACCACGAGCCTGCCGAGCATGATCGAGAAGCCATAGACGCCCTGGACCGTCGCCGCGCTCGCCGCCGTGAACCCCTGGTCGGTAAGCGCCGCGATGAGGTTCGGGCTGATGCCCGAGACGGCCATATAGACCGCGAAGATCGACGCACACAGCACCCACAAGCGATAGCCGCGTATGGCCTGCCCCAGCGTCAGGCCCGGCAGATCCCTCGCAGGCGCCTTCCCCCCGGCCGCGGCCGTCGCAACGGGCGCGCCAGATCCGGCCTGGCGCGCGGGACGAAACCAGGCCCAAACGAACGGCCCGGCGAGCAGCAGCGGCAGCAGGCCGATGCCGACATAGGCGGCCCGCCAGCCGAACCGCTCGAGCAGCCAGACCGTGTAGGCCGGAGCGAACATCGCGCAGATGCCGGTGCCGGTGAGCGTCAGACCGAGGGCCAGGCCACGCTGCCGATCGAAGCTCTGCGCGATTGCGCGCGTCCAGGTGATCGGCGTGGTGCCGGCACCTAGCAGCGCCATGCAGGCGTAGGCGAGAAAGAACATCCACAGGTCGCCGTTCATCCCCGCCGCAGCGAAGAAGCCGATTGACAGCCCGACCAGGCCAGGGAGCACCAGCGCGCGCGGACCGTAGCGATCGCACAGCGCGCCGACGAAGATCGCCGTCACGGCCCCGAGCCCGGAGCTGAACAGGAGGCCGAGCTGAACGTCGGCGCGATCCCAGCCGAACTCGGCGGTCAGCGGCTTGACCAATGCACCGATCGTGTAGAACGGCAGCACGACGGCGCTGCAGATCACGCCCATGCCGGAGGCGACGATCAGCTTCCATCCGCGGCGGATCTCGCTCTGCATGGCGCCGTCAGATCGGCAGCTTGGTCGTGTACTTGACGCAGGAAAGCGCGAACGACGAACTGACCGAGGCCGCGCCCGGCAGATGCACGAGCTTGCTCTTGAGCAGCCGGTCGTACGCCTCGACGTCGGGGACGACGACGCGCAGATGGAAGTCCCGGTCGCCGGCGATCGCGTAGCACTCCATGATCTCGTCGATCTCCTGAACCGCGTGCTCGAAGCGCTTGAGCGTTGCCTCGTCGTGGCGGCGCAGCGTCACGGCGACCAGTACCGAGACGCCGAGCCCCAGTGCGCGCTGCTCGAGCAGCGCGACGCGGCGCGCGATCACGCCGCTGCGCTCGAGGCGCTGGATGCGTCGCCAACAGGGCGTGTACGGCAGCGCGACGCGCTTGGCGACCTCGGCCACCGAGTGATCGGCGTTCTCCTGGAGTACCCGCAGGATCGCGCGGTCGGTTTCGTCGAGTCTGCGTTCGGATGAGTCTGTCCGGTTCATAGGCTTGATACGGATGTTTTTTGTGGATCACCGGCCTTCTGAGAACGCAGTTTAACGCTTGATCGACCGATGACGCAGCGTATCATCGGGTCATCCACGATTCACCGCGAGCGCCCCGGAGGCGCCCTTCTCTGAGCGGGAGAAGCGCATGAGCACCGTCACCGTCACGGGATACAAGGAAGCGAACCAGACGCTGGCCCTTGCCGACCTCAAGCAGTCGCTCTACGACGAAGGCAAGATCATGTTCGATCGCGTGCTCGTGACGCTGCACGGCGAAGAACACAGGCAGCGGCGCCTGCTCGAAATGAAGATCTTCAAGAAGGACTTCTTCAACTATTACGAGAAGCAGGTCCTGCCGCCGGTCGTCGAACGCACGCTCGCGAGGTTCCTGCCGACGGGCCGGGCCGACCTTATGGACTTCGGGCGTCGCTCGATGCTCGACCTGACGGCTGACTTCGCCGGCATCGACCGCCCGAACAACAGCGACGAGGAGCGCGACGAGCTCGTCGGCATCCTCCACGGTCTCGGCGCCGCTGCGACGCTCGGCCAGTACTCGGGCGACCGCGAGCCCGTACGCGAGATGATCCGCCGCACGCTGAGGCAGTTCGACGAGCGCTTCTTCACACCCTCCGCCGCGCGCCGGCAGGCGTTGATCGACCGTTTTCGCAGAGGCGAGATCTCCGAAGCGGAACTGCCGCGCGATATCCTGACGGTACTGCTGCGCAACGAGGACAACCTCGACCTGCCGCGCGACATGATCCTGCGCGAGACGGCTTTCTACTATCTCGCTGGCGCACACACCTCGGTGCATTCGCTGACGCATGCGATGCACGAGATGTTCACCTGGGTCGCAAAACATCCGGAAGATGCCGTGAAGCTCAGGAACGACCCGCTGTTCGTGCAGCGCTGCGTGCACGAGAGCCTGCGCCTTCACCCCTCGAGTCCCATCGCCAAGCGCAAGCCGGTCTGCCCCGTGCACCTGCCGACCGGCGACGACGTGCAGGGCGACGACGAGGTCATCATCGATCTGTACCACGCCAACCGCCAGATCGCGACCTTCGGCTCCGATGCCGCCGAATTCAACCCCTACCGCGAGCTGCCGGGCGTGCTGCCGCCCTACGGGATCACGTTCGGCGTCGGCATCCATACCTGCCTTGGGCGCAATCTCGCCGCCGGCGACCTGCCCAAGGCGAACACCGATCCCGCGACCCATCAGTACGGAACCATTACGCTGATCGCGCGCGCGCTGATCGCCGCAAACGTCCGGCCTGATCCCGACCATCCCCCGACCCGCGAGGCGAATGTCGCGCGCGAGGCCTGGGCCACCTATCCCGTGCTGCTTGGCTGATGACGGCGACGGCGCGTCCCGACCGTATGGCGAGTTGTTCGCCGGCCGAAGTCGTCCGCTCGTTCATCGCGGCCTGGAACGCGAACGATCTGGCGGACGTGATCGCACACCTTCATCCGGACGTCGTCTATCACAACGTGCCGGTGGAGCCGATCCACGGTCGCGAGGCCGTGCGCGCCTACCTGTTTGGCAAGGGTGGCTTCGACTGGGTCGACTGGAAGCTGCTGGCGATCGCCGAGACGGGAAACAAGGTGCTGACCGAACGCATCGACGCATTCGGCATCGGCGGACGCGACGTCAGCCTGCCGCTGATGGGCATCTTCGAGATCGAGGACGGGCTGATCCGCGCCTGGCGCGACTACTTCGACCTCGACATGTACCGCCGCCAGCTCGGGCAGCCGTCACAGCGCGGAATCTAGCGTCACAGACCGGGAAAGCACCATGGATCTCGGACTGTCGGGCAAGATTGCACTGGTCACGGCGGCCAGTCAGGGCATCGGCCGCGCCACGGCGCTAGCGTTCGCCCGCGAAGGCGCGCGACTCGCGATCTGCGCCCGCGAGGCGGCCACACTCGGGCGCGTTGCCGAGGAGGTCCGCACGCTCGGCACCGACTGCGAGCCCATCCGCTGCGACCTCACCGAGCCCGCGCAGATCGCGGCGATGGTCGCACGCGTCGTCGACCGTTTTGGCAGCGTGCACGTGCTGGTCAACAACGCTGGCGGCCCGCCACCGGGACGCTTCGACGACGTCACGGACGCGGACTGGCGACGCGCCTTCGAGCTGACGCTGATGTCGGCCGTGCGCACGACGCGGGCCGTCCTGCCCTACATGCGTCGCCAGCGCTGGGGCCGCGTCGTCAACGTCTCGTCCTACTCCGTCAAACAGCCGATCCCGGACATCGTTCTCTCGAACAGCCTGCGGCTCGCGGTCGCTGGATGGGCCAAGACGCTCGCCAGCGAGGTCGCCCGTGACAACGTGCTGATCAACACCGTGGCACCGGGGTGGACGCGCACCGATCGCGTCACGCAGATGCTGGCGGCACGGGCCGGAACGGCCGCGGCTTCCGGGTCGGCAGCAGCGCGCGCGATCGCCGATGTCGAGGCGCAGATCGTCGGCAACGTGCCGATCGGCCGGCTCGGCGAGCCGGACGAGATCGCCGCCGTCATCGTCTTCCTCGCCTCCGAGCGGGCGAGCTTCATCACCGGCACGCTGCTGCCGGTCGATGGTGGCGTGGTGCAGAGCCCGACCTGAACAGCCGCACGCCATGAGCATCAAGGCCGCCCGCACCATCGACATCCATGCCCACGCGGTGCTCGAGGAAACTCTCGGTGCCGCCGGCGAGCATGGGCCGGAACTCACGACGGCAGCGGACGGACAGCCGCTGTTCCGCGTCGGCGGTTACCGCCTGCATGGCGTACGTTACCGCGGCAGCCCGTTCATGGACGTCGAGTTGCGCATTGCGGCCATGGACCGCGCCGGCATCGATTTCCAGGTGCTCTCGCCAAATCCGCTGACCTACTTCCACTTCGTCGACGCAGCGTCGGCGGTCGCGTTCTGTCGTCGCCACAACGACGCCCTGGCTGCGCTCGTCGGCCGCCATCCGCAGCGGCTCGCCGGCCTCGCCGCCCTACCAATGCAGTCGCCGGCAGCAGCCGCTGCGGAGCTCACGCGCGCCGTCGAGGAACTCGGGCTCTGGGGTGCCTGCATCGGGACCGAGTTCGGCATCCGGCTCGATGCGCCGGACCTCGACCCGTTCTATCGCCGCTGCGTCGAGCTCGACGTGCCGCTGTTCTTTCATCCGGCACCTCCCGGTATCGACGGGCCGCAGGCCTTTCCGGCCGTCGACCGCTACGATCTCGATCTGCTGATCGGCTTCGCCGCGCAGGAAACAATCGCAATCGGCACGCTGATCTACGGCGGTGTGCTCGATCGTCATCCCGAGCTCGATATCTGCGTCAGCCACGGTGGCGGGGCGATCGCCTTTCTGTGCGGGCGCTTCGCCGAGGCCGCGCGCAAGCGCCCCTGGGCGAGCGCGGCGCTGCGCGCAGCGGGGGCCTTCGAGCAGCGGCTGAAGCGCCTGTGGTTCGACAACCATGTGCATAGCGACGCCTCGCTCGCGTTGCTCGAAAGCGTCGTCGGTCGCGAGCGGCTGCTGCTCGGCACGAACTTCGCAGGCTGGGACCAGCCCGCCAGCGGGCAACGGATCGAGGCGCCGGCATGGCTCGCAGACAATGCGCGCCGGCTGCTGCGCCAGTGAACCACGAGGAGCAACGACCATGAGAGCGCTTCTGATCTCGAACGGTCGCGTGATCGACGGCACCGGCGCGGCACCGCGGGTCGAGTCGGTGCTGATCGAAGGCGAACGGATCGCGGCGATCGGCGCCGCGGCAGACGCGGCCGCCGCCAGGCTCGCGACCGAGAATCGTGCGCCGCGGCGGCTCGACGCGACCGGGCTGACCGTGATGCCTGGTCTCATCGATGGACATTGCCACATCTCGTTCGACGAACCGAACTCGAACGACGAGCTGTTCTTCCACCGTCGGCATGGCCTCGCCGCGATCATCGCGGCGCAGAATGCGCGCAAGGTGCTGCAATCCGGCGTCACCGGCATCATGGATGCCGACTCGATCTTCGAGATCGGCGTCGACCTTCGCGATGCGATCGAGGCTGGCATCGTCGACGGTCCGCGCATCGCCTGCGGCGCCTACGCGCTCTGGACCAGCGTCGGCGGTACGGCTGGGCGGCTTATTCCGGACCGCGGCGCCATCGGCTACGGCAAGGTGGTCTCCGGTACCGACGAGATCGTCGCCGAGGTGCGGCGCCAGATCAAGAACGGCGCCGACTGGATCAAGGTGCACGTCACCGGCCTCGTGCCGCGCCACCCGCTGCGCGGCGAGGTCAAGAGCTGGACGCGTGACGAGCTCAAGCTCGTCTGCGACACCGCGCACGAACTCGGCATTCCCGTGGTCGGCCACATCCGCGGCGCCGACTCCATCATCGACTGCGTCGCCGCCGGGATGGACCTGATCCTGCATGCGACGCTGATGGACGAAACCGCGCTCGAGGCGATCGTCGAGAGGAAAGTACCGATCATGCCGGTGTTCACTTTCCAGGCGAATCTGGCCGATTACGGCGCCGCCATCGGTGCCGACCCGACAGTGCGCGAGATGTTCCGCCGCGAGATCGCCGACAGCGCGCAGATGATCCGCCGCGTTCAAGTCGTGAAGGATGTGATCGGCCTCTTCG
>CAZAWM010000077.1:6467-13043 GCA_964488605.1 uncultured Steroidobacteraceae bacterium | reverse complement strand
CGGCTGCTGGCCGAGCGCGTCGAGGGCAACCTGCTGGCCGCCCACCAGGAGATCGAGAGGCTGCGCCTGCTCCGTCCCGATGGGCGTGTCACCGTCGAAGCCATCGCGGCCGGGGTCGCCGACCACAGCCGCTTCGACGTTTTCGCGCTCGGCGACGCGGTGCTCGGCGGCGATGCGTCGCGGGCGCTGCACGTGCTCGAGGTGCTGCAGGGCGAGGGCATCGACGGTACGCTTGTGCTCTGGGTACTGGCACGCGAGATGCGCGTCCTGTGGGCGCTGCGCACCGGCGGCACGCCGCCGCGTCGCGGCTATACGCCGCAGTCACTGTTCGACCGGGCACGGCCGCGGGTGGCCCGCTTGCCGTTCGCGCGGCTGATCGCGCGCGCTGCGCGCATCGACCGCATGATCAAAGGACGACTGCCCGGCGACCCGTGGAGCGAGATGATGCTGCTGGTGGCGGAACTGTGCGGGCAGCGCATGCCGGCACCGGTGGCGATGACCGGCTGAGGGAATCAGTGCCGCGCGCGACGCGCGGTCGGGAGAATCATGCGACCCATCGGCATATTCGGCGGCGCCTTCGACCCGATCCACTATGGTCACCTGCGCACCGGTTTCGAGATCTGGCAGGAGCTTCGCCTCAGCGAGCTGCGCTGGATACCGACGGGCCGCCCGGGCCATCGCGAACAGACGATCGCCGATGCGGGACTGCGGCTGGCGATGGTGCGGGCGGCGGTTGCCGATCAGCCGGGCTTCGTCGTCGACGATCGCGAGGTGCGGCGCACCGGGGTCTCGTATTCGGTCGACACGCTGCTCGAGTTGCGCGCCGAGTTTCCCGATCGCTCCCTCGTGCTGATACTCGGGATGGATGCCTTCCTCGGCCTGCCGCACTGGCATCGGTGGCGCGAGATCCTCGATCTCGCACACGTCGCCGTCGCCCACCGCCCCGGCTGGAAGGCGCCGACATCCGGTCCCCTCGGCGAGGTCATGGTCGATCGCGGCACCGGATCGATCCGTGAGCTGCACGCCGCTCCCGCCGGGCGAATCTATGTGCACGCAGTCACGCAGCTCGAGATCTCGTCGACGGACCTGCGCAACATCATCACGTCGGGACGAGATCCACGCTTTCTCGTGCCGGACGCGGTGCGGGACATCATCATCGACACGGGGTGCTATGCTCGGGCCCAGCGCCCAACCCAAGAGGTCGCCAGCCGTCAATGACCCCCGCGCCACGCCCGCGTCGCAAGCATCCGCCCCGTTCGACGAAGCCTCCCGATACCTCGATCGTCTCTTCCGCGAAGTCCCCGCCCCGCAAGCCGCGCGCTGCCGCGGCACGCCTGCCCAGGACCGCCCGGCCCCGAGCGGCAACCGTCCGCGCCACTGCGGCCGAGCGGACTGCGGCGCTGGTCGAGGTCGTGAAGCGCGCTCTCGACGACATGAAGGCCGTCAATGTCCGGGTGCTGG
Organism: uncultured Steroidobacteraceae bacterium; assembly: GCA_964488605.1. Taxonomy (GTDB): domain Bacteria; phylum Pseudomonadota; class Gammaproteobacteria; order Steroidobacterales; family Steroidobacteraceae; genus UBA964. Next base: position 11,582 of record CAZAWM010000077.1, on the reverse strand, counting down.
ACGTCCGCGGCGCCAGTGACGTGGCCGACGTCATGGTCATCGCGAGCGGCAACTCCGATCGTCACGTCAGGGCGATCGCCGACCGGGTAGTCCAGCAGGTGAAGGCCGCGGGCGTGCGCCCGATCGGCATCGAAGGCGAGCGTGACGGTGAGTGGGTGCTCGTCGACCTGCCCGACGTCATCGTTCACGTCATGCTGCCACGCACACGCGAGTTCTACGCGCTCGAAGCACTCTGGGAGCCGGCACGTCAGGCGCCGCGAGCGCGCGGCGCGCGCCGCGACTGAGCGGTGGAGCAGCGTGCGTCTGCGGCTCGTAGCGGTTGGCACCCGTATGCCCGAGTGGATCGAGGCCGGGTTCGACGAATACGCGAGGCGCATTGCCGGTGCGCTGCGATTCTCTCTCGAGCAGATCGAGCCGGCGCGGCGCTCCGCCGGCGCGGCGCCGACCGAGGCCATCGAGCGGGAGGGCGAGCGCCTGCTGGCGGTCGTCCGTGACGCCGACTTCGTCGTCGCTCTCGACGAGCGCGGCCTTCAGCGCAGCACGCGCGAGCTTGCCGACTGGCTCGCGCGGCGCATGCAAGAGGGGCGCGACGTCGCGCTGCTCGTCGGCGGCGCCGACGGCATGAGCGAACAGGTACTCGCTCGCGCCGACGAGCGCTGGTCCCTGTCGCGGCTGACGCTTCCGCACGGCCTGGTACGCGTACTGGTTGCCGAGCAGCTCTACCGCGCGTACTCCTTACTGCGTAATCACCCCTACCATCGCGACTGATGGGCCCGAGCAAAGCGCCGCTGATCTGCCTTGCCTCCGCATCGCCGCGGCGCTCGGCACTGCTCGCGCAGATCGGCGTGCCGCACCGTATCGCGCCGGCGCTGCTGGACGAGCGACCGCAGCAGCGCGAGGTGCCCGCCGATTACGTCGCGCGACTCGCCGTGCGTAAGGCGCGCGAGGCCGCGGCGCGTCCCGAGCTCAGCGGCGGCTTGCCCGTGCTCGGCGCCGACACCTCGGTGATCGTCGACGGCCGCATCCTCGGCAAGCCGCGCACGCTCGCCGAGCAGCACGAGATGCTCACGCAGCTCGCGGGTCGTACGCACGAAGTACTGACGGCCATCGCTCTCGTGAGCGGCCGCGCGCTGGCAGTGAGGCTGTCGCGGACGCTGGTGCGTATGCGCCGGCTGCGTCCGGCCGAGATCGATGCCTATTGGGCGAGCGGCGAGCCGCGGGATAAGGCGGGCGGCTACGCGATCCAGGGGCTGGCGGCCGTGTTCATCGAGCACATCGAAGGCAGCTACTCGGGCGTCATGGGTCTGCCGCTCTACGAGACGGCGGAACTGCTGGCCGCGGCCGGCGTGCCGCTGTGGAGCGGGTCGCTGGTCGGCGCAGGCACGGGGACGCCCGGTCCGTGAGCGCGGAGATCCTCGTTAACGTCGCGCCCCGGGAGTTGCGCGCGGCCTTGCTCGAGAACGGCGCGCTGCAGGAAGTCTACATTGAGCGCGAAAGCCGTCGCGGTCTGGTCGGCAATCTCTACCAGGGTCGCGTGACGCGGGTCCTGCCTGGCATGCAGGCGGCCTTCGTGGACATCGGTCTCGAGCGCACCGCCTTCCTGCACGTGGACGACATCTGGCGGCCGCCAGGCGCTCCGGCCGAGGACGGCGGGGTGCCGGACATCCGCCGGCTGCTGTCGGCCGGCGACGAGCTGCTCGTACAGGTCCAGAAGGATCCGCTCGGGGCGAAAGGCGCGCGCCTGTCTAGCTACATCTCGTTGCCGTCGCGACTGCTGGTATTCATGCCGCAGGGCAGCGGCATCGGCGTCTCCGCACGCATCGAGGACGAGGTCGAACGCACACGGCTGCGTAGTGCGCTCGGCCAGATCCTCGGCGCCGGGCATGGCGGCGGCTACATCGTCCGAACGGCAGCGGTCGGTGCGACGGTGTCCCAGCTCGAGGCGGACGTCGCCTATCTCGAGCGACTCTGGGCGCACGTGCGCGAGCGCGCCGCGCGCGGCGCGCAGGGCCGGCTCGTGCATGCCGACCTGCCGCTGTCGGTGCGCATGCTGCGCGACGAGCTGACCGCACAGGTCGAACGCGTGCTGGTCGACGATCCGGATGAATACCAGCGCATGCTCGAGTTCTCTCGCCGCTTCATGCCCGATGCGGAGCCACGTCTCGAACTCTATGCCGGCGCTCGACCGATGTTCGATCTGCACGGCGTCGAGGATGAATTGCGGCGTGCGCTCGATCGCAAGGTGGGCCTCAAGTCGGGTGGATACCTGATCATCGACCAGACCGAGTCGATGACCACGATAGACGTCAACACTGGCGGCTTCGTCGGCTATCGCAACCTCGAGGATACGATCTTCCGCACCAACCTCGAGGCCGCCGTCACGATCGCGCGGCAGCTTCGGCTGCGCAACATCGGCGGCATCATCATCATTGATTTCATCGACATGGAGGACGCTGCGCATCGCGAACAGGTGCTCGGGGCGCTGCGCCGCGCGCTCGCCGCGGATCGGGCCCAGACCCAGGTCGCGAGCCTGTCGGCCTTCGGCCTGGTCGAGATGACGCGCAAGCGGACGCGCGAGAGCCTGGAGCATCTGCTCTGCCGACCCTGCCCGAGCTGCGAGGGACGAGGCTTCGTGCGCACGGCCGAGACCGTCTGCCACGAGATCTTTCGCGAAATCATGCGTCAGGGGCGTCAGTTCGCTAGCCGCGAGCTGCTGATCCTCGCCCATCAGGACGTCATCGATCGGCTGCTCGGCGAGGATGCCGGAGTACTCTCGGAACTGGAACCGCTGGTCGGTCGTCCGATAAGGTTGCAGAGCGAAGCGCTCTACGAGGTCGACCAGTTCGACGTCGTGCTGACCTGACCGGGCGCTGCGCAGGCGCGATCATGGCAACGACTCGAGCGCGCACCGCGTGGGTGGCTGCCGGCTGGCTGCTGGTGACGGCGGCCGCGCTGCTTGGCGCCTATGCGGCGGCGCTCGCGCGGCTGCCGCAGCAGCGCGCGGCGATCGAGGCGCTGGTCCGCGTCCAGACCGGCTATGAGCTGCGTTTCGGGCGCATCGCCGTGCGGCTCGGCTTCTATGGTCCCGAGGCGCACTTTACGAACGTCGAGATGTGGCGCCCGGGCCGCGAACGCCGGCTGCTGCAGGCGGCGGAACTGGTCATAAGGTTCGAGACCTGGCGGCTGTTGCGCACCGGCTCGCTGCGCCCCGGCCGTATTCTGCTGATCGGGGCGCAGATCGATGCCGACGCACTGCGGCCGTCGCCGCACGAAGCAACGGCCGCGAAGCCTGCAGCGACTGCCGCGCCGGCTGCCGCGCAGCCGCCGCAGGAGCGGCTGCTGCAGCGTATGGTGGACTTCGCGCGCGCGCTGCCGCAAGGGCGCATCGAGCTCGAGTCGGCCACGCTGCGCGCGTTCGAGCGCGATGCGAACGGTGGTCTCACGGGTCGCCCCGTGCGCATCCCGCGGCTTTCGATCCAGCGCACGCCGGACGGGGCGCGCCTGCACGGCAACGCGCTGCTCGCCGAGCGTCTCGGCCGCAGCCTGTTCGTCGCCATGGAGCTGCGCGGACTCGACATGGGCGTCGGCGCTCTGACGGGCAGCATTACGGTGCAGGGCCGTGGGCTACGCCTCGCTGGCTGGCGTGCCGCCTTGGGGGGGCGGCCCGCGGGTGCGACCGGCGTCGGCGACCTGCGCGCGCTGCTGCGAGTCGGCGCCGGTCGTCTGCAGGCTGGCACGGTCGAGCTGAGCGCAAGCGAGCTGAGCCTGCCGCGCGCCGATGGCGCGGGTCAGGCACGGTTCGCGAACCTGCGCTCGAGTCTGGCCTTCGAACGCTTGGCGGCGGGCTGGAGCATCCGGGGCTACGGCTTGCGGCTGACGGTGCCCGGAGTGCCGGCGACAACCCTCGACTTCGAGCTCGATGCCGATGCGGCGTGGTCGCAGGCGCGTCTGCATGCCGATGGCGTGCCGGTCGGCTGGCTGCGACCGCTGTTTGCGCTGCCGCCTGAACTGAACATAGACGGCACCTTGCGTGAGCTGCGCCTGAGCACCATTGCGGCCTCGAACGGACGCGCGCTGCGGTTCGAGGCACGGATCGAAGACGGCATCTGGCGCGATGCCGCCGGGCAGGTGCGACTCGAACCGCTGGTCTTCGAAATTGCCGGCAGCGAAACCGGAGCGACGCTGACTTTTGCCGATGAACCGCTGCGCCTGCGTCTGGATTCGGCGCCTCACGAACAGTCGCTCGAGATCGCCGTGCAGGGTTCGGTGACGGTGTACCGCGAGGCCGCTGGCTGGCGGCTCGATAGCCGATCGCTGGTGCTGCTCGATCGCGGGGTACCGGCGCCGCGGGCGCGGCTCGAGTTCAAGGGCACGCTCGCAGCTGTCGCGCCGGATTCCGCTGCGCTCGCGGTCGAGGTCATGTTGCTCGAACCGGTCTCGAGCCACGAACTGCCGCTGTTGCGCGAGCTGTCCCAGCGCATGCTGACCGCAGCGCCGATCGATTCTTTCGCGCTCGCGGCTGGCCGTTTCGCCATCGATGCGGTCCGCACGCCGGAGCAGGGCTGGCGCATCGAGCGTAGCTCGGGCGATCTCGCGGTCAGCTCCGCGAGCTTCCGCCCCTCTGCCGACTGGCCCACGCTCTCGGAGGCGGGCGGCAGGCTGGCCTGGGATCCACGTGAGCTGCGCTTCGATTTCGAGCGGGGCTCGATCGGCGACCTGCGCCTCGTGCGCGGGCAGCTGCGGCGCGGCAGCGCGCCGGCGTGGTCGCTGGTCGCCGAAGGACCGGCGGTGGCGGCGCTGGATGCGCTGGCCGCCTCACCGCTGGCGCCGCGTGTGCCGGCGGAACTGCGTACCGCGGCGATCGATGGCGCAGCGCGGTTCGAACTGCGGGTCGAGCCTCGTGGTACAGTCGGCCGCGCCGGCGGCCAGCGCTCCGAGCCGCTGAGCTGGAGTCTGCTGGCGCACTTCGATTCGCTGCGCTGGCGCATGTTGGCCGACTTGCCGCCGGTCGAGGCGCTGAGCGGCACACTGCGTATCGTCGATGGTCGTCTGCAGGCATCGCGTCTCGAAGGTCGCTGGCTCGATCAGCCGCTGCGGATCGTGGTCGACGCGGGC
>CAZAWM010000077.1:5765-6457 GCA_964488605.1 uncultured Steroidobacteraceae bacterium | reverse complement strand
GGCGTCCCCGGCACCGTCGGAGCCGCGTTCTGGCGGCTCGAGGCGCGGCCCGAGCGGAGCGATGCTTCGCGCTGGCGGGTAGACGCTGCGCTCGACGGCGCGCCGCTACGTGGCCGGTTCGAACTCGCAGCGTCCGCCGAGGGCTTCGCGCTGCATCGCGGCGCGCTGCGGCTCGGCAGCGGCAGCCTGCGACTGCCCGCAAGCCCGATCGTCGAAGTGCACGCCGACCTTCCACAGCTCGAGCTCTCGCGACTCGCGCGGGTCTGGGCGGAGCTGCCCAGGCAAGGCGCGGCGAGGTCGCCGCTGCGCGGCGCGCTGCGCATCGAGCGTCTCGAGCTGCTTGGCGAGCCGCTTGGGCCGGCGATCCTCGAGCTCGGCGCGGCGCACGACGTAGCGACTCTGTCGCTGACTGGGGCGCGCCTCGCCGGGACCCTCAGTGTCGGGGACGGAGGGTCCGGCGCGGGCGGGGTGCCGCGACTCGAACTCGAGCGACTGCTGCTGCCGCGCCTGCCGGGACGTGTCGCTCTCACCTCCACTGCCGCCGCGTCGCCGTGGGCGCTCGAGCTGCGGATCGCGGACCTGCGGCTCGGCATACGTCAGCTCGGCATCTGGCGCGGCAGGCTCGAGTCGCGGCGCGATCGGCTCGTCGTCGAGCCAATGGCGCTCGACGCGGGCAGTATCGGCGTGCACGG
>CAZAWM010000077.1:0-5755 GCA_964488605.1 uncultured Steroidobacteraceae bacterium | reverse complement strand
CGGCGTGAGGCGCTGCGCTGCACCCTCGAGGCGCACATCGAGGGCGGCGAGGCGCGCACGGCGCTCGCGCTCTGGGGACTGCCGGGCGGCTTCGACGCCGCGCGCGTCGAGGGCGCGCTGCAACTCGCGTGGCCGGTTGCGGCGGCCGATGAGGTCTGGGTCGCGCTCGATGGCGAACTGCGCCTCAGCGCTCGTCACGGTACGCTCGATGGCCCGGCGCGGCTGGGACTTCTGGCCGGGCCGGCCTCGAGCTGGTCCTGGGATCGGCTCGACGTCGAGGCGCGAGCCGGCCGCGGCCGCGTCGATCTGACGCGTGTTGCCTTCGAAGGCGCGCAGCGGCTGCTGCTGACCGGTACGGTGGAGCTGCCGTCGGCACAGACACGGCTCGATGGCCAGTGGTGGCCAGGCCGCGAGCTGCCGCGGGTCATCGAAGACTGGCCCGCGGCGCCGGCGCTCGCAGCGGTCTGGCGCGCGGTGCGCGGCCCGCGCGTGTTGCCGCGCGCGGTACGCGTGACCGGACCCGCCGACGCGCTCGGCATGGAGCTGCTGCCCTTGCAATCGCCGCCGCCGCCCTGAAGACTTGTGTGATGCGCGTGGCTGCAATTCAGATGACGTCCTCGGAGGACGTGGCCGAGAACCTTGGTGCGGCCCGGCGACTGGTCGCCGAGGCGGCCGATGGTGGCGCCCGTGTCGTGGTGCTGCCCGAGAACTTCGCCATCATGGGCCGGCGCGAGGCCGACAAGCTCGCGGCGGCGGAAGCCGACGGCGATGGTCCGATCCAGTCGGCTCTGGCGGCCATGGCTGCCGCTCACGGCGTCTGGATCGTCGCCGGCACGGTGCCGCTGCGCGTGCCAGGAGAGACGCGCGTCGCGGCCGCCTCGCTGGTATTCGACGGCACGGGCCGGCGCGTCGCGCGCTACGACAAGGTCCATCTGTTCGACGTCGACATCCCCGGGCGCGACGAGACCTATCGCGAGTCGGCGAACAACTTTCCCGGCAGCGAGACGGTCGTCGTCGACACGCCGGCCGGGCGGCTCGGGCTGTCGGTCTGCTACGACGTCCGGTTTCCCGAGCTCTATCGCCATATGAGTGCCGCAGGCGCCACCTGGTTCTCGGTGCCCGCCGCTTTCACGGTTCCGACTGGCGAGGCGCACTGGGAGACGCTGCTGCGCGCGCGCGCGATCGAGAATCTCTGCGCCGTGGTCGCGGCCGCTCAGGTCGGGCACCATGCCAACGGCCGCGACACCTGGGGTCACAGCCTGATCGTCGATCACTGGGGGCGCGTACTCGCGATGCGCCCCGACGGTCCCGGCGTGGTCCTCGGGGACCTCGATCCCGCAGCGCAGGTGGAAACGCGGCGCCGCTTCCCGGCGCTCGACCACCGCCGCTTCGACCGTTGACCGCAAGGACGCCATCATGAATGCAGTGACCGATTCACTGGACCTCGCGCGTGCGCTGCTGCTGGCACCGTCGGGCCTCGACGAGGCGCGCATCGACCGTGCGCTCGGCATGCTGGTCTCGACCGGGATCGACGACGGCGATATCTACTTCCAGCTCTCGCGCGACGAGTCGTGGTCGCTCGAGGACGGCGTCGTAAAGGAGGGTAGCGCCAGCATCGAGCAGGGCGTCGGCGTGCGTGCCCTGAGCGGTGAGAAGACCGGCTTCGCCTATTCCGACGAGGTCGTGCTGCCGGCGCTCGAGGAGGCGGCGCGCGCGGCGCGCGCGATCGCGGCTGGAGGCGGCGAGGGCCGTGTGCCCGCGCTCGCCCCGCGCACCGGCCATCGGCTCTACCTGCCGCAGGACCCGGTCGGTTCGCTGTCGGACGATGACAAGATCGCCTGGCTGATGCGCGTCGATCGCGAGACGCGCAGGCTCGATCCGCGGATCGTGCAGGTCATGGCCTCGCTGGTGTCGTCGTACGACGTGGTTCTGGTGGTCAACGCCTCGGGCACGATCGCGGCCGACGTGCGGCCTCTCGTACGCTTCAACGTCTCGGTCATCGTCGAGCAGAATGGCCGGCGCGAGGTGGGCTACGTCGGAGCTGGCGGACGTTACTCGCTCGCCGAGCTGGTCGCATCGGAGCGTCCGCTCGCGCTCGGTCGCGAAGCCTTGCGCCAGGCGCTCGTCAATCTCGAAGCGGTACCCGCGCCCGCCGGCCCGATGACGGTCGTGCTCGGCGCCGGCTGGCCCGGCATCCTGCTGCACGAGGCCATAGGCCACGGCCTCGAAGGCGACTTCAACCGCAAGGGCACGTCGGCGTTCTCGAGGCGCATCGGCGAGCGGGTCGCCGCCGAGACCTGCACCGTCGTCGATGACGGCACGCTCGCCGCGCGTCGTGGCTCGCTGAATATCGACGACGAGGGCACACCGACCCGCTGCACGACGCTGATCGAAAACGGTGTGCTCAAGGGATACCTGCAGGACCGTCTCAATGCGCGTCTGATGGGTACTTGCTCGACGGGCAACGGACGCCGCGAGTCGTTCGCCCACATGCCGATGCCGCGCATGACCAATACCTACATGCGCCCCGGACCCTACGCGCCCGGCGAGATCATCGAGTCGGTCGAGCGCGGGATCTACGCCGTCAACTTCGGCGGCGGGCAGGTGGACATCACTTCGGGCAAGTTCGTCTTCTCGGCGAGCGAGGCCTATCTGATCGAAAATGGCAGGCTCGGCGCGCCGATCAAGGGTGCGACGCTGATCGGCAACGGTCCCGACGTGCTGACACGCGTCAGCATGGTGGGCAGCGATCTGAAGCTGGACGACGGCGTCGGTACCTGCGGCAAGGAAGGGCAGAGCGTGCCGGTCGGGGTCGGTCAGCCAACGCTGCGCATCGACGGCCTGACCGTGGGCGGTACGGCCTGAGGCGTCGCGGGACGAAGCGGCGAACGCCGGGCCGGGCGGCTCAGCTCGCCGACTTGTCGAGAGGTTCGTCGGTGACGACCGTGGCCTGCATGCCCGGAATCGTGTCGCCACGCTCGATCGCGCTCGAGCGGCGCGCGTCGACGTAACGCAGCGTGTGCTTGCCAATCGTGATCTCGTCACCGTCGTTGAGACTGTGGCGACGGACACGCCTGCGCTGGAAATAGATCCCGTTGGTGCTGTTGAGGTCCTCGATCACGCAGGCGCTCGGCGTCGTGACGACCTGACAGTGATGCCGGCTGACGAAACGGCTGTCGATCTGCAGATCGTTGTCGCTGGTCCGGCCGAGCACATGCCGCCCCTCGCGCAACGGCAGCTCGGCGACCTGTTCGCCGCCGGTGAACAGCAGCAGCTTGCCGAGCACGGGCCCGTCGGCTGCCGCGGGCCGCGGCGCGTCGATCTCCGGTTCGGGGACGGCGACCAGGCGTGGTGCCGACGGGCGCGGCGCCGCCGCCGGGTGCCGCCACTGCAGCTCCTCGAGCGCCGCGTCCACGTCCTCGAGCAGGACCCGGTCGCGGTCGGCGCCGTAAGCCGACATCATCGCCGTGTCGCACAGCGTATTGATCAGTCGCGGCGTCCCGCCCGTGTAGCGAGAGATCTTCTCGAACGTCTCCGGAGCGAAGATCTCGCGACCCTCGGCACCGGCGACGTCGAGCCGATGGCGTATGTACGACTCAACCTCCGCAGGCGATAGCGCCGTGAGGTGGAAGCGCAGCCGGACGCGCTGCGCGAGCTGCATGAGCTCGGGCGAGTCGAGTTTCTCGCTGAGGTCCGGCTGCCCGGCAAGGATGATGCGCAGGACCTTCTCCTTGGTGGTCTCCACGCCCGACAGCAGCCGAATCTCCTCGAGCACGCGCAGCGACAGGTTCTGCGCCTCGTCGACGATCAGCAGTACCTTGCGCTGCGCGGCGTACTGTTCGATCAGGAACTGGTTCAGCGTCGCCAGCAATTCCGCTTTCTTCATCCGAAAGGGCTGGAAGCCGAACTGCACGAGCACGGCCTGCAGGAACTCGGGCGCCGAGACCTGGGTCTGGTTGATCTGGGCGATCACGACGTCGGGGCCGAGCTCGCGCAGGAAGGTCTCGATCAGCGTCGTCTTTCCCGAACCGATCTCGCCGGTGATCACGACGAAACCGTCCGTGAACCAGATCGTCGACTCCATGTACGCTTTGGCGCGCGCATGATTGCGCGACAGGTAGAGGAACTGCGGGTCCGGACTCAGACGGAACGGCAGCTCACGGAGCTTGAAGAGATCGAGGTACATGTCTGAGAACGGCTATGTTGCGCCAGAGCCTCCCTGCCGTCGGGGCGGCAGCGCACGGTTCCCGGGGGACGGCCAGATATTACGTCAAGCGCCAGCGGCACTTGCAAGCCGCAGCCCAGGTGCGCACAGCCGCAGCAGCCTGCGGGCAAGGCGGTCACGCTCGGCCCGCGTCCGCGCGACGACCGTGACATGTCCCAGCTTGCGGCCCGGTCGCGGCGACTTGCCGTAGTCGTGCAGGCGCGCGCCGGGCACGGCCAGCACCGCCTCGCGCGCCGGCATCTCCCCGATCAGATTGATCATCGCGCAGTGCCCCAGGGCGCTCGTATCACCGAGCGGCCAGCCAAGGATGGCGCGCAGGTGGTTCTCGAACTGGCTCGTGCGCGCGCCCTCGATGGTCCAGTGACCCGAATTGTGGACGCGCGGAGCCGTCTCGTTCGCGATCAGCCGTCCGCTGCGCACGAAGAACTCGATGTTCAGCACGCCAACGTAGGCGAGGTGATCCAGCATGCGGCGCAGGTACCGGCCGGCGCGACGCGTGAGTGCGGGTGTACCAAAAGGTGCGCGGGTCAGCCGCAGTATCCCGCCCGCATGCACGTTGCCGTTGAGAGGATAGATCGCGACCTCCCCACGGCTCGAGCGCGCGCCGAGTACCGAGACCTCGCAGTCGAACGGTACGAACTCCTCGTAGATCAGTCCGGATCCGCCGAGTTCGACACGCGCTCGATCCGCGCCAGCGACGTCACGGACGATCGCCTGTCCCTTGCCGTCGTAACCGAGTCTGCGTTTCTTCAGCACGCCGGGCAGACCGATCCGGCGCAGCGCATGCTGGAGCTGTCGGGCGTCGTCGACCGCTGCATAGCGGGTCGTCGGGATCCGCAGCCGGTCGAACAGACGCTTCTCCTCGAGCCTGTCCTGCGACATGGCGAGCGCGGCGAGCGGCGGCCGGATCGGCGTACGCCGGCCGAGCGCCGCGAGACTCGCTACCGAGACGTTCTCCCAGTCGAACGTGATCACGTCGGTGCGCCGCGCCAGCTCGCTCAGCAGACGCCGATCGGTGAACTCACCGGTGAGGATCGGGGCGAGCTGGCCACCCGGCGCATCCGCTGAGGCGTCGAGGAACAGGAAATCGAGGCCGAGCGGATAGCCCGCCAGGGCCAACATGCGGCCGAGCTGCCCCGCGCCGACGATGCCTACGGTCATGCCTCGTTCAGCGCGGCGCGGGGAGGCGCGGGTCGCCGTCGGCCATCACCTGAGCCGTCTGTGCGTCGCGAAACGCGCGCAGCGGCTCCGCGAACTGTGGGTGGTGCGTGGCCAGCATGGAGGTCGCGAACAACGCTGCGTTGCGTGCGCCGGCCGGTCCGATCGCGAAGGTCGCGACCGGGACGCCAGCAGGCATCTGCACGATCGACAGCAGTGAATCGAGGCCGCTCAGCGCCTTCGACCGCACCGGTACGCCGAGCACGGGTAGCGTGGTCTTGGCGGCCGTCATGCCCGGCAGGTGCGCCGCGCCGCCCGCGCCGGCGATGATGACCTCGAGGCCGCGCCCGGCCGCTGTCGCTGCGTATTCGA
>CAZAWM010000076.1:0-13091 GCA_964488605.1 uncultured Steroidobacteraceae bacterium | reverse complement strand
CGACCGCTGCGCGCCGTAGACCTCAGGCGAGCTGCCCTCTCCGGACCTCGAGCATGACTCTGATCGACCCAACCACCCATGCTGCGGCGGCTGCGCCGGCCGACCCGCATCTGTGGCTGCCGGGCCACGCGCTGAACTGCTACGAGGGCGATGTCGAGCTGCGCAGCTGGTTGCTGACGCCAGGCCTGCTGACGGAGCGGGTGCGCGAAGCGACCGCCGGTGCCTTCCGCATGAACGTGCTCAGCGAGCGCAGCGAGGCCGGCGACCACATCCGCGAGATCGAACTGTGCTGCGCGGGGCGCGCGTGGATCTACGCGCAGACGCGCGTGCCGGCGACGACGCTTGCCGCGCAACCGTGGCTGGGCTGCATCGGCCGCACACCCCTAGGCGAGGCGCTCGCCGCACATGGCGCAGTCAGGCGCTCCGAATTCGAGTACGCACGGCTCTACGACGACGTCGATATCGTGCGCGATGCGCTCGCCCGTCGCGGGCTGCCGTCGCAGGCGCTCTGGGTGCGACGCTCGACATTCGCGATCGGCCCGCACGCGCTGACTTTGCGCGAGGTGTTCCTGCCCGACATCGGTCGTTTGGCAACGTGAACGCGCCCGCGCCGCTGCTGACCTCGGTGCCGGTCGAGACGCGCCTGATCCGACGCTGGCTCGACTACGCCTACCTGACACGGCTGCACCGGCCGATCGGCATCTTCCTGCTGCTATGGCCCACCCTCTGGGCGTTGTGGCTCGCGGCGGACGGCTTGCCCGAGCCATTCACGCTCGGCGTGTTCGTCGTCGGCACCGTATTGATGCGCTCCGCCGGATGTATCATCAACGACTTCGCCGACCGCGACTTCGATCCGCACGTGCGCCGCACGCAGGACCGCCCCCTGGCGGCGCGCCGCGTCTCGCCGTACGAAGCGCTCGGGCTGTTCGCAGCGCTCAGCGGACTGGCGTTCCTGCTGGTCCTGCAGCTCAACATGCTGACGGTCATGCTGTCGTTCGTCGGCGCCACCCTCGCGGTCAGCTATCCGTTCTTCAAGCGGTTCTTTCCGGCGCCGCAGTTCTACCTCGGCGTCGCGTTCGGCTGGGGCATCCCGATGGGCTTCGCGGCAGAGACCGGCGAGGTGCCACGCACGGGCTGGTTGCTGCTGCTGGTCTCGATCGTCTGGGCTGCGGTGTACGACACGTGGTATGCGATGGTGGATCGCGACGACGATGCGGCGCTCGGGCTGCGCTCGACCGCGCTGCTGTTCGGCGAAATGGATCGCGCGATCGTCGGCGTCATGCAGGCAATGATGCTGCTCGGACTGGCGCTCGCCGGGCGCAGCGAGAAGCTCGGCGCGCCTTACTGGGCGGCTCTCGGCGTGGTCGCGCTGCTGTTCGCCTGGCAACAGTGGAGCACGCGCCGCCGCGAGCGCGACGCCTGCTTCCGCGCCTTTCTGAACAACCACTGGGTGGGCCTGGCCGTCTTCGCGGGCATCGCTGCCGATTTCGCGCTGCGCGGCACCGCGTCACCGTGACTCGGTCCGGCGCGACCGGGTTCTTGACGACCCGTGTCGCGCCCACCGATCCCCGGAAGCCTGGTGGCCTCCCGTGGCTTCCTCCCCCTGGACAGACGTGGCAAGGTGCCCTGGCCTGCTGCAAGCAGGATCCGCGCCAGCGCGTCTCAATGCGTGCACCGGCATGGACTTGCGCGCGTCGACGCCGGCCGTGAACGGCCTCGTTGTCAGATTCTTCGACAGCTTCGATGCCGTGTTCCGCCGGCGGCGCGCGGCTTAATCGGGCGGCGCGAGGTCGGCGCGCGCGACCGCCCAGACCTCGAGCGTCTGCACGCCGTGGCGGCGCAGCGCACGGACTGCGTCGGCGAGCGTCGCGCCGGTGGTCACGACGTCGTCGAGCACCGCGACGTGGCGCGGCAGCGCCGCTGCGTCGCGCCAGCCGGCGTGCATCTCGAACGCCCCGGCGACGTTACGGCGGCGGGCGGGCGCGGCAAGCTGCGTCTGCGGCAGGGTCGCGCGGCTGCGCACCAGCGCGTCGCGTGCGACGGGCACGGCCAGCCAGCGCGCGGCTGCGGCAGCGAGCCGCTCGGCCTGGTTGAAGCCGCGCTCACGCTCGCGGGCAGCATGCAGTGGCAAGGGCACGATCACCTGCGGCGGCGGGCGCCCGGTCGCGGCACGCGCGGCCGCGAGCAGCGCGCCGAGCACCCGTGCCGGTCGGAAGTCGCCGCGGTACTTGAGATCCTGCAGCCAACCGGCCACGGGTTCGGCGTAGCGGCAGGGGATGCAGTGCAGATGGGCGGCAACACCGGGCACCTCGAGCGTCGGCATGGGCCGCAGCGGCAAGGTCGCGAGGCAGACGTCACAGAGATCGACGGGGCAGGGCGCTGCCGGCTCGTCGCAGGCGAGGCAGCGTGGCGCGAGCATGCGCAGCGACAGCCGCTCGATCCAGGGCAGCGACGGGTAGCCTCGCCGCCACCAGTCCGGCCAGTGCGCCGCTATTGTCGACCTGAAATTCATGGCGCGGTTGACAGTTCCCAGTACTCGCGCCGAACATGCCGGCGCCCCGGCAAGCCTCGCGCCTGCCGTGGCGGCGCGCTATCGGCATTGCTGGTGCGTCATGGCCATTTCTCCCGCGTCGCGGCGTTTTTCGAGGACATCGCCATGAACGATCACACTCACGGGACCCGCCTTGGCGACGTGCGCCACGACTGGACGGGCGAGGAGATCGAGGCGCTGTTCGCGCTGCCGTTCACGGACCTCCTGTTCCACGCACAGCGCGTTCACCGCGAGCATCAGCGCCCGAACACCGTGCAGATGAGCACGCTGCTGTCGATCAAGACCGGCGCCTGTCCCGAGGACTGCGCCTACTGCCCGCAAAGCGTGCGTTACGACACCGGGCTCGAACGCGAGACTCTGCTCGAGCTCGCCGAGGTGCGCGCGCGGGCCGCTGCCGCCAAGGCGGCCGGCGCGACACGGTTCTGCATGGGCGCGGCCTGGCGCTCACCGAAGCGGAAAGACATCGACAAGGTCGCGGCGATGGTGCGGGAGGTGCGCGCGCTCGGCCTCGAGACCTGCGCGACGCTCGGCATGCTGAGCGCGGAGCAGGCGCGCGAATTGCGCGATGCGGGCCTCGACTACTACAACCACAACATCGACACCTCGCCGGAGTTCTACGGCCAGATCATCACCACGCGCGAGTTCCAGGACCGGCTCGACACGCTCGACGCCGTGCGCGCCGCGGGGCTCAAGGTCTGCTGCGGCGGCATCGTCGGCATGGGCGAAACCGTGCGCGATCGGGCGCGGATGTTGCAGACGCTGGCCAGTCTGCCGCAACACCCCGAGAGCGTGCCGATCAACCAGCTCGTGCGCGTGCCCGGTACGCCGCTCGCCGGCCGCCCGCCGATCGATCCGCTCGACTTCGTACGCACGATCGCCGTCGCGCGTATCGTCATGCCGAAGTCGTATGTGCGCCTGTCAGCCGGCCGTGAGCAGATGTCCGATGAGCTGCAGGCGCTGGCCTTCCTCGCTGGCGCCAACTCGATTTTCTACGGCGAGAAGCTGCTGACGACCGGCAACCCGGACGTCGAGCACGATCGCTTGCTGCTCGAACGGCTCGGTATCCGTCCCGAAACGCATGCGGCGCCGGCCTGAGGCGCTGCGCAAGGCGCTCGCCGATCTAGACCGCCGCGGCCTGCGACGCTCGCGCGCGACGCTGCGTCGCGAAGGCGGGACCCGGCTGCTGCAGGCCGATCGCTGCTGGGTCAACTTCAGCAGCAACGATTATCTCGGCCTCGCGAGCGAGCCGGCGCTGCGCGCGGCGATGTGCACCGCGGCCGCGGCCTGCGGGACCGGTTCGGGCGCCTCGCACCTGATCACGGGGCACGGCCCCGAGCACGAGGCGCTCGAGCGCGAACTCGCGGCATTCACGGCGCGCGAGCGCGCCCTGCTGTTCTCGACCGGCTACATGGCCAACCTCGGCGTCGTCGCAGCACTCGCCGGCCGCGGTGACCTGGTACTCGAGGACCGGCTCGATCACGCCTCGCTGATCGACGCGGCAGTGCTGTCGCGCGCGATGCTCTCGCGTTATGCGCACTGCGACGCGACCGCCGCCGAGCGCGCGCTCGCGCGCAGCGCAGCGGCGCAGGACGGGGGTGCGCGCGGCGCGCTGATCGTCACCGACGGCGTGTTCAGCATGGATGGTGATCTTGCGCCGCTACCCGCCCTCGCGGCGCTGGCGCGGCGCTACGAGGCCTGGCTCGTCGTCGACGATGCCCATGGCCTCGGGGTGCTCGGCGCGCGCGGCGGCGGGTCGCTGGAGCATTTCGGTCTCGGCGCCGACGACGTGCCGGTGCTGATCGGCACGCTCGGCAAGGCGTTCGGTTGCTTCGGCGCCTTCGCCGCAGGCGATGCCGACCTGATCGAGTGGCTGCTGCAGCGCGCGCGCACCTCCATCTATACGACCGCGCTGCCCGAGCCGGTCGCGGCGGCGACCCGCGCGGCGCTGCGCATCGTCCGCGACGAGCCGCAGCGGCGCGCGCGGCTGCGCGAGCTGACCGCCCGGTTTCGAGCGGCCGCGCACGCGCGCGGCCTGCCGCTCACGGCCTCGGCGACGCCGATCCAGCCGGTGATCGTCGGCGACGTGGGCCGCTGCGCGGCGATCAGCGACCGTCTGCGCGATGCTGGTTACTGGGTCACGGCAATCCGGCCGCCGACCGTGCCGGAGGGGGCGGCGCGACTGCGCGTGACACTCAGCGCCGCCCATACCGAGACGGAAGTCGACGGCCTCGTCGAGGCGCTGGCGCGCGCCTGGGAGGCGACGGCTGCCATGGAGCACGCACCGTGACGGACGGCTTCTCCGGCAATCCGCTCGTACTGCTGCACGGCTGGGGCTCGAACCAGCGCGTCTTCGATGCCTTGAGCAGCCGACTGCCCCGACATGTCGAGATCGTGCGACCCGACCTACCCGGGCATGGCCGCAGCGACGCTCCGACGGCGCTGCTGGCCGCCGGCATCGACACGCTCGCGGCACACCTCGCGGCACGGCTGCCGCAGCGGGCACACCTCGTCGGCTGGTCGCTCGGCGGACTCGCGGCACTCGCGCTCGCTGGCACGCAACCGCAGCGCGTCGCCAGCCTCACGTTGATCGCGAGCACGCCGCGCTTCCTCGCCGCGCCCGACTGGCCCCACGGACTCGCGCCCGAGGTACTCGAGAGCTTCGCGGAACAGCTGCGCGCGGATCCGGTCCGCACCGTGCACGAGTTCCTCGAGCTGCAGGTGCGCGGCAGCGCGAACGGGCAGAACACGCTCGCGGCGCTGCGAACAGCGATCGCCACGCAAGGCTACGCCTCGCCCGCCGCGCTCGCCGGCGGCCTCGAACTGCTGCGCGAGACAGACTTGCGCGATCGTCTCGAACGAGTTGCCGCTCCGGCGCTGGTGATCGGCGGCCAGTACGATCGCATCACCCCGCCAGGCGCCGGTCGCGCGCTCGCTGCGTCGCTGCCCGCCGGCCGCTACTGCGAGATCGCCCGGGCTGGCCATGCGCCGTTCGTCTCACACGCGGAGCAGGTCGCCGCATGGATCGAGGAGCATGTCGTTGCGCGTTGAACCGTCCGATGCCGCGCTACGTCTCGAGCGCCGCCACATCCGCGCGCGCTTCAGCGCCGCGAGCGGACGCTACGACGCCGCCGCGCGGCTGCAGCGCATCGTGCGCGTCGAACTGCTGGAACGCGTTGCCGAGCTGCGGGTCGCGCCGCGGGTCGTGCTCGATCTCGGCGCCGGTACCGGCCACGCGGCGCGCGTGCTCAAGCAGCGCTTCCCCCGCGCGCTGGTCGTGGCCGCAGACCTCGCGCCGGGCATGCTCGTACAGGCGGGGCGCCTGCTCGGCTGGCGCGAGCGAGGTCCGGCGCGCTGGTTCGGCCGCAGTTTCGGCGCGTGGATCGGCGCGCGCTTCGAACGGCTCGCCGCCGACGCGTGCGCTCTGCCGCTGCGCGCCGGCAGCATCAACCTGGTGTTCAGCAACCTCATGCTGCAGTGGTGCGATGATCTGGCCGAGCCGTTCGCCGAGCTTGTGCGCGTCATGGCCCCAGGTGGCGCGCTGGCTTTCAGCACCTTCGGTCCAGCGACGCTGCAGGAACTGCGCGCGGCCTGGGCCGCGGTCGACTCGGCACCGCACGTACATCGCTTCCTCGACGTACATGACGTCGGCGACGCACTGCTGCGCGCAGGCTTCGAACAGCCGGTGCTCGATGTCGACACACACGAGCTCGCCTACGCGTCGGTGCGCGACCTGATGCGTGACCTCAAAAGTGTCGGTGCCGGCAACGCCGCCAGTGGTCGTGCGCGCGGATTGACGGGCCGCGGCGCGCTGACGCGCGTCGAGGCGGCGTACGAGCCGCTGCGGCGCGACGCGCTGCTGCCGGCGACATGGGAGGTCATCTACGGCGTCGCCTGGGCGCCCGCCGCTCGGCCGGCGGCGCGCGCCGCACCCGGCCCGACCGCCGAGAGCGCCGTGCCCGTCGAGGCGATCCGGCGCCGCCGGACCGCGGACAGGACGGAGCCATGAGCGCAAGCGCGGCGCGCCGCGGCGTCTTCGTGACCGGGACCGACACCGAGATCGGCAAGACCTGGTGCTCGGTCGGACTGCTCGAGGCCTTGGCCGCGCGCGGCGTGCGCGTCGCCGGCCTCAAACCCGTAGCTGCGGGTGCCGTCCACACGATCGACGGCTGGCGCAACGACGACGCGCTCGCGCTGCAGGCCGCGGCCAGCGTCGCGCTACCGTACGACGTCGTGAACCCGGTCTGCCTGCCGGAGCCGTGCTCGCCGCATCTCGCGGCGCGTGCCGCCGGCGTCCGCATCGAACTCGGCGCATTGATCGCGCACTGCGAACGAGTCTCGTTCGACTGTGACTGGCTGCTGATCGAGGGCGCCGGAGGCTGGCTCGCACCGCTGGATGAGTCCCATAGCTTCGCCGATCTCGCGCACGGGCTGGGTCTGCCAGTGCTGCTGGTCGTCGGCATGCGCCTCGGCTGTCTCAACCTTGCGCAGCTGACTTGGGAAGCCATCGACCGGCGCGGCTGCGCTAGTGCGGGCTGGATCGCCAACGTCGTCGACCCGCGCAGCGCAAGGCTGGCAGAGCAGATCGACACCCTGACCCGGCGTCTCGGCAGCACGCCGCTCGCCGTGCTGGCGCATGGACTCGAGGCGTCTGCGAGGCGCGCGGCCCTGGCGCCGGCCGCGTGGCGGTTTTACAACGCAAGGCCTTGAGTTGAGGAACAAAAGCGAGGTGCGATAGCATAACGATGTCGACATGGCGGCGCCGTCCCAAAGCATCACGCTCACGCCCAACTGCTCGCTGACACTGCAGGCTACCTGGGGTTTCTTCGGCAGTCTCGGCGTCGTCACCTTCGCCATCGCCCTTCTGGTGGCCGCGCGCGGTTTCTGGCCCGCGCTGCCGTTCGCCGGTCTCGAGATCGGCCTGCTCGGCTGGGCCGTGCACTCGAGCCTGCAGCGCCGCCACCATCGCCAGACCATCACCGTCACCGACGATTCGGTCGAAATCGAGGACGTCGATCGTGAACGCTGCGAACGGGTCGTGTTCCAGCGCTACTGGGCGCGAGTTAAGATGCGTGCTGCCGAATCGCCTCTGCATCCGAGCCAGCTCACCATCGAGTCGCACGGCCGCCGGTGTGAAGTCGGCCGTTTCCTCAACGAACAGGAGCGGCGCAGTCTCGCGAAGCGTCTGCAGCGCATGATCGACGCCCCGGGGGTCGGGGCGCCGCCGGCGCAGGGTGCGGCCTGAGGGGCGAGAGATTTTTCCGGCGCGCGCGGCACGAGCTGCGTGCGTCCCTTACGAAGCGAAGGTTGCCAGGAAAGATGAAGCAGACAGTGAAGACGCTCGCCGCGGCCGCGGCGCTGATCGCCACTCCGCTCGCCCAGGCCGACGGCGGCTGGGGCCTGCTCAACATGCCCGCAGGCGTCACGGAACTGTCGAAACAGATCTACGAGCTGCACATGACGATCTTCTGGATCTGCGTGGCGATTGCGGTCGCGGTCTTCGGTGTCATGACCTACGCGATCGTCACCTTCCGCAAGTCCAAAGGTGCGGTAGCCGACACGAAGATGCTCCACAGCACCAAGGCCGAGATCATCTGGACGATCATCCCGGTGCTGATTCTCGTACTGATGGCCGTACCCGCGACGCGCACCCTGATTGCGATCGAGGACACGCGCAACAGCGAGCTGTCGATCAAGGTCACCGGCTATCAGTGGAAGTGGCGCTACGAATACCTCGACGATGATGTCAGCTTCTTCTCGACGCTCGACCGTGAAAGTGACGTCACTCGTCAGCTTCAGTCGGGGCTCGATCCGCGGCAGGTAAAGGATTACCTGCTCAACGTCGACAATCCGCTGGTCGTCCCCGAAGACACCAAGGTCCGATTGCTGATTACGGCGCAGGATGTCATCCATGCCTGGTGGGTGCCCGCGTTCGGAATGAAGAAGGACGCCATCCCCGGTTTCGTCAACGAGATGTGGTTCAAGGTCGACAAGGGCAAGACCGGTACCTACCGTGGTCAGTGCGCCGAGCTCTGCGGTCGCGACCATGGTTTCATGCCCATCGTCGTCGAAGTCCTCTCGAAGGAGGACTACGCCGCCTGGCTGGCCGCGCAGAAGACCGCGCGCGCGCCCGCAGACGCTGCGCCGGCCGATGCGACCGCCGAAACGCCGGCCCAGGCCAGCGTCTTCGCGGCCGCCATGCCGCGCGGCTGATCGAACCACCCGAGAGCATTTCGCAGCTGAGACAGATCATGAGCAACACGACCCACGCCCACGCCGCCGACTCCCACGCTCACGACGTGCACGCCGCGCCGCACGGCTGGCGCCGCTGGCTGTACGCGACCAATCACAAGGACATCGGCACGATGTATCTCGTGTTCGCCTGCGCGATGTTCTTCCTCGGCGGAGCCATGGCGCTCGTCATCCGGCTCGAACTGTTCCAGCCCGGCCTGCAGTGGGTCGACCCGCAGTTCTTCAACTCGATGACGACGATGCACGCGCTGGTCATGATCTTCGGCGGTGTGATGCCGGCTTGGACCGGGCTTGCGAACTGGATGATTCCGATGCAGATCGGCGCGCCCGACATGGCGCTGCCGCGCCTTAACAACTTCAGCTTCTGGATCCTGCCGTTTGCGTTCGCACTGATGGTCCTGACGCTGTTCGTGCCCGGCGGCGCGCCCGCCGGCGGCTGGACGCTCTATCCGCCGCTCGCGCTGCAGGCCGGTGACAGCTTCCCGCTGACGATCTTCGCGATCCACCTCATGGGTGCCTCGTCGATCCTCGGTGCGATCAACGTGATCGTCACGATCATGAACATGCGTGCGCCTGGCATGGGCCTGCTGAACATGCCGCTGTTCTGCTGGACCTGGCTGATCACGGCCTACCTGCTGATCGCGGTCATGCCGGTGCTCGCCGGCGCGGTCACGATGCTGCTGACCGACCATTTCTTCGGCACGAGCTTCTTCAGTGCCGCGGGCGGCGGTGATCCCGTGATGTTCCAGCACATCTTCTGGTTCTTCGGCCACCCGGAGGTCTACATCCTGATCCTGCCGGCCTTCGGCGTGATCTCCGAGATCATCCCGTCGTTCTCTCGCAAGCCGCTGTTCGGCTACGAGTCGATGGTTTACGCCTCGGCGTCGATCGCGTTCCTGTCCTTCATCGTCTGGGCGCATCACATGTTCACGGTCGGCATGCCGCTCGCCGGTCAGCTGTTCTTCATGCTCTCGACGATGCTGATCGCCGTGCCGACCGGTGTGAAGGTGTTCAACTGGTGCGCGACGATGTGGCGCGGCTCGCTGACCTTCGAAACGCCGATGCTGTTCGCGATCGCGTTCCTGTTCCTGTTCACGATCGGCGGTTTTTCGGGACTGATGCTCGCCATCGCGCCGGCCGACTTCCAGTACCACGACACCTACTTCGTCGTCGCGCACTTCCACTACGTGCTCGTGCCCGGTGCCGTGTTCGCGATTATGGCGGCGGTGTACTACTGGCTGCCGAAGTGGACGGGTCGCATGTACAACGAAAAGGTCGGCAAGACGCATTTCTGGCTGTCGGCCATCGGCGTGAACGTGCTGTTCTTCCCGCAGCACTTCCTCGGACTCGCCGGCATGCCTCGCCGCATCCCCGACTACGCGACGCAGTTCGCCGACTGGAACATGGTCTCCTCGCTTGGCGCGTTCCTGTTCGGCTTCTCGCAGCTACTGTTCGTCTACGTGATCTGGGACGCGGTGCGCAACGGCAGGAACGCCGAGGACAGGCCCTGGGAAGGCGCGCACGGCCTCGAGTGGGAACTGCCTACGCCGGCTCCATACCACAGCTGGGAGACGCCGCCCTCGCCGCAGGTCATCGCGCGCGGCGCGGAACACGGCGGGTCTTTCGGGCACGCCTGATGAAAGAGAACCTCGAGCGCAGCCGCCGCATTCGCCGCAGCGCCATCACGCTGGGCCTGGTCGCGCTCGCGTTCTATCTGGCTTTCATCCTGATGTCAGTCACGGGCTACCGGAACTGAGCGAGTGAGCGTCGAGCGCGAAAACCGCCGCCTGACCTGGAAGCTGCTCGGCTTCGCGGCCGGCGCTTTCGGTTTCGGCTTCGCACTCGTACCTCTTTACGACGTGCTCTGCGAGGTCACCGGCTTCGGCGACCAGAAGACTCTGCGATCAGCGAGCGTCGTCACCGAAAGGCCCGACGAATCGCGGCAGGTCACGGTCGAATTCATCGCTGAACTTCCCTCGGTCGGTAGCTGGGATTTCCGCCCGGCCGTGAAGTTGATGCAGGTGCATCCTGGCCGGCTCTATGAGGTGAAGTTCGTGGCGCACAACCGCACGGGTCGCGACACCGTCGCGCAGGCCGTGCCCAATATCGCGCCCGGCAAGGCTACCGCTTACTTCCACAAGACCGAGTGCTTCTGCTTCGTGCCGCAGCACTTCGCGGTCGGTGAAGAGAAGGTAATGCCGGTGCGCTTCGTGGTCGACCCGTCGCTGCCGAAGCACCTCGATCGCGTCACGCTCTCCTACGTTTTCTACGACAACACCACGCGCGTCGGCGCCCTCTGAAACCATGGCTACGCACATCGCAGACAAGTACTACGTCCCCCACGAGAGTCCGTGGCCGATCTACGGTTCGGTCGCTCTGTTCACCCTGATGCTGGGCGCCTGCGGCTGGCTCAACGACTGGTATGGCCCCTGGGTGTTCGCGCTCGGTCTGCTGATGCTCGTCGGGCTGTTCATCGGCTGGTTCTCGGTCGTCATCGGCGAAAACCAGAGGGGCCTGTACAACCTGCAGGTCGATAAGTCGTTCCGCATGGGCATGATGTGGTTCATTTTCTCCGAGGTCATGTTCTTCGCGGCCTTCTTCGGCGCGCTGTTTTACGCGCGGCAGCTGTCGGTGCCCTGGCTCGGCGGCGAGGGCGTGAAGATCTTCAACAGGCTGCTGATCTGGCCGGGGTTCGAGAACGCGTGGCCGACGAATGGGCCGGCGAGGGTCGGGCCCCGCGAGGACGGCAGCTTCGAAGTGATCCCCGCTTTCGGCCTGCCCGCGATCAACACCGCGATCCTGCTGCTCTCGGGCGTGACGATCACGATCGCGCATCACGCCCTCAAGGAGGGCAAACGCCCGATGCTGAACGTCTGGCTTGCCGCGACCTTCCTGCTAGGCTTCCTGTTCGTCGGCCTGCAGGCCGAGGAATACGTACATGCCTATACGGAGCTCGGACTGCAGCTCTCGACGGGCATCTACGGCTCGACCTTCTTCATGCTGACCGGTTTTCACGGTTTCCACGTGACGATAGGGGCCATCATGCTGGTCTGCATCTGGCTGCGAACCCTGAAGGGGCACTTCACGCCGCAGCGACACTTCGCGTTCGAGGCGGTAGCCTGGTACTGGCACTTCGTCGACGTGGTCTGGCTCGGCCTGTTCGTGTTCGTCTACTGGCTGTGAATTCGACTTTCACCGCAGCGGCCCACGCCGCCGCCGCGGAATGGAGGCCCGGCGCGCGCCGGGCCTCCACGTTTTCAGCGCCGTGAACTGATTGCCTCGACGATCTGTACGACGATCAGGCAGAGGGTAGCCAGGACGATTCCTGTCAGCAGTTCCATGCGATGCACTCCTTGCTCGGGGTCGGGTCGCAGCGCATGGTATGGGCGGATTCTTGCACTGCAATAGAAACAGGATTGCAGAATCGTTAGACTGTGACGGCATTCGCAAGCCGACCTCCGGGTGCGCCGAATACGCCCGATTTATGACAGACGCGGCGCCTCAGGGGGTGATGTCGTGCGGCTGGATCAGGCCGAAGGCCCAGGCGGCCATCAGCGCGATGAAAAGCGCGACCGAGAGTCCGACGCGCACCGTCAGGGCTCGAACCATCTTCTTCGAGTCGCCCTTGTCGGTCACGAGGTGGAACAGCGCGCTGCCGAGGCTCAAGACGATGCCGATCAGCGCGCAGGCGACGCCGAGCTTGAACAGTTCCAACCGGTCTCCCGGGCCGCATCGGCCGTGCTGCCGCGCGCGGGCGGCGATCGGGCGATTATAAGGTCGCCGGGCAGTGCCGCGCGGCTGCAATCACACGGACCGACCCTTACAATATCGGATCCGTGCCCATTCGCATCGCCATCGGACGGCGGGAGTTCGCTCCCTCCTGGTTCATGACGGGCCTGACGCTGCTGCTGCTGCTGCTGTTTCTGAACCTCGGACGCTGGCAGTGGGAACGCGGCGAGTTCAAGCAGTCCCTGCGCCAGCAGTTCGAGCAGGGTGCGCAGACGATGACGGCACTCGGCGCGCGCAGCACGTCGGCGCTACCGCGGTTCGCCCAAGTGTCGGTACGCGGTCGCTGGGACTCTGCCAGGCAGTTCCTGCTCGACAATCGCACGCGCGACGGGCAGGCCGGCTACGAAGTGCTGACGCCGCTCCAGCTCGAGGACGGGCGCTGGCTGCTCGTCAACCGGGGCTGGGTACCGTTCAGCGGCTACCGCGACCGGCTGCCCGACGTCTCGCTGCCATGGACGGCCGTCGGGGCGTCTGTCGTCATCGCTGGCCGGATCGACGATCT
>CAZAWM010000075.1:5794-13148 GCA_964488605.1 uncultured Steroidobacteraceae bacterium | reverse complement strand
CGCCGCCGACCACGATGGCGGGCAGCGCCGGAAAGCCGAACGCCATCGCGATCAGCGCCACCAGCGCCGCCGTCAACGCCACCTGCGCAGTGCCGAGCCCGAAGACCTCGCGCCGCATCGCCACCATGCGCGGCCAGGAGAACTCGAGGCCGAGCGTAAACAGCAGGAACACGACCCCGAGCTCCGCGAGCAGGGCCGTCGACGTCGTCTCGCCGATCAGCCCCAGTGCGTGAGGGCCGAGCGCAAGGCCCACCGCGAGGTAGCCCAGAATTCCTGGCAGACCGAGCCGACGGGCCGCCCAGACGACGGCCACTGCGGAAGCGAGAAGTATGAGAACCTGACCCAGCGGATCGTCGATCACGTTCCCAAGTTAGGCTCAGCCGACGGGGCGCGCAACCCGCGGTTCGGGCGGCGCCTCACGGTGCCGCTCAGGCAGGGAAGAAGTCGATCGGTTTGCTGGCCGTGATCGTCTCGACGTCCTTGGCCTCGAAGCGGAACAGCCTGACCCGCGCGACGATCTTCCGCTCGAGCTCGGGATCGCCGAGCTCGCTGGAGACGACGCGCACGTTCGTGACTTCGCCGGAAGGGGCAATCGTGATCTCGAGCACGAGCTTCCCTTGCAGCCCAGGGTTGTCGCGCTGCGCCCGAGTGTAGAGCGCGTACAGCGCGCCCTTGTTCCGATCGAAGACCTGCTCGATCTCCTCGCGGGTGCGCGACGGTTTGCCGCTCGCGCCGCTGCGGCGCACGTCGTCGCGGCCCGACCCGGAAGTCGCACGGCCATCGCCCGAGCCGCCGAATGGCACGACCATCTGTGTCGTGCCGACTCCACCGAGGTTACCGGCGCCACCACCGAACCCGCGACTCGAGCTCGCGGTCGTGATTCCGCCGCTAGCCTGCCCGACTTTCGAGGTGATCAGCGAGCGCTCGGCGCGCGAGGGCCCCTCGACTTCACCCCGCACGCTGGCGGAGGGCTTGAGCTGGTCCTTGGTCAACTCGAACTGCTGGCGGATGTCGGCGAGCTGGTCCTGCATCGCGAGCAGACCGGCGCGCTGCGCCCGCTCACGCGCGCGTTGGGTGCGCGCCAGATCGTCCTGCTGCGGCAGGCGCTCGCGCGGTCGCGGCCGCGCCTCGACCGGACGCGGCTCGGGTTTCGGCAGATCGAGTTCGGGCGGCGGAGGCGGCGGTGGCGGCGGCTTGATCTCGCGCTCGATCACGATCTTCGCGAGCACGGGCGGGATCGACGGCTTGAGATCGGGCGCGGGCTCTGGCAGCCTGATGAGCCAGACGGCAGTGCCGAGCAGCACCGTGGCGACCAGCAGCCCGGACCAGAGCCGGCGAAAACGTCCCTCGGTGGCCGGATCCTCCGACCACGGCAGTTCGAAGTTGCGGTAGTAGGGTCGCAGTAGCAGTTCCATGCGCTCCCCCTCAGCCGCCCGTGATGTTCAGCGCTTCTTCGCGCTGCAGCACGGCGAGCGACAGCTTGCCGTAGTCCGCATCCGTGCAGGTTGCCATGACCTTCTTCAGGACGCGATAGGGCACCGTCTTGTCGCC
This sequence comes from uncultured Steroidobacteraceae bacterium, assembly GCA_964488605.1. GTDB lineage: Bacteria > Pseudomonadota > Gammaproteobacteria > Steroidobacterales > Steroidobacteraceae > UBA964. Next base: position 11,597 of record CAZAWM010000075.1, on the reverse strand, counting down.
GAGGATCGTGATTTCACGGCCGGCGACGTCGGCCTGCGCCGAAGCGCGCAGGAACCGGTCGGTCTGCGCCTTCAGCGCGTCGCGCAATGGCGCGATGACGACCTCGGCCTGCGCGTCGACCTCGCGCGTGCTCGCCACCGGACGGCCCTGCACGAGTATCTGCTCGGGCGTGACCATCACGACCACGGTCTCCGCGGGACGGGCGATCGCCATCGATTCGGGCAACTCGATGTTCTTGGGTACGTCGAGCGCCTGCACCTCGGACTGGTTGACGAGCAGGAAGAACACGAGAATCGTGAAGATGTCCATCAGCGACACCAGGCTCAGCGCCGCTGGGCGCGCGCGCTTGTGGTGCCGCTCCATGCGCTTGGCGCGGGCCGAGTGACTCATCGCGCACCTCCGCTCGCGGCTGCGAGCGGCGGCAGCGGCGCCGCCTCAGGCGCATCCCCGATCGAGATGTCGGGGAACAGCGCGGCCTGGCGCAGCTTGCCGTCCACTTCGACGGTGATCGCGCGTACCGCATCCATGACCTGCACGACGGTGTCGTACGGCGTATCCGGTTCGAGCAATACGGTCGCGTCGGTCTTCGCGGGATACTTCTGCTTGACGAGTTGCAGATAGCTGGTCAGACCGCGCAGATCGTAGCGGCCATCGAGATTGGGCAGCGCCTGCAGCAGGCCCGTGCCGCGATCGGTGATCTGGATCTGGTCCTTGCGGACGATAACCTCGATGTTCAGCAACTGCTCGTTGACGGTCGGCTCGGATTCGGCGGCTGGGAGGTTAAGCTGCAGGATCGTCAATCGCGAGAAGACCGCCGTGATCAGCAGGAACGGCACCAGGATGACCATCAGGTTCATGAAGGCCGTGATGTTCATTTCGTCGGCATCCTGCCGGCGACGGCGGCGTGCGCGTCCGACCATATGCTTGCTCCGTGGCTCGCGGTGGGGTTCACCGGCAGCGGCGCGCGAAACGCGTCCGCGTCCGCAACTTCAGCCCTTCTGCTCCGGAGTGGCCGGCTGCCGCTCGGTGATCGCATTGAGGAACTTCACCGAGGCCATCTCGAGGCTGTCGATGACCTGCGTGGTCTTCGACTGGATCACCGTGTGGATCAGCAGTATTGGAATTGCGACGATCAGGCCGAACGCGGTCGTGTTCATGGCGACCGAGATCGACGCCGACAGCAGATCGGCCTTCTCGGCCGGATTCGCGGCACCGACGGCCTGGAAAGCCTGAATCAGGCCGACGATCGTCCCTAGCAGGCCGAGCAGCGTGGCGATGTTGGCGAAGCTCGCGAGGTAAGGGGTGCGCCGCTCGAGTTTTGGCATGACCTCCATCAAGCTCTCCTCCATCGCCTTCTCGATGTCATCGCGGCGCCGCGCGGTCTTGATGCGTGCGAGGCCATAGTTGAGGATCGAGCCGATAAACGCGGAGGAGTTCTGCGTGAGCTCCACTGCCGCCTTGAAATTCCCGGCCTGCAGGTGCGGCGTGACCTCGTTCCAGAGCGAGCGGTTCAGATAGGCCTGCCGGGTGATGTACAGGTAGCGCTCGATCGCGATCGCGATGCCGAGCACGAACACGATTGCGATAGGCCACATGAAGATTCCTCCTTCCTGGAAGAACCTCACTGCCGTGCCGAATGGACCCATGTCGATCTCCTCCACATATACCGCCGAACCCGACAAGCGAGAACGGGCCATGATGCGATTAAAGTTAAGACATTCCGCGCCTCAGTTCCCGCCCGGCGCCGGGGGTTGTGAGGCATCTCTCACGCTGTCGCCGCGCGGTGACGGTGGCGCCGTCGCTGCCGTTCCGGCATTCCCCGAGTCGGGCCCGTCGCCAGCCGGCCGCGCCGACTGGAGCGCCTCGAAGTAACGGGTCTCGCGGCGAAACACGTCTCGGTCTACCGGAGCCAGCACCTCGTCGAGCAGGCTGTTCACGGGCTTGCCGGCGAGGTCACCGAGGTCTGAGCGCTTCCACGGCACGATATACAGGACTCGCGGCAACTCGCGATTGCCCGTGATCTGCGTCGCCTCGAGATCGACGCGGTCGAGCACCCGGCGGGCCGCCGGCGCGGGCGTGCGCCGGACGGGCGCCGGCTGCACGGCCTTCACCGGCGCATCGCTCCGCCCCACTGCCGCCGATGGCCGCTCGGCCCCTGTCCGCGACGTATCGACTGCCGGCTCGAGGGTCTCGGTTCCCGCTGCGGCGGTTTCTGCGGGCGGCACGCTGGCCGGGTATGTCTGCGCCCGTCCCTCGGCGCCAGGCAGCGTGCCGGTGCCGAGCCAGAGCGCGAGGATCGAGAGGACATGCGCACGGCTGGCTTGTCTCATGGGACCGTCTCCGTGGCGGGGGCAGGATCGTTTGGCTGTGGCAAGGGCAGCGGCGCCTCCCCTGGCGCGGCGCCACCATCGGGCGGCGCGAGTTTCGCGATGCGCTGGCGCAACTCGGTGATCCAGCCGTTGAGCTGCTTCTCCTCACCGACCAGTTCGCGATAGCGCTCGAGTGCCGCGAGTGCCGGTACGGGCCGGTCGAGGTAGAGATCGAGCAGCACACCGAGGTTCCGGTACGCGGGAGCGTAGGCGGGATTCGCGGCGATCGCCCGCTCGTAGGCAGTGGCCGCCTGCTCGAGCTGCCCGCGCATGCGCAGCGTCAGGGCGAGTTCGCTCCATGCGACAGCGCTGCCCGGATTGCGTTCGGTAGCGAGCCGCAAGGCTGCCTCGGCGCCGCCGAGATCGCCGGCACGCCGCCGCAGCAGACCGATGTTGATCTGCGGACCGGCAAACTGGGGATAGGCCGCCGACAGCTGCCCGAACTCGAGCTCGGCCTCGGTCGCCCTGCCCGCCTGGGCGAGCTCGATCGCGCGCGCGTAGTCGGCCAGCGCACGCGCCGGATAGCTACGTGGCGCGAGCGGCACGCTTGGTGCCGCCGCCACGACGGCCGGCGCAGCGGCGCCGGCAGGCACCGCATCCTGTGCCGCATCGGCCTGCGCCACGCCATACAGCAGCGTCAGGCACGCCGCGCTGAAGAACCACGGCCTACCAACGGACCGCCACCTATCACTCGAGCGACGTAACGACATCCTGCACTATCTCGGTCTTGCCGTAGCGGGCTGGCTTGAGTTCGGCGAGCGCGGCATAGCTGCGCCGTACCCAGTCATCGTACACACCCTCGCGCGCGCGCGCGGCGTTGATCTCGTGCAGGCTGATCGCCTGCTCCTCGAACGGGAACGCCTGTTCCTCGAGCAACAGATCGTATTGTTCACGCTCGTCGGCGCCGAGCCCTTTTGGCCGCTCCGACCTCAGCAGATCGTTCGCCAGCGTGCGGTAGAGTTCGGCCATCTCGAAGCTCGCCGCCGTGGTGACGTCGGCGACGCGGTAGTCGGCGGCGGCGCGATAGGCCGCGAGCGCCGAGTCGAGCGCCTTTCGTTTCTGCTCGAGGCTGCGGCGCAACGGCGCTACGAGGCGGATGCCGCGGAAGGCGTCACGCTGCGGGGCGGCGAGCGCGAGCTGGGCGCGCGCAGCGAGCACCCGCGTCCGGTCAGTCCGCTGCGCGCCGGCCGCCGCGTCCGCGCGCACGATCTCGCGATACCAGCGAAGTCTCGTAGGCTCGTCCCCGGCGAGATCGGCCAGCCGCTGTCTGGCCTCGATCGCAGGCGTGAGAGGCACCGGGTAGCGTTCGACGAAGCGCTCGAGCGTGGTCCTGGTCTTGGAAACCTCCCCGGCCTTCTCGTAGAGCTCCGCCGCGTTCTGCAGCGCCTCGCGGCGCAGCGCTACATCCTCGGCAGGCGTCTCCGCGATGCGCTCGAACTCGACGGCGGCCTGCAACGGCCGGTTTGCCTCGGCATACGCGACGGCGAGATTACGCGTGATATCCCTTTGGCGCGCATCCTGAGGGTAGCTGCGGCGGTAGGACTCGAGCACGCCAATCGCGCGCTCCCACGACTTGAGGTTCACGAGCTGGGCTGCCGCATCGTACTCGGCCGTCGAGCGGATGCTCGCGTCGGGCGCCACGGCCGCGACTCGCAGGAAATCATCGACCGCCGCGAGCCCGTCTCCGGCCGCACGTTTTGCCTCGGCCTGCCGGTACACCGAGGCCGCGAGCCGCTCTGTCAACTCCTTGCGCAGCGGATCATTGGGCGGCAGCAGTTCAAGGGCACGGACGTACGCGGCCTCGGCTCGATCGTACACACCGAGCTCGAAGTTCGCCTCGCCGATGATGTTCCAGGCGATTCGCTGCTTCGCGGCATCCACGCCTGGCTTATGCGCAAGCACGCGCTGCGCGACGTCGATCGCGCGCGGCCAATCCTTCAGCACGAACACGTCCTGCGCGGTCCGCGTGATCACGCCGCCGCTGTCCGGATGTTCGGGAAAAGTCTGCGCGAAACGGATGGCGGCATCGATCTGCCGCAGATGCCAGACGGCCTGCGACTCGCCGGTCAGGCGCTCGCGCTCCTTCTGGTACGCGACCAGCGACGCATAACCGGCGGCCGCCGAGCGCCCGTTGCGCGGGTAGCCATAAGCGGTCTTCTCGAACTCGGCCGCCGCGTCCGCGTACTGGCGGCTCTCGTAGAGCGTCTCCGCAAGCAGATAGTTCGTCGCCACCGACTCCGGATCGTCGGGAAAGGAGCCGAGGTAGTCGCGGTACCAGCGGGCAGCGACCGCGTAGTCCTCGATCCTTTTCGAGGTCTGCGCCGTCGCATGGTAGTAGGTCGCGACGTCCTTGAGGTTGGTTTTGAGCTCGGCCACGACCTGCGGCAAGTTTGCGCGGTCGCGCCCCTTCCAGAAGGCCGAGGCGAAGTTGTAGCGCTCGATATACTCACGCTTGCCTTCTAGCACGAGCTGCGAGAAACCGCCCTTGCGGTAGGCTTCGATCGCCTGCATGGCAAGCAGCGGCGCGTTGTCGTTGTTGGGATCGCGCGCGGCGAACGCCCGGTAGACAGCCGCCGCGTCCTGGTAGCGCTGCTTCTCGACGTAGAGGTCGCCCAGCCGCGCGTACAGCAGGTGCGCGTACGGCGTGGCGGTGCCGCGCCTGTCGAGATACTCGGCGAGCGACGTCGCGCCGTCGAGATAGGAGAACGCGATGCTCATGACGCGCAGCGTGTCCTCGACGAGCTCGCGGTCTGCGCGCTTGAGGCCTTCGATCGGCAGCACTCGGCTGCGGTCGCGGCGATCGAGCAGGTTCGCGTCGAGCACGCGCCCGAACGACGGCAGGCTCTCCTCGTTGAGCGACTGCTTGAACAACGACCAGCCCAGCTTGTAGAGACTCTGTTCATAGAACGGGCCGGATTCGCCGGCACGCAGCGCGCGCTCGTAGGCGGCCTGCGCCTCCGGGTAGCGTTTGGCCGAGAACAGGATCTCGCCACGGCGGAAGTCGATCTCACTGAGCTGCGGTACCTGCGGATACTCCCGTACGATACGGTCGAGCGTCGCGAGCGCCTGCTCGGGCTGACCGGTGGTCTCATAGGCGCGGGCGAGCTGATAGAGAACCTGGTCGTTGCGCGGATAGTCCGGGTAGGCCCTGAGCAGCAGTGTGTAGAGCCGGATCGCCTCCGCCCCGGCGAGGTCGACCGCCGAGACCTCGCGCTCCATGCGCTCGAGCTCGCCGGCCTCGAGATTCAGATCGCCGAGTCGGCGCAGCGCCTCGGCGCGCGTGGCAGGATCGGCGTTCTGCAGTTCGAGATACTTGCGGTAATTGTCCATTGCCCGGGCTGCGCTGCCGGGCACGCGAGCGTCGGTGCGGATCTCGACCCGACGCGCCTCGAGGTCGCCGATCGTAAGCGGTTCGCGACCCCGCTTGGCGGCTT
>CAZAWM010000075.1:0-5784 GCA_964488605.1 uncultured Steroidobacteraceae bacterium | reverse complement strand
GTGACCGAAATGCCGCCGATCATGAGCGCCAGCGCGCAGAGCGCAGGCGCCAGCCGCGGGTTGCGGACCGCAGCGCTCATCGGGCGGACTCCTGCTGACCGTTTTGGGGTACAGGAACATCGGCGTCGCCGGGTGCCGGTCTAGCCGGCTCGGCGGGCACCAGGGCGGCGCGATCGTAAATCGTGGCCAATGCGAACCGAGCCTGCAGCTGATAGGTATTCAGCCTCTCCTTCTGCTGCGCAAGCTCGCGGATCGCCAGCGCAGCGAGCAGTTCGTTCTGGCGCGCGCGCGTGGCCACCAGTCGCGCACGCAGGGCGTCCAGCTTCTCGCCGGCCACCGTGAGCCGCTGCGCGAACTCACCGGTGTTGGCAGGAACGCTGGCACGCGCCCGCGCAAGACGCTCCCAGCGATTCTGCGTCTCGCGCAGCAGCGCATCGAGGTCGCGCAAGGCACGACGCTGCTCGAACATGCGACCGCGGAACGCCGCAGCGAGCTCCCAGTACAGCACGCCTCGAACGAGACGCAGCCGCTCGGCGGCCTCCTGCTTGCCAGGCCCCTCGGGTTCGAGCGCGAGCGCCTCTTCGAGACGCCGGATCCGCTCCCACTGGTCGCGCTGCTCGGCCGTGCCGAGCGCCGCGACGTCGGCGTCGCGTGCAATCCTCGCGAGCCGCGACTCGACGCCATTGCGTCGCGCCACGAGATCCGTGGCGACATCGCGCGCGAGCAGCTCGTCGGCGCGCGGCAGCCTCTCGGAGAAGGCGCGCTCGCGCGCATCGATCATGTCGCGATAGGCATCGAAGTTCTCCGACCAGCGGGTCAAGGTCCGGTCGAGGAAGGCGAGGTCACGATAGTTCTTGAGTCCTTCCTGGAAGTCGTGGCCTGCGAGCACCGAGTACAGGTAGCGCGTCTCGGGCGCTGCGGGCAGTTCGCGCAGCTGCCAGAACCAGCCGTAGGTACCCCCCGTCGCCTCGCGCGCGACGACGTCCTCCAGCATGGTGCCGCTGCGCACGCGCGCGATCGCCGCATCGATCCGCGCGGTCTCGGACTCGAAGGACTGCACCGCAGCTTCGTAATACTCGACGGACTGTGCCGTCGCATCGAGCTTGGCGAAGGCGTAAGGAACTGCGAGGTACGACTCCTGCACGGCCGCATCGAGCAGGCTGCGATCCCGCAGTTCCAGCCACGGCGTGAGGGCGGCCCGATAGTCGCCGAGTTCGGCGTCGGCCCAGCCCGCGCCGAGCAGCGCGCGGCTCGAGAACGGTCCGTCGAGCCGGACGCGCCGCAGCGCCGCACGGGCTTCGGCTGGCTGCCGTGCCTGCAGCCGCGCAAAGCCGAGCGCGAGATTGGCGCGATCGCGCAGCGCCAGCAGTTCGGGCCGATCGGTCTCCAGCCTGCCTACCTGCTCGAGCTGCGGTGCGGCATCCTCCAGACGGCCGTCCCGCACGAGCGCGACGCCGAGGTTGAAGCGAGCGTAGGCCGTCCAGTCGGTAGGCCCCTGCCAGCCGTCGAGTATTCGCGTCGCTTCGGCGAATCGCCCCTGGCGCATGACCGCATTGGCGAGCAGGTGCATCCGCTCGGCCTCGAGCGCGGGCGGCAGGCGCCCGTCTATGCGGCGGATCGCGGCTTCCGCACGCTCGAGGTAACCGCGCACGTACCAGATCTTCGCGAGGTAGAACCACGCGCGATTCCGAACCCCGACCGGCACCTCAGGACCCAGCAGCCGTTCGAAACGCGCGCCGGCCTCGTTATGCAGTCCGAGTTCGAGGTACAGCCCGCCGAGCAGCAGCTGCGACTCGGCCTGGTGGCTCGGCAGCCGGCCCCAACCGTCGAATGCGGTCAGCCGCGTCAGCGCCTCGAAGTTCTCCCCCTGGTAGAAATAGAACAGCACATCGCCATAGTGCAGGTCGCGGATACGCGTGACGGGCAGCTTGTCCGGATCGGGTCGCTTCGCCGCCTGCGCCGCCGGAGCCGACCAGCAGGCCGCCAGCAGAGCGCCTGCGAGCGCGAGCGAGGCGCGCGGGATTCGGATCGCGTTGCGGCGGGTGCGCGGGCTCACTCCCAGTCCTTGATCTCGAACTCCGGCTGGCCGCGGAGCTGCCGATCGGTGATCCTGAGCTCGAGGTACTTAGCACCGACGGCCTTGGAAAAGCGTAGCGACGCGCCGCGTCGGTATTCGCGCTCGTTGGGGCCCTTGCCGGTGAAGATCGCGACGAGTTCGTGCTCGCCGACCTTGAGATTGCCGAGGTAGACGCGGTGCACGCCGCCCTTGAGCAGCGCCTCGGCCTCGCGCTGCGTGTAAAGATAGTTGCCGACCTCGCGACCGTCGATCTTGAGCTGCACGGAATCGAGCCCGAAGAACTCACCCACGTCCATCGACAGGAACACGGCGACCTGGGTATTGGCCGGGAACAGCAGCTCCTCCTCGAGCATGAAGAGCTCGCGATTGAGAGCGACGGCGTCCTTCTTGAGGAGCTGCACCTCCTCGTCTAGAGCCTTCGTATCGGGCGCCGGCTCGGCCGCCTCCCCGGCGGGCTCCTGAGCGGGCACGGCGGGGGCCGCCGGCGCCTGGGCGGGCGGCGCCTGCTGAGCGAATGACGGCGCCAGCATGAGCAGCAACGCCGCGAACGGCGACGCGAGCCAGGACGTCACTGGCCGGCGTGGCATGTAAGTCATCTGATCGTCTGGTCGAGCCATGAATCAATCCCCGCGAACGCAGCCCTACTCGTCGATGAGGCGACGCAATGCCGCCGTGTACTCCGCGACACCCGAGCGCCGGTCGTCGCGGCGCACCCACCGCACGACGCCGAACCGATCGATCGCGACCAGCATGGGCAGATTGTCAATGTCGTAGCGGCGCGCCGTGGTCTTCACGGGATCGAACAGCATCGGGAAGCTCGCGGCCTGCGCACGCGCGAACTCTGCGGCCGCGCGCGGGTCGTCGTCGACGTTGATGCCGAGGACGACGAACCCGGCAGGACGGTAGGTTGCGTAAAGCCGGTCGAGCTCGGCGAGCTGTGCGCGGCAGGTGTTGCATCGACTCGACCAGAATGAGAGTACGACCACGTCGCCACGATGCTCGGACAGGCGCAGGTTCGCCCCTCCGGCCGAGCGCAACGCGAAGTCGGGGGCCTGCTTGCCGATCAGGACATGCCGTTCCGCTGCGCGCATCGGCAACGCGGCCGCGAGCGTGCCGATCATGACGAACAGCATGAGCGCGAACGGCTGCGGTCGGGACAACGGACTCAACTCCGAAAGGGTTCGGTGCAGCAACGGATGCGGCATCGCGGACCGCGACCAAGCGTCCGCGCCTGCGAATGTAAACTCGCACAGCGCGCGCGCGAGTGTCAACGCGACGCCACCGGAACTGCGCGGCCTGCCGATACCGTGCACGCCGTCTGCGTCACAGATTCGCACTGTCGGCAACTGGCGACTTTGAGCGAGCGTCAGAAGCGGGAGCGCTGCCGTCCTTCCTCGTACAGCTGGGTCAGGAAGGAGCGTACCGCAGGTTCCGCGTCCGCTGGCTCCATGAGCTTCTGCTGCACGAGATAAGCGGCGATCTCGCGGGTGCTTCGCCGCCCGTCCACGAGTGCAAGCACGAACGCGTAGATCCTCGTGACGAGGCCCTGTGTCTCGAAATGCCCGAGTCGCGGTACCGGGAGGGTCGGGTCGGCGAGCCAGTCGGGGAGGTTCCACGCCTCGCCGGGATCGGCGGCTTCCGAGCGCTTCACGGCGCGAAAGGCGAACGTGCGCTCGATTCGCGAGTGCCGGCTCGCTGGCGAGCGCATGTACGGCAGTTCGTCCTCGCGCGACGCGGTGACCTCGAAGCCGGCCGTCGCGATGCACTCGAGTACCTCCTGCTTCGAGAGCCACTGAGCCGGGCTGCCCTGCGAGAACGACAGCGAACCGAAGTTCACCCACGCTCCGCCCGGTGCGAGCAGACGATTGATGCGGGCAGCGACCACGCCGAGCGGTTGCGGCACGATGTCGATGAACCACGGCGTCACCACTGCATCGCAGATACCGGCAGCGAGTGGCGGACGCAGTGCGTCGGCGAGCACGAAGTGCAGACCCGGCCGGGTCGCCGCGGGCGCGCGCAGCGTCCGCGCGATGGCGTAATCGTCGAGATCGCGCGGTGCGATCGGGAACTCCCAAAGTTCGACGTTCTCGCCGCGCGCGATCTTGCTGGCGACGATCTGCAGCAGCGGATTGAGGTCCATCGCGAGTGTCACTTGCGGCGCGAGCGACTGATGCAGGTCCCAGGCGAGTCGGCCGCCGCCCGAGCCCGCGACCAGCCAGCGCCCACGGGCCGCGCCGTCGAGCATGGCGGCGCAGATCTCGAGCGCTGCCGCGTTCTCGGCTTCGCCCCAGGCCCAGTCGCGATGCAGGTTGACGTAATAGGACATCAGATCCTGCGCCATCGGCAAGCGCGTCCGCAGCGCGAGCAGCGTCTCGCGGCGCGGCGCGTCCTGCAGGCGCATCAGCGGCTGCAGCAGCCGTGCGAGGCAGTCCAGATGGGCGCGCATCGCGTCCGAGGAACGCGCCAGCCGGCGGCGGGTCGTACCGGCCGGTTGCGCATCGGCCTCGGAGCGAAGTGCGGCGCTCTGCGCCTCGGACTCGCGCAGCAGCAGAGCCAAACGTTGACGCCAATCGGCGAGCCGCTGGAAGGGCTCGGCGAACAGCCACGGGACTCCTGCCAGTAGCGGGAAACGCGTGCCGCAGGCGGCACACGCGAAACCGTCCCGGTCGGACGCGAGCGGCGCCCCATCACACTGTGGGCACCAGAAGGGGGGCACGGTCGCCGCTTCGGCATTGGCCATCACCGCGCCACTCTATCTCAGCGGCGCCGCGCGCGGGGCGAGCCGCGTCAGGCGATTGTGCCGTTGACGATCGGGTTGAACGCCGTGAGGCTGTCCCGCAAGGCAACGCTGCCGAGACCGTGCTGCGGGAAACGGCTCGCGAACAGGTTTTGCTCGCCATGCAGTGCCATGTAGTTGAGCACGACCGTCTCGACCAGCAGGTTGACGTTGTTGGCGGCTGGCGTCCCCGCCGTCTCGACCGAGGCGTCCGACCTGAAATAGCCGATCTGCTGGTGCCGCGTGGCCGGGATACTGTCCCCTGTGAACAGCTGCGGCCGCCCGCGCGGATTGAACACCAGGAAGAACGACGTCGCAGTCGACTGATTGTCGCTAGTCCACATGAACTTGCCGCGACCATCGACCGTGTTGTCGACCTGGCCGCCCGCGGAGATGCCGCCATCGCTGAAGACGTACAGCATCAGCGGCACACCCTTGCGCGCCGCGTACTCGAGACAGGCGCCCATGCACTGACCCGCACGGAAGTTGCGCACCTCGCCGGTGGCGCGACCCTGACCGTGGTAGTCGTAGCCGCCCATGGTGATCGTGCCGGCACCTGCATAGCCCTCCAGCACGAGCTTCATGACGGCCGCGGTCTTGCGGAACTCGCCATCGCCATCGAACTGTGCGCGCGTGAAGATGGGGTTGGAGGCACCGGGCGCTCCCTCGAGGATGAACGGATCGAGCTCAGGGTTCAGCGAGGCGGGATTGCCGAAGCGGTCGGTCAGGTCGGCCGCCTTGACATAGTTGCAGCGGATCAGCTCGCGGATCACCTCGTCGCGCGTGATCGTACGCGGTTCGGTTCTGGCGAGCTTCTGATCCGAGATGCGCTGGATCGCCTCCATGACCGCAACCGCGTCGCTCTGCTCGAGCAGACCGACGAGCTTGCCGGTGTCGACGAGTCCCGTGACGTCGCTCGTGCGGTCGATCT
>CAZAWM010000074.1:0-13150 GCA_964488605.1 uncultured Steroidobacteraceae bacterium | reverse complement strand
ACACTACCACATTCGTCGGCGCTGCGCGACATTTTCCGGGTTGACAGCGCTGCGGCGGACGACCCCGGCTGGGGCCTTCGCCCGACCGTAAGCCGGGGCGACCTGGCTCGAGGGGGGGTGGTCGGGATGAGAGGATTTGAACCTCCGACTCCTACGTCCCGAACGTAGTGCTCTACCAGGCTGAGCTACATCCCGAGGTCAATACGTGCGCTCCACCGAGAAGCGCGCGAGCGCAGCGAGGCTTTTCTTGAATGGCGTTTCGGGGAGCGCCCGCAGCGCGCGCAACGCCTGATCGGCCTCGTCCTGGGCAAGGGCGCGAGTGTACTCAAGCGCCCCGGTCGATTCAATTGTCGCCATGATCCGATCCATCCGCTCGAGTCCGCCGGCGCGGATTGCCTCGCGAACCAGTTCGCGGATGGCGGGGTCGTTGCTGGCGCGCATGGCCTGGATCAGCGGCAGCGTGGGTTTGCCCTCGGCAAGATCGTCGCCGAGGTTCTTGCCGAGCTCGCCGGCATCGGCCTGATAGTCGAGCACGTCATCGACGAGCTGATAGGCAGTGCCGAGGTGCCTACCGTAAGCGGCCAGCGCCTGCTGCAGACTCGGCGAGGCCCCGGCCAGCACGGCGGCGACCTCCGCCCCGGCCTCGAAGAGCTTGGCCGTCTTGCGGTAGATGACGTCGAGGTATCGCTGCTGCGTGGTGTCGGGGTCGCGCGCGTTCATGAGCTGCAGAACTTCGCCCTCGGCGATCACATTGGTCGCGTCGGCCATGATCTCCATGATGCGCTGCGAGCCCATCGCGGCCATCATCTGGAACGCGCGCGAGTAGACGAAGTCGCCGACGAGCACACTGGCCTGGTTGCCATAGACATGGTTGGCCGTCGCTCGGCCACGCCGGCGTGACGAGCCGTCGACGACGTCGTCATGGAGCAGGGTGGCGGTGTGAATGAACTCGATGAATGCCGCGGCATCGATATGGGTGCTGCCCTGCGCGCCACAGGCGCGCGCGGCGAGCACGACGACGAGCGGCCGCAGACGCTTGCCGCCGGCACCGACTATGTAGTCGGCGATCTGATCGACGAGGCCGACCTCGCTGTGCAGCCGCACGCGGATCACGGCATCGACGGAGTCGAGATCGGCACGGACCGGGGCTTTGATCTCGTCGAGCTTCATCGCGGCCGGCATGGTAGCCGAGGCAGGGCGGGCGACCAAGCAGCGCCCGTGCGACGCCGTGGCGCGGAGTCCGTAAATCACTGATCCGAAAGGCGGAATAGCGTTTGACCGGCAGGTTTTCGAGGCTTACAATTCGCGCCCTTTGATTCGGAGCGGAACATGTACGCGGTCATCGCCACGGGCGGCAAGCAGTATCGGGTCGAGAAAGGCAGCACGCTGCGCATCGAGAAGCTCGCGGCCGAGCCCGGTAGCGAGGTCACTTTCGACCACGTTCTGCTGGTCGGTGCGGCCGAGTCGGTCAAGGTCGGCTCGCCGCTCGTCAGCGGCGCGGCGGTGCGCGCTACCGTCGAGCGCCACGGCCAAGGCGAGAAGAAGTCGGTCGTCAAGTTTCGCCGCCGCAAGCACTACCTGCGCATGGGTAACCACCGTCAGCCCTTCACCGAGATCAGGATCACCGACATCAGCGCGGGCTGAGCCGCACGGAGCATTCCAGACATGGCACACAAGAAAGCAGGCGGCAGCACCAAGAACGGCCGCGAATCCCACAGCAAGCGCCTGGGCGTCAAGATTTTCGGCGGCGAGCAGGTGCTGGCCGGCAACATCATCATCCGGCAGCGCGGCACGCGGTACCGCCCCGGCGTCGGTGTCGGCATCGGCACCGATCACACGCTGTTTGCGAAAAAGAACGGTCGCGTGCAGTTCAAGCGCCGCGGCGCCGAGGGTCACCTGTACGTCAACGTCGTCGACGCGGAGCCTGGAGCCTAGCGGGGCTTCCGGAGCCGCGCGATCGAACCGACCCCGGCCTAGCGCCGGGGTTTTGTTTTGCATCGCCTGCCGCGCGTAAGCTGCGACCCATGAAATTCGTCGACGAAGCGCGACTGCGCATTCAGGCTGGCAACGGCGGCCGCGGCTGCGTGAGCTTCCGCCGCGAGAAGTTCGTGCCTTTCGGCGGACCGGACGGCGGTGATGGCGGCGACGGCGGCAGCGTCTATCTGCGCGCGGTGCCGGGTATCAACACGCTCGCCGACTTTCGCATCGAGCGCACCTTCCGCGCCGAGTCGGGAAAAGCGGGGAGCGGCAACGACTGCAGTGGCCGCAGCGGTGCCGACCTGTTCATCCCGGTTCCCGTCGGCACGATCGTGCGCGATGCGGAGACGCAGGAGCAGCTCGGCGATTTGACCCGGGAGGGTGAGACGCTGCTCGTCGCGCGCGGCGGCAAGGGCGGTTGGGGCAACACGCACTTCAAGTCGAGCACGAACCGCGCGCCGCGGCAGTTCGGACCAGGGCTGCCGGGCGAGAGGCGCCAGCTCGAGCTCGAGCTCAAGGTGATCGCCGATGTCGGGCTGCTGGGCTTGCCGAATGCCGGCAAGTCGACGCTGATCCGCGCGGTCTCCTCGGCGCGGCCGAAGGTCGCAGACTATCCGTTCACGACACTGCATCCGAACCTCGGGGTGGTCTACTGCGGCGAGCACCGCAGTTTTGTCATGGCCGACATTCCGGGCCTGATCGAAGGCGCGGCCGAGGGCGCAGGCCTCGGCATCCGCTTCCTCAGGCATCTGCAGCGGACCGCGCTGCTGCTGCATCTGGTCGACATCGCGCCGTCGGACCCCGAGGCCGATGCGGTCCGCGACGCCCGCGCGATCGTCGCGGAACTCAAGAAGTTCAGCCCCGAACTCGCCGCGAAGCCGCGGTGGCTGATCCTCAACAAGTCCGATCTGCTGCCGCCCGAGGAGGCACGACGGCGTGCGAAGGACATCGTCCGCCGTCTGCGGTGGACAGGACCGCACCACCTCATCTCCGGCGCCACCGGCACCGGCACTCGCGAACTCGCCGAAGCAGTCATGCGCTTCCTCGAGCAGCAGGCCGCCGAGCGCAACAAGGCCCATCGCGTCGCCGCAGCGCAGCGCGAGGCAGCCGCGCTGCGGCGCGAGCGCACGGTCGGTGCCGTGCGCACGAAACGCTGACGGCAGGACGTGACGACGGCGCGCAACGTCAAGGTCCGTCGGCGCATCGCCGCCGGCAAGCTGCGGCTGCGGATCCGCGATCTGCGCAATCTCGGACCGCGCAGCGAGCAGATGCTCACGCGCATCGGCATCCGCGACGTCGAGACGCTGCGCCGGCGGGGCGGACTGGCCGCGTACATCGCCCTGCGCCGCGCGGGCGCAGTCGCGACAGTTCACGCGCTGTGGGCCCTGGTCGGCGCGCTGGAACCCTGGCCCGAAGGAACCGACTGGCGCGAAGTCGCCGCGAGCGAGCGGCGCCTGGCGCTGCTGCTCGCCGCGGAGCACGCCGGCGCGGCACCTGCCTCACGCCGCGATACCGCGCCGGGGCGTGCTGTCAGGATGCGGCGGCCGCCGCGCAGCGTATGCCGGCTGCAGGAGGAAGCCTGGGCCCCGGGACTGCCGTTCCCGAGTGAGCGGCCAGCCAAAACGAAAACGCCCCGTCGTCGGGCGGGGCGTGCGCGGCGAAGCTGAGGAGGTCCGTTGAAGCGGGCGCCGGGCGCGCGACGCGAGCTGGTACGCGCCTGCCTCAGGCGAGCGCCTTGATCCTGGCGGCGAGCCGACTCTTGTGGCGCGAGGCCTTGTTCCGGTGGATCAGCCGCTTGTTGACCAGTGAATCGACCATCGCAACGGCCTTGCGATACTGCTCGGTCGCCTGGGTCTTGTTGCCGCTGGACACGGCGGCGAGCACTTTGCGGATGGCGCTGCGGGCACGGGAGCGCAGCGCGACGTTACGTGCGTTGTGCTTGGCGGCCTGACGGGCCGCTTTCTCGGCGGACTTGGAATTGGCCACTTCGGACTCCGTTAGCTCGGCCCCGGAACGTCGCCGGGCCGCAAGGGGCGCGTAGTGTGCGCAGCCCCGTAGGGCTTGTCAACGCCGCCTGCCGCCCGCCGCCGAAGGCGCCGATCGGCCGGCGCGGTCGCGCGTGAGCGGCTCAACGGGTGCGCGACAGCGCTTTCTGTATAGTGCCGGCCAACCCCCACAGGGCCCCGCATGAGCCGCGCGATCTTCAAGAGCACCACCGTCGTCGGGTTCACGACGTTGCTGTCACGGATCACCGGGCTCTGGCGCGACATGGTCTATTCGCAGGCGTTCGGCGCCGGGATGGTCATGGACGCCTTTCTGGTCGCCTACAAGATCCCGAATTTCTTGCGCCGCCTGTTCGCCGAGGGCTCGTTTTCGCAGTCGTTCGTGCCGGTCGTCTCGGAGTTCAGGGTGCGCCGCCCGCACGCCGAGGTACGTGAACTCGTCGGCGGCGTGGCCGGCACGCTGGGCGCGGTGCTATTCGCCGTCACGGCGATCGGCGTCAGTGCCGCGCCGGCCATCGTCCTCGTGTTTGCGCCGGGCTTTTCCGCGGAGACCGGCAAGTACGAGCTCGCGGTGCAGATGTTGCGCTTCACGTTCCCTTATCTGTTCTTCATCTCACTGACGGCGCTGTTCAGCGGTGTGCTCAACAGCTACGGTCGCTTCGCGGTGCCGGCCTTCACCCAGGTCGTCATGAACGTCGTGATGGTCGTGTTCGCGAGCCTGATTGCCCCGCACACCGCGAATCCGGGCCTGACGCTTGCGATCGGCGTATTCGTCGCCGGCGCGCTGCAGCTGCTGTTCCAGCTCCCTTCCGTGGCGCGCCTCGGTCTGCTCGGCTGGCCACGCTGGCGGCCGGCGATGGAGGGTGTCCGGCGTATCGGTAGTCTGATGCTGCCCGGCATCCTCGGCTCGTCGATGGCGCAGGTCAGTCTGCTGCTCGATACGCTGATCGCCTCGTTCCTGGTCACGGGCAGCATCGCCTGGCTCTACTACGCGGACCGACTGATGGAGTTTCCGCTCGGCGTGTTCAGTATCGCGCTCGCGACCGTGGTGCTGCCACGGCTCTCGGCACAGCACGCCGAACAGTCGATGGAGCGCTTCACGCAGACGCTGGACTGGTCGCTGCGACTCGTGCTACTGATCGTGACGCCCGCGGCGGTGGCCTTGCTCGTGATCGCAGGACCCCTGACGGCGACAATCTTCGGCTACGGGCAGTTCACGACACGCGACGTCGAGATGGCGACCTATGCGCTGATGGCCTATTCCTGGGGCCTGGTCGCCTTCAGCCTAGTCAAGGTACTGGCGCCAGGCTACTTCGCCCGGCAGGACACCAAGACGCCCGTGCGCGTGGGCCTGATCGCTCTCGGCGTCAACATGGGTGTGAACATTGCGGTCGTGCTGCCGGCGCACCATGCCGGTTTTCCGGTGCCGCACGTGCTGCTCGCGACCTCGACCTGCCTGTCAGCCGCCGTCAACACCTTCCTGCTCTGGCGCGGGCTGCGCCGTGACGGTGTCTATCGCCCGGCTCCAGGCTGGGGCCGCCTGTCGCTGCAGATCGGCGGCGCCTCGCTGGCCATGGCGCTGGTGCTGGTCTGGCTCGCCGGTGACCTCGGCGACTGGCTCGCGATCGGCCCGCTCGCGCGGTCGGGCCGTCTTGCTCTTTGCGTGGTCGCGGGCGCGGCCGTCTACTTCGCGGTGCTCTGGCTGTTCGGACTGCGCCCGGCACAGCTCCTTTCGGCGCCGCCGCTGCCGCGCCGCGATGGCGCATCGGGCGGGCGCCCGCCGATGCCATGATTGGCCTATAATTCCAATCTTTTCAAACGCTTCAGCAGGTCCCCATGAACCTCGTTCGCGGCCTTCGGGCGTTGCGCGAACGCGACCGCGGCGGCGTGGTCACGATCGGCACGTTCGACGGTCTGCACATCGGTCACGCCGCGTTGATCCGCGCGACGCTTGCGCAGGCGCGCCGCGAGTCGCGTCCCGCGGCGATGGTGACCTTCGAGCCGATGCCGCGCGAGGTGCTGTTTCCGGATGCTCCGCCGGAGCGACTGACGAGTTTCCGCGAGCGCTGGCGTCTGCTCGAGCGCAGCGGCCTGGACCTGCTCGTCGTCCTGCGGTTCACTCCGGCGCTGCGCGCGATGAGCGGCGAGGAGTTCCTGCGCATGCTGCGCGATGCGCTGCGTTTCACCGGCATCGTCGTCGGTCACGACTTCCGCTATGGTCGGCACGGCGAGGCCAACGTCGCTGCGCTGCAGGCGGCCGGGCGCAGGGAGGGCTTCTCGGTCGAGGTCGTGCCTCCGGTGCTGATCGATGGGCAGCGTGCCAGCAGCACCGCGGTGCGCCGCGCGCTCGGCGAGTCCGAATTCGACGCGGCGAAGCGGCTGCTCGGGCGCGCCTACGGCATACGCGGACGCGTCGTGCGTGGGGAACAGCTCGGCCGCACTCTCGGGTTTCCGACGGCCAACCTGCGTCTCCGGCGCCGCCGCACACCGCTCGCCGGCATCTTCGCCGTGCGCGTGCACGGCGTCGGCGCGCGGCCATGGCCCGGCGTCGCGAGCCTCGGCACGCGGCCGACGGTCGGCGGCATTGAGCCCTGGCTCGAGACGCATCTGTTCGATTTCGACGGTGATCTGTACGGTCGCGAGATCGAAGTCGAGTTCGTCGCCCGGCTGCGCGACGAGCAGAAGTTCGACTCGCTCGAGGCGCTGACGGCGCAGATGCAGCTTGATGCCGCGGCGGCACGCGTCGCGCTGGCCGAAAGGGCCGACTGAGCGGCGCGATTCAACCGAGGACCCAATGGCCGACTACAAACACACGATCAACCTGCCGCAGACCGACTTTCCGATGAAGGCGGATCTGGCCCAGCGCGAGCCGCGGCTGCTCGCCCGCTGGGAACAGGAGGGTACCTATGCCGAGCTGCGCCGCCTCGCGGCGGGGCGGCCGCGCTTCGTGCTGCACGACGGCCCGCCTTACGCGAACGGCGCCATTCACATCGGTCACGCCGTCAACAAGATCCTCAAGGACATCATCGTCAAGTCGCGCACGCTCGACGGTTTCGACGCGCCCTACATTCCCGGCTGGGACTGCCACGGTCTGCCGATCGAGCTTGCCGTCGAGAAGAAGGTCGGCCGTCCGGGACAGAAGCTCGACGTCAATGCCTTCCGCGCGGCCTGTCGAGCGTTCGCGCAGGAGCAGGTCGACCAGCAGCGCGCGGACTTCGAGCGTCTCGGCGTGCTCGGCGACTGGGAGCGGCCGTATCTGACGATGGATCCCGCCTACGAGGCCGCGCAGATTCGCGCCTTCGGTCGCATCGTCCGCAACGGCCATGTCTATCAGGGCGCCAAGCCCGTGCACTGGTGTCTCGACTGCCGCTCGGCGCTCGCCGAGGCCGAGGTCGAATACGAAGAGCGTACCTCGCCGGCGGTCGACGTGGCTTTCCGCATCGTCGATCGCGGCGAGTTCGCGCGGCGCACGGGACTCGATGCCGCGACCGTGGCCGAGACCGCAGAGCTTCCGGCCTCGATCGTGATCTGGACGACGACGCCGTGGACGCTGCCGGCCAATGAGGCGGTGGCGCTGCGCGCCGATCTCGTCTATGCGCTGGTCGAGATAGAACGCTTGGATGCGACCGGCAGCGACTCCGGCGCACCGCCGCGCGAACTGCTCGTGCTCGCCGACGATCTGCGCGCCGCTTGCCTTGCGCGCTATGGCGCGAACGAGCGCGCGCTGCTCGCGCGCTTCGAGGGACGTGCGCTCGAGCGGCTCCTCCTCGAACACCCCTTCCTGCCGAAGCAGGTTCCCGTGATCCTCGGCGAACACGTCACGCTCGATGCCGGCACCGGCGCGGTGCACACGGCGCCGGCGCACGGTCAGGAGGACTTCGCGGTCGGCCAGCACTACGGCTTGCCGGTATTCAATCCCGTCGACGGTGACGGGCGCTTCCGGCCGGACACGCCGCTGTTTGCGGGACTCAGGGTCGAGGAGGCGAATCCGAGAATCGTCGAGGTGTTGCGCGAACGCGGTCGCCTCGAGCGGCACGCGGCGTACCGGCACAGCTACCCGCACTGCTGGCGGCACAAGACGCCGGTGATCTTTCGCGCCACGCCACAGTGGTTCATCGGTCTGGACCAGCGCGGTCTGCGCGCCGGGGCGCTGCGCGACATCCGGCAGGTGCGCTGGACGCCGGCCTGGGGCGAGCACCGTATCACCGGCATGATCGAGAACCGGCCGGACTGGTGCATCTCGCGCCAGCGCGCCTGGGGCGTGCCGATCCCGCTGTTCGTCCACCGCTCGAGCGGGGCGTTGCACCCACGCACCGACGAGCTCATCGAACAGGTCGCAGCACGCGTCGAACGCGGCGGCATCGAAGCCTGGTTCGCGCTCGACCCGGCCGAACTGCTCGGCGCCGAGGCGGCCGACTACGACCGGGTCCCGGACGTCATGGACGTCTGGGCCGACTCGGGTCTCTCGTTCGAGTGCGTCGGCAGCGCGCGGCCCGAGATCGCCGCACCCGTCGACCTGTACCTCGAGGGTTCCGATCAGCATCGCGGGTGGTTCCACTCGTCGTTGCTGATGTCCGAGGCGTTGTATGGCCGTGCGCCGTACCGCGGCGTGCTGACGCACGGCTTCACCGTCGACGAGAAGGGTCGCAAGATGTCGAAGTCTCTCGGCAACGTCATCGCGCCGCAGAAGGTCATGCAGAGTCTCGGCGCCGACGTGCTGCGGCTGTGGGTAGCGGCGACCGACTATGCCAACGAGATGAGCGTCTCGGAGGAAATCCTGCGGCGCATGTCGGATTCCTACCGCCGGATCCGCAATACGGTGCGCTTCCTGCTCGGCAACCTGTCCGGCTTCGACCCCGCGGGCGACGCCGTCGCGCCGGCCGATCTCGTCGAGCTCGATCGCTGGGCGCTGCAGCGCACCGCGGCACTGCAGCGTGAGGTCGTCGAGGCGTACCGGCGTTACGAGTTCCATCTTATCTACCAGAAGGTGCACAACTTCTGCATCGTCGACCTCGGCGCCTTCTACCTCGACGTCCTCAAGGACCGGCTCTACACGACGCCGCGTGCCAGCCATGCGCGGCGCTCGGCGCAGACCGCGATGTGGCACGTCGGCGAGGCGATGGTGCGCTGGCTCGCCCCGGTACTGTCGTTCACGGCCGAGGAGATCTGGCAGCACCTGCCGGGCCCGCGCGCCAGATCGGTGTTCCACGCGCTCTGGCACGAACTGCCCGAAGTGCCGCCGACCTTGCGCGACTGGGATCTGCTGCTCGCCCTGCGCAGCGACGTCGCGCGCGAGCTCGAGCGGCTCCGCGACGCGGGCGCGATCGGCGCGCCGCTCGAGGCCGAGGTCGATCTCTGGTGCGATCCCGGCACTGGCGAGCGGCTCGCCGCGTTCGGCACCGAGCTGCGTTTCCTGCTGATCACT
Source organism: uncultured Steroidobacteraceae bacterium (assembly GCA_964488605.1). GTDB lineage: Bacteria > Pseudomonadota > Gammaproteobacteria > Steroidobacterales > Steroidobacteraceae > UBA964. The sequence goes on along the minus strand of CAZAWM010000074.1, from coordinate 3,745 downwards.
TCCGAGGTCCGCGTCCACGTTGGCGGCGCGGCCCATGCGCCCGCAGGCGCCGTACCCGGCGCGACACTCGGCGAGGGCGTGCGCATCGAGGTCCGGCGCAGCGGCGCGCCGAAGTGCATCCGCTGCTGGCATCATCGGGCCGATGTCGGCGCGCATGCGGACCACCCCGAAATCTGCGGGCGCTGCGTCGAGAACGTCGCTGGCAGCGGCGAGACGAGGCAGATCGCATGAGCGGAAACGACAGGGAGGTCGACATGCAGACGGCCCGGATGGCCACCCCGTTACCGAAGCGGCGCGCGAGTGGCTGGCGCTGGCTCCCACTCGCACTGGGCGTGATCGTGCTCGATCAGCTCACCAAGGCCTGGGTCGAGGCGCGCTTCGTGCTCCACGAGGCGCTGCCCGTGTTGCCGGTGCTCGACATCACGCGGCTACACAATCCCGGCGCGGCGTTCAGTTTCCTCGCCGATGCGGGGGGCTGGCAGCGCTGGTTTTTCACCGGCCTCGCGGTGGCCGTTAGTACCGGCATCGTCTGGTGGCTGCGGCGCATCCCGGCGCGTGAGCAGGCCCTGCTCGCGGCGGGCCTTGCGCTGATCATGGGCGGTGCGATCGGCAACGTGATCGACCGCCTGCAGCACGGTTTCGTAATCGATTTCGTGCACGTGCACTGGGGTGGAGCGTATTTTCCGGCCTTCAACGTCGCCGATGCGGCGATTACGATCGGTGCCGGGGCGCTGCTGATCGACGCCTGGTTTGAATGGCGACGCGAACGTGCGACCGCCCGGGGACAGCCATGAAGATCCTGCTCGCCAATCCACGTGGCTTCTGCGCTGGCGTCGACCGCGCCATCGACATCGTCGAGCGCGCCCTCGACCTGTTCGGTGCACCGATCTACGTGCGCCACGAAGTCGTTCACAACCGCCACGTCGTCGATCGCCTGCGCGCGCTCGGCGCGATCTTCGTCGAGCAGCTCGGCGAGGTTCCCGAGAGCGCCACGGTGATCTTTTCGGCCCACGGCGTCTCCTCCGCAGTCGAGCGCGAGGCCAGCGAGCGTGGGCTCACGGTCTTCGACGCGACCTGCCCGCTGGTCACCAAGGTGCATATGGAGGTGCAGCGCTATGCGCGCGAGGGCAGGGACGTCATCCTGATCGGCCACGCCGGTCACCCCGAGGTCGAGGGTACGATGGGCCGCTTCGACACCTCCCGCGGAGGTCGTATCCTGCTGGTGGAGAACATCGACGATGCGCGTCGGCTCGAGGTCCGCGATCCGGCGAATCTGGCGTTCGTGACCCAGACGACGCTTTCGGTCGACGACACGGCCGAGATCGTTGCGGCGCTCCGCGAGCGCTTTCCCGCGCTCAAGACGCCGCGCCGCGAGGACATCTGCTACGCGACCCAGAACCGGCAGGATGCGGTTAAGGACCTCGCCGCGCAGTGCGACGTGCTGATCGTGGTCGGGTCCGCCAGCAGCTCGAACTCGAACCGGCTCGTCGAGCTCGGCCAGCGTCTCGGCAAGGCGGCCTATCTCGTCGACGACGCCGACGGGCTGCGCCGAGAGTGGCTCGACGGCTGCAAGGCGGTCGGTGTCACGGCCGGCGCCTCGGCGCCCGAACAGCTCGTGCACGGTGTTGTCGCGCGGCTGCGCGGATGGGGCGGCGAGCCGCCGACTGAGTTGTCCGGTCGGCAGGAGCGCGTGGTCTTTTCGATGCCGCGCGCCTTGCGGCGTCCCGCCGAACCGTCCTGAGCGCCTTCAGCGCCAGCAGACTGTCGTCGTGTCCGCCGCCAAGGCGTTGCGCGCCCCGCGCAGGCCGTGGCGGTCGAGCATGAACTCGCGGCACAGCGCATCGTCGCGCTGTCCTGCCGCGGCACGCGGCCGTGCTCGCGTGAGGTAGGCGCTGCCGTCAGCAGCGGTCAGCTCGATTTCGAGATCGTAGTAGCCGCGCTCGGTGATGGGAGCGAGCCCGAGCCCGGCAGGCGGCGCGGCCGACAGCGAGGTCGCGAAGCGGTTATGCTGCAGGAAGTGCGCCTCCTGTGCGGTGCCGATCCGCAGCAGTGCGGTGGTTGCCTCACTGTGCTGTGCGCGCAGCACCTGCGCGCGGTAGCCCGGTACGGCGATGGCGGCGACGATCGCCAGCACCGCGAGGACCGTCAGCAGTTCGAGCAGCGTGAGTCCGGTAGCGCGCGGCGAGGCCCGCGTGGCCCGCTGGCCCGGGCGCGCCTCGCTGGTGACGCGCCGCATCAGTCGCCGCCGCCGTCCTCGGCCACGCGACGCCAATAGCTGCGCACGACCCCGCCCGGCACGACGCAACGCTGCAGCACCTCGACGCCGACAATGCAGAGGCCACGCCGACCCAGCGCGTCCGGCGGGACGCCGCCAGGCCCGCTGCCATCCGCGGCGCTCTCGAGCGCGAGCGAGACCTCACCGGCGATACCGGACTGTGCGAGTTCGGTGTACAGGTCGGCCGAGTCGACGACGCCGCTGTCGTTGAAGTCGATGAATGGGCGTCCGTCGTCGACGCGTAGCGCATAGGCTCGGTTGATGCCGTTGGCAGGTCGGCAGGGGTCGCTCTGGCTCGGCGGCACGGGTTGGTAGCTCGTGAACAGAATCGTGCCATCGACCGTCAGCGCTTCCGCCAGCACCTTTTCGCCGACCCAGCCGCCGTTGAGACTGAGTTCGAGCTTCCAGCCGGCCGAGCTCGGCGGCACCGTGGCCTGTTCGGGCCTCGGCGTGATGTTGACGAGATCGGCATCGGTGATCGGCGTCGCCGCGTCGTACTGTGGCTGGGTCAGTTTTGCGAACGGATTGCGGTCGCGCAGCGCATAGAAGCGGTCACGGGTTTCGCTGTGCAGCGGATGGCCGCGGTACCCCGAGCCGATCGCGAGGTTCAGGTACGGTTCGGCGCCGCGTCGCTGGATCAATGCGACGTCCGGTGCATAGTAGAAGCGGCGATTGTTTTCGATCGACGTCTGGCCCGTGCCACCCGCGCCGAGCGTGGCGAGCACGCCGCCGGTGACGAGCTCGCTGCGCGGTCGGCCGTTCCATATGTCGAAACGCCAGATACGGCCACCCAAATCGGCGGCGTACATACGGTCGGCGTAACGGTCGCCATCGAGGTCGAGCGTGACCACCCGGCCGGTGAGCGAGTGCGTCATCTGCGACAGCGTCAGGTCGGGCGTGCCAGCGCCCTGCGGTCCGCCTGCGTACCAGAGCAGCCGGCCGCTCGCGGCGTCGACCATGAAGATCCGGTTACCGGAGGTATCGGTCGTGTACTGGTAGTTCTCCTGCGCGTCGTCGTAGCCGCCACCGAAGACGAGCACGAAGTGCTCGCCGTTCTGGGTCGCGCCGGCGAGCCGCACGCGGGCGATCGTCGGAGTGGACCAGCTTTCGCCGATACCGGGCAGTTCGCTGGGACCTGCGCTCCAGCGCAACACAGGTCGATCACGCTGCGTGACATCGAGCGAGTAGTAGTGGCGACCGCCGCGCCGCATGCCGAAGAAGATCCAGACGCGATCGCCGGCGCTGCGATCGACGATGCCGTCCTCGTTGACGTCGAACTTCAGTACGCGGACATCGCCATCGAGGCCGAAACTGCGCGACGGGGTGATGGGATTGCGATAGAGATCGACGAGTCGGCCGAGCAGTTCAGGCGGGATGAACGACCAGAGCTCGACGCCCGTACGCGCATCGATCGCATGCAGGAAACCGTCGTTCGTAGGAACGAAGAGCACCGCGTCGCTGGCATTCGGG
>CAZAWM010000073.1:0-13241 GCA_964488605.1 uncultured Steroidobacteraceae bacterium | reverse complement strand
GCGCGGCGTCACTCTTTCGCTTCGTTCCCGGCATCATTGCCCTCCAACTCGGCCCATTGGTTTGCGACGACTAACACGGCGTTTGAGAGCGAGAATGTCGAATGAACTATCTTCGCCGGGTGCAGATAAAGAACTGGACTGTTCCGGCAGAATACGCCTCAGACCCGCCGCAATAATGCACGCGAGTTCATCCAGGCGTTCGTCGACCGACAGACGGGCGGGCAACAGAGGGTTCGGACCTGATTGGGCGTCTTGCATGAGACCGTTCGCAACAGAAGATGGTCAGCAAACGGTAGTCGCTAAGCGACAGTACGCAATAAGATTCAATGACTTATCGCGGAGAAGCGGAATCATTAGAAGTAAATCGAAGCCGTTCGTCAGGCCTTGCCAGCGTGAACATCTGCGCAAGTCGCCCGGAGCGGTGCTGCCCGCAGCATTGTCGGTTCGTTATCTCGAATCATCGCGGGTGAACTGGTCAAAGCTATCCCAAGATTCTTCGTCCTCGACCTCAGCTCCATCGACGGCGCGATCGAACTGCAGAAGAGACACCGCCAAACCGAGCCGGTCAGAGAAGAAGGTCAGTTCTCGGGCAGGTTCGGATCCCCGACTAAATGTCCAGATGCCGGCGGGCAAAGCCACTGGGCGCTGAGAACTGGCGTGCTGCGAGGCCGATCCCATGGCCATGATGGAGCCGTCGGGAATCGGCATGCCCGATAGAATGAACACGCCGCTTTTGTAGGCGCGCGTGCTCGCTCTGCCCCACAAAGCGAAGCCGTCTCGCGCGACCACCATGGCCACTCGGGTGTCGGTGAATTCGATCCACTTGCGCGCAGCCGCAAGAAGCGAAACTCCGTATCGGTCAGTCACATGGCCAAGGAGGTCGCGGGTCACTTCCTGACCGCCGACCTGGCTGCGATAGTCGTCGATCGGCATCAACAGGAAGGAGGCGAAGGTATCAGCCTCCTCTTCGCGCTGTTTCTCGGCGTCTTTCCAGCCATTGGCTTGCAGCGGGAGGCACTGGAAGTTGAAACCGTCCGACAGCTCGCCATTGCGGTAGTCCTCTGCGGTCAGTGGGCGTCGGTGCAGCAAGTAGTGCCCGAACTCATGAGCGAGCGTGAAGCGCTCGCGCCCACGGTAGCGGGGCTGAGTGTTGTAGAGGATCTGCCAACCGGGCTTTTTGCGCCGTGCCCGGAGCATGCCCTCGAAGCCGTCGATGTCGACGCCCTTCACTGTCGTGATCGGGTCTTCGTGGTTTCGGGAGACTTTGAGCGCCAGCGCCTCCACGTCCACGGGGAACCGGTCTTCTCCCAGCACGGTGCGGAGAAGCACAGTCAGATCGTTCGCGGCCCTTTGGGGTGATTTCCTTCTGCTACCGATCATTCATCCTCATCGTCCAGGATCTTGAGCATCTCGCGCAGCTTGGCCTTACTCTTCGGGTCTAATTCCTTGTACTTGCGAAAAAATGCAGCGTCAGTCGCGTCAGCCTCGGTAAGATCGCTTGTGGCGAGCAAATAGTCGATCGTCGTATCCAGGGCGATCGCTATCAGTTGGAGTTTCTCTGCCGAAGGCCGCGCGACATTCTTGTTTTCGATCTCCCACATGTAGCTTTTGCTGGATCCAACCTTCTCGGCCAGCGCCTCCAGCGTCATTCCTCGCTTCAGTCTGAGCTCGCGAACGCGCTCTCCCAAGGGTGTGGGCACCTGAGACCTCCAACTTGTTCACAGGGTTCGTAATCGCGTGACGCCTAGTCCTTGACAGGCGTCACTTGCAAGCCCTACTTCGCGACAGTTCGTTAATACGAACTCCGATTCGCGCTTTCACGATAAAGGATGCCGGCATGACGAAAGCAGGTAACGGTTCGGGCACCCATCACGTGGTCCCCAATCCCAATGGCGGATGGGACGTCCGCCGTGGCGGCGCTGAGCGCGCCAGTGGGCACTTTGAAACGAAGCAGGCGGCGATCTCCCGTGGGCGGGAGATCAGCCGCAACGCTGGGACGGAGTTCAAGATCCACAATCAGGATGGCCGCATCGGCCAGTCCGATTCCCATGGGAACGATCCTCGCAACGTCAAGGGCTAAGGAGATCGATCATGGCCTCAGTGACGAGTTTCATCCGCAACATGCCTGCCTCGTCGCTGCAGGCTTATTTCCATCACACCGGCATCGAGCTTCCGACCGAGGTCGATTGGGAGGCGCCCGAGCCGGAAGTCGCTCGTGTCACCTTGCGGGCCGTCGACGAATTGGACGACGAAGCCCGCGCTCGCATCGTGATTGATGTCGATCGAGTATGCGCCTTGGCCGATGATGCGGGGCAGACGGCGCTCTACAGCGTCGTCGCTGACCGCACGGTGCTCGATGATCTGGCAAATGGCCATGCGCGTTCGCTGTGGATGTTCCTGAATGAACCCGTTCGGTTCCGCCATGCCGAGGAGGTCCGTTACACCGATGAGCGGCGCCGTGGTCGGAGCTGGGACGGGTTCATTGGCGAGCCCAACCTCGAACTGCGGCGAGACGAGGCATCCATCGATGCCTTCAAGGCGGCGCTGCGCGAACGGTTCGCTTCCAACAACATCCACATCGATATCTTCGGGCGCTACCGGCCGACCTTCGACGGCGAGGATTGCGAGCTTGTCCAGATCGCGATTTACCGCGAAGGCCTGCCGGATGATTTCCTGGCGTTCGATGACGCGGGTACGCTCGTCCGCCGTGCCCGCCGTCCCGTGTTCGAGGCGGCCATGACGTATGAACCGGCGACCGGCGTCATCGAAGTCGTCGCCAACGACCGCGAGAGCCGCGAGGAGATGGTCCGCTTCATGGCGCGCGACCTGCTGGGGATCGAATTCCAGAGCGAGAAGGTGCCCTTCCGCACCTACGACCTCGCAGTTCTGCTTCATCCTTTCGATTTTCCGACCGACCCGGAGGACGGGATCGAGTCCGTCGAGGTCAAGCAGCTGCGTCTGATGCCCATCGACAATGTGGGCGAGCGCGTCACGCTCGAATGTCTTCGGAAGGCCGACCGCACCATCTGGAGCATGTCGGCGGAGCGGTTCGGCGCCAACGATCCGCTGGCTGGCGGTTGGGTGGCGACACAGGCCAAGCTTTCCATCAAATTCCATCCGAAGGGCGATGCCAAACGCGGTCGGACGCTGCCGTTGACGATCACGATGCCGCATGGCTGCAATCTCAAGGACCAGACCGAGGAGGAGCAGTTGATCGGCGAAAAGTACCTGCGCCGTTGGGGCATCCTTTCCGGGGCTGATAGTGCCGTCGTCGATTGATCGAAAAGCGGTAGACCTGCTGCTGTCTGTGATCGAGACGCCGGATGCGGTTATAAGCGGCTCGGTCCTCGACAGCTACTATGGGCGCGTCGCGCCAGCGCTGAAGGCGGCTGGGATTCTTCAGCCGAAAGATCACTCGCGGGCAGCCGTTTCACTCGTCGACCACGAGGACGAGCCCGTCAATCTGATCTGGTCACCTGAACATCGGGCATATGGGTATTTCAGCCCGTCAGCGGGTTGGGTGAATATCCCCGGTGATCAGTTGGCAACGTACCGGGTCAACTTCAGCATGCTACTCGAACAGCTGTTCGAGCGGCTGGATCTGTCGCCGCGAACCGGCCCTGTCGAACTCGTGCCCGACCTTCTGTGGGAGGTCGGCGACGCGCGACTTCCAGGACGCAGCAAACGTACATCCGTCTGGATTGGCCGTCGGCTCTGCGAACCAGCGATATGGAAAAGTTTCATCGATACTGCCCGCAAGCGTCCGGCGCCCGGACTGCGAATCGTCCTTACGCTCACGCCGGTGGAGCGCCTCCCTGCAGAAGTGCACCACGGTCATACGCTGATCGCCGTTCGAGATGTCGCCGATCACAACGGTCTTGCCGTCGTTCCCGACCTATTGGCTGCCCGCGTTGCGGCGGGCTCGAAGCTGAACGACGACCTGATCACCATGGCGGCCGACGGCGCGTCCGTCACAGTTCGCGGAACACGTCACGCATTCTCTGGATCGAAACAGCGCGCGATCATCCGGCAACTGTATGACGCTTGGAAATCGGGACAACCGGAACTTTTAACCGCTGAGGTTCTGGAGACCGCCGGGTACAGCACGAGCGTCAACACGCTGGCGAAGGCTTTCTCCGGAAGACCTGAATGGCGCGATTTCATCAGGGAGGAGAATGGACGATGTTGGTTCCTCCTCTGACCCCTAAATTCTCTCATCTGAAAGGCCGCCCGGTGGGCGGCTTTTTTCATTTCTGAGCCGCTTTCCCCGATTCCTACCTTGAGCCCTACCTGGCTCCTTCCCAGCTCCTACCCGCCCGGCAGCCATCCTCTCCGCAGGTTTTCGACCAAAACCCAAGGAGACACAGATGGCTACGAAACACCTCAACCAGATCGACCTGGCTGCGCGCTGGAACATCAGCCACCGCACGCTTGAGAGGTGGCGCTGGACGGGCGAAGGCCCGCGCTTCGTCAAGCTCGGCGGTCGCGTCGTGTACCGCCTCGAAGACGTCGAGGAGTACGAGCGCGAGCAGATTCGCGCGAGTACCGCCGACCACCCCAGCAAGCCTGCGGCGTGAGGGGGCGGTGATGACGATCTCAAACCGTATCTCCCTCGATGAGCTCCGCCGCATGGCCGTCGGCGACATCGCCGCTCTGTCCGCCGAACAACTCGCCCTGCTGCAGGACGAGGCCGCCGACGCCCTGCGCCGCGCCAAGACCGTCTGCGACTGGCTCGATGGGGCCGTCGCGCTCAAGTACGGCGATCGTGCCCACGCAACGCGCCAAGCCGCCGGCAAGGACACAGGGACCATCCGCTTCGATGACGGCGCGGTCACCGTGATCGCCGATCTGCCGAAGCGCGTCGACTGGGACCAGGACAAGCTCGCCGCTCTCGTCGAACGCATCCGGGCCGAGGGCGACGACCCCGCCCAATACGTCGATGTCGCGATCAAGGTGCCCGAACGCAAGTTCGCGGCCTGGCCGAGCCACATCCGCTCCGCCTTCGAGGACGCGCGCACCGTCCGCACCGGCAAGCCCAGCTTCCGTCTTTCCCTGAACACCGAGGTGACGTCATGAGCATCACGAAGAAGCTCGCGGTGCTGGCCAAGCACCATTACGGGCTGGACAAGCTGCCCGAGACCATCCGGGTGCCGGCCCTTGGCGAGCGTCGCGACGAGACCGTCAAGCCGGTCGGGGCAGCCTCGATCGACGACCTGGCCTTCGCCCTCATCGGGCTGAACGAGCGGGCATCGGCCCTCTACCGCGAGATCGACGCGGTGCGCACCCTCCACGACGAGGCCCGCAAGGCCGGCGCGCTGGGAGCGGACGTCGCAATCGACGCCCTGATCGCGGCGAAGGGAGGCAAGTGATGGCCCTCCCGATCATCTCCGCCGATCACCGGCTCGCCGAGCCGCGCGGCATCAAGGGCACGATTTTCGGCAAGTCCGGCATCGGCAAGACCAGCCTTCTCTGGACGCTCGACCCCGCAACCACGCTGTTCATCGATCTGGAGGCGGGCGACCTCGCCATCGAGGGATGGTCCGGCGACAGCGTCCGGCCGCGCACATGGGCCGAGTGCCGCGACTTCGCGGTCTTCATCGGCGGCCCCAATCCGGCGCTGCGGGACGACCAGGTCTACAGCGAAGCCCACTTCGCGGCGGTGCGCGAGCGCTTCGGCGATCCGGCTTCGCTCGACCGTTACGAGACGATCTTCATCGACTCGATCACGGTGGCCGGGCGGCTCTGCTTCCAATGGTGCAAGGGGCAGCCCGAGGCATTCTCGGAGAAGACCGGCAAGAGCGATGTCCGCGGCGCCTACGGCCTGCACGGCCGCGAGATGATCGCCTGGCTCACGCATCTCCAGCACACGCGGGCGAAGAACGTCTGGTTCGTCGGGATCCTCGACGAGAAGCTCGATGACTTCAATCGGCGCATCTTCCAGCCGCAGATCGACGGCTCGAAGACCGGCCTAGAGCTGCCGGGCATCGTCGATGAAGTCCTGACGATGGCGGAGATCAAGGACGAGTCCGGCGCGCCCTACCGTGCCTTCGTCTGCCAGACGATCAACCCATGGAACTTCCCGGCGAAGGATCGCTCAGGCCGTCTCGACCTGATCGAGGAGCCTCATCTCGGCCGCCTGATGGCCAAGATCCGCGGACCCGTGAAGCCGGCTTGCGAGCGGCTGGCCTATCGCAGCCCGCCTCCCGCCGCGGCGCCGACCTCCGACGCCCCCGCCATTTCCGAAAACGCCTGAACGAGGAGACCCCAGCGATGTCTGGATCCTGGAACGATTTCAACGACGCCAAGCAGAACAGTAACATCATCCCCAAGGGCACGCTGGCCAAGGTGCGCCTGACGATCCGCCCGGGCGGATACGACGATCCGGCGCAGGGTTGGACCGGCGGATACGCCAGGCGGGGAACGACCGGCTCGGTCTATCTCTCGGGCGAGTTCACGGTTCTCGAAGGGCCCTATGCACGGCGCAAGATCTTCACCCTGATCGGGCTCTACAGCCCCAAGGGCCCGGACTGGGCGAACATGGGCCGCAGCCTGATCCGCGGCATGCTCAACTCCGCGCGCGGCATTTCGGACAAGGACATGTCGCCTGAGGCCCAGGCCGCGCGTCGCATCGGCGGTTTTGCCGATCTCGACGGGCTCGAGTTCGTGGCGCGGATCGACATCGGCACCGACACCAACGGCGAGGAGAAGAACGAGATCCGCGCGGCCGTGACGCCGGATCACAAGGACTATGCCGCCCTCATGGGCGTGCCCGGTGTGGCAGCGCAGCCGCAGGCTCAGCCTTCCCAGCCCTCCATGCCCCAATCTTCAGCACCGGCGGCGGGCACGCGCCCGTCCTGGGCGCAGTGAGGCGGCCATGCTGCTGCGGCCCCGCCAGAAGCAGTTCGTCGAGCGCAGCGTCCGCGCGCTTGGGCTGCACGGAAACACCCTCGGCGTCGCTCCGACCGGAGCCGGCAAGACGATCATGCTCTCGGCCGTCGTCGGTCGCATGGTCGGCGCAACGCCGAAGAGCACGGGCGCCAAGGCCTGCGTGCTCGCCCACCGCGACGAGCTGACCGCTCAGAACCGCAGCAAGTTCGGCCGGGTGAATCCCCGCATCACGACCTCGGTTGTCGACGCGAAGGAGAAGTCCTGGGCTGGCCAGGTCACCTTCGCCATGGTGCCGACGCTGGCGCGCGCCGGTAATCTCGGCCAGCTGCCCGCGCTCGACCTCCTGGTGATCGACGAGGCGCACCACGCGGCCGCCGACAGCTATCGCCGCATCATCGACGCCGCGCTGCAGCGCAATCCCGAGTGCCGGGTCTACGGCGTCACGGCGACGCCCAATCGCGGTGACCGCAAGGGCCTGCGGGAAGTCTTCGACAACGTCGCCGACCAGATCCGGATCGGGGAGCTCATCGCGTCCGGTCATCTCGTGCCGCCGCGCACCTTCGTGATCGACGTCGGCGTGAAGGACCATCTCACCAGGGTGCGCCGCACGGCCGAGGATTTCGACATGGCCGAGGTCGAGGCGATCATGAACCGCGCCCCGATCACGCAGGCCGTCATCGGCCACTGGCGGGAGAAGGCAGGCGAGCGCCAGACGGTGGTGTTCTGCTCGACCGTGGACCACGCGCGCAGCGTCACCGCCGCCTTCAACGCGGTCGGTGTCGCCGCCGGGCTGATCCAAGGCGACATGGCCGATACCGACCGCAAGACGACCCTCGACGCCTACGCCGCTGGAGAACTGCGGGTCGTCGTCAATGTCGCCGTACTGACCGAGGGGTGGGATCACCCGCCGACGAGCTGCGTCGTGCTGCTGCGGCCGAGCTCCTACAAGTCGACCATGATCCAGATGGTCGGGCGCGGTCTGCGCACGGTCTCGCCAGAGGAGCATCCGGGCGTCATCAAGACCGACTGCATCGTGCTCGACTTCGGCACGTCGACCATGCTGCACGGATCGCTGGAACAGGACGTCGACCTGGACGGTCGCGAGCCTTCCGGCGAGGCGCCGACCAAGGATTGCCCGGACTGCGGCGCTATCGTGCCGCTCGCCACCATCGAATGCCCACTGTGCGGTCATGTCTGGGAGCGTCCCGAAGGCGGCGAAGCAGCGCCGCTCGGCGACTTCGTGATGTCCGAGATCGATCTCCTCAAGCGCTCGAGTTTCCGTTGGGTAGCGCTCTTCGGCGACGATGCCGCGCTCATCGCCAACGGCTTCAACGCCTGGGGCGGTGTCTTCTTTCTGAACGGCCGTTGGTACGGCATCGGGGGCCTCCAGAAGCAGCGGCCTCATCTGTTGGCAGTGGGCGAACGCACCGTCTGCCTCGCGGCGGCCGACGATTGGCTCAACGAGCAGGAGAGCGACGAGAGCGCCCACAAGACGCGCCGCTGGTTGAACCAGCCGCCCACCGACCGGCAGCTTGCCTTCCTGCCGCCGGAGTACCGGCAGGACTACGGTCTGACCCGCTACCAGGCATCGGCCTTGCTGGCCTTCCGCTTCAACCGCGAGGCCATCCGCGCGCTCGTCTTCGGCGCAGCCGGACAGGCGGATGCAGCGCTGATGCGGAGGGCGGCATGAGCCATGGCTTCTGTTTCCACCATCACGGCGGCGGATCGTCTTCGGCTCTGGCACCCGCGTGGAACGCTCTGTGCCGTCTGTCGGCGACCCACCCGTGGCTTTGGCTGGTTCGACCCGGTGCCGTCGAACTGGCCGCGCCCCTCGGTCTGGTTCTGCTCGATCACCTGCCAGGGCTTCTGGACGCGCTTGGCGCAGGAGCACTGGGCCATGGTTGATCTCACGCAGCAGGAGAAGGCGCCGCCTTCGCGCCGCGATGAAGCCGGTCGCCGCGATCATGGAGGAGATCGGCTGGCAGGCGCGCTTCTGCGACCTCACGGAGGCGCAGGTGCTCACGCTCATCGAGGTCGCCGTCGGCGGCTTCCAGGACGCCATGCACGCCATGGCAGCCGAAGACGAGGATGTGCCATTCTGATGCTCGACTTCAATCCCCGTTCAGGCTTCGCCGACCGGCTGAACGCCGCCATCGATCGGGCGCTCGGGCTCGAGCAGGCCGCCCGGCCATCTCGTAGCTACCTCGGCGCCTCCCGTCTCGGGCAATCTTGCGAACGTGCGCTGCAATTCGAGTTCGCGGGGGCGCCGAAGGATGAGGGCCAGGAGTTCTCCGGCCAGACGCTGCGGATCTTCGAGATCGGACACGCGCTCGAAGATCTTGCCATTCGCTGGCTGCGCAGTGCCGGGTTCGATCTCTACACCCGCAAGGGCAACCGTCCGGACGGCGAGCAATTCGGCTTCTCGGTCGCGGAAGGCCGCATCCGCGGTCATGTCGATGGGATCATCGCCGCTGCTCCCCAGCAGCTGGGCATCGGCGTTCCCGCGCTCTGGGAATGCAAGACGATGAACGCCAGGAACTGGCGCGAGACCGTGGCCAAGGGCGTGGTTGTCGCGAGGCCCGTCTACGCGTCCCAGATCGCCCTCTACCAGGCCTACATGGAAGGCGAGGTTCCCGGCATCTCCGACAATCCCGCGCTCTTCACCGCCATCAAAAAGGACACCGCCGAACTGCACTACGAACTCGTGCCGTTCGACGCGGGGCTCGCTCAACGCATGAGCGACCGCGCCGTGCGGATCCTTCAGGCGAGCGATGCAGGGGATCTGCTGCCGCGCATCGCTACGAGCCGTGACTTCCACGAGTGCCGGATGTGCCCGTGGGCGGATCGCTGCTGGGGGCTGGCGGCATGAGCGAGAACAAAGTCGTCTCCCTCGATACGTGGCGCGACTTCAACGACGCTACGCCGCAGGCCGATCCGTTCGACATCGAGCCGGATCCAGAGCAGATCGCCGTCTTTCTCGACGTCGTCTTCGGTTACTGCGAGGGCTGGGTGCCCCTGCGCGGGTTCGTGGACAAGGGCCAAGGCATCGACGGCCGACCCCACAACGCCTGGATCGAGATCGACGACAGTTTGCTGGAGAAGGCGGTTTCCTCCGCCACCGGCCCTGTTTCAGGTTGCCTCATCCCGCCTCACACTGCCTTGAACCCACTGTCTGGGGTTGATTTTCCGACCAGTCTTGTACCTCATGCTGCCTGCCGTTGTCTCGCCAAGCCTCGCGCTTCCGGTGGGAGAAGGTGTGGGAGAGGACGGATTGGTGGGAAAGCTCACGGCAAGCGGCGCGATCTGTCGCTGGGGCCGGCAAGGAACCTATCGCTTCGCGAAGCACGCGAGGCAGCGCTGAAGGCGCGGGTCGAGGTCGGGAAGGGGATCGATCCTATTGCGCAACGGAAGGCGGCGACGGACTCGGGTATCAGCTTCACCGAGGCGGCCCGGGCCGTGCACGCCGAGCAGAAGGCCGGCTGGCGCAACGGCAATCATTGCGACCAGTGGCTGGCCACGCTCGAGAACCGTGTCTTTCCGCTGATCGGCGACAAGCCTGTCGCTTCGCTCACCCGTGCCGACATGGTGGACGTCCTCTCGCCCATCTGGCTCTCACACCAGGAGACCGCGCACCGGGTGCTGCAGCGGATGCGGAGCGTGATCAACTGGTCGGTAGGCAAGGCCGTCCGCACGCTCGAGGGACGGGCGCCTGTCGCCGGCGCGGCGCGTTATACCAACGACATCACCTTCCCCGGTCAGCTCTATGCGGCAATCGTCCGTAGCCCGCATGCAGCAGCGAAGATTCGCAGCGTCGACCTTTCGGGCGCGCTCAAGGTCTCGGGCGTCGTCCACGCCATGGACGGCAAGGCAGCGGCCGGGCACCTCAACCCGATCACGCACTACATCGATCCGGCTACGTTCGGCGGCAAGAGCGCGACCGCGCGCTGCCTCGCGCTTGACGACGTTTGGCACTATGGCCAGCCCGTTGCCGTCGTCGTCGCCGAGGATAAGCGCACCGCGCGCTATGCGGCCTCGCGCATTCAGGTGAGCTACGATCCGCTGCCAGCGGTCGTCGACATCGACACCGCGCTCGCGCCCGACAGTCGTCGCGTCGTGCCCGGTTGGGACGACAACATCATCATGCAAGTGCCGTTCCGCAACGGCGACCCCGACGCCGTGTTCGCGCGCGCGGCGCATGTGACACGGACGACGGTCAGTATCCACCGCTTCTCGACGCAGCCGATCGAGACGCGCTGCTACAACGCCGTCTGGGATGCCGAAACGCAGGGCATCACGTTCTACGGCACCGCGCAGAATCCGCATCCGCTGCGCCACGTGCTGAGCACGGTGCTGAGCATGCCCGAGAACAAGATCCGCGTCGTCGCACCGACCATCGGCGGCGCCTTCGGCATGAAGATGCACGGCCACCCGGAGGAGGCGCTGATGTGCCTGCTCGCCCGGCTGCTGAAGCGGCCTGTGAAGTGGACCGAAGGCCGCGACGAGTGCCTGCTGATCGGCGCGCGCGAGCAGCGGCATCACCTCGAACTCGCCTTCTCCGACGACGGCGAGCTGCTGGCGTTGCGCGACCGGTTTTTCGCCAATACCGGCGCCCCGTCGGCGTGTCCCGGCTGGGGCATGGCGTTTCTCACCGGGCTGACCATGCCCGGCCCCTACAAGGTGCGGGACATCGATGTCACGATGACAGCGCTCGTCACCAACAAGCCGCCGTGGAACGCCGCGCGCGACTATGGCAAGGAAGCGACGGCGATCGCGCTCGAACTCGCCATGGACGACGCCGCGCGCGAGCTGGGCATGGATCCGGTCGAGCTCCGGCAAAAGAACTTTGTGCCCAAGGATGCCTTCCCGTACCCAAGCCCGACGGGCCTCATGTACGATTCGGGTGACTACGCCGGTGCCGTCGAAAAGGCGCTGGAGGCGATCGACTATCCGGCGTGGAAGGCGCGCCAGGCGGAAGGACCCAGGGACGGCAAGCGCATCGGCATCGGCATCGCCTACGAGCTGACGCCCGAAGGCGGCGCGCTGCCGTCGACGATGGTGCAGGGCTGGGACTCAACCTCGGTGCGCGTCGGGCCGGATGGGTCGGTGCGGGTGCTCACCGGCGTCACCACGCCCGGCACCGGTAACCCGACCGGCATTGCGCAGATCGTCGCCGACGAACTTGGCGTGCCGCTCGAGACGATCGAGGTGACGCAGGGCGACACCACCACCTGCCCCTATGGCTTTGGCAACTATTCGGGGCGGAGCACGATCGTCGGTGGCGGTTCCGCGGCGCTCGCTGCACGCGAAGTGCGTGCCAAGGTGGCGAAGGTCGCCGCCGCGCTGATGCAGGCCAGCGAGGACGACGTCGAGATCCGTCGCGGCAGCATATCGCTGAAGTCCAATCCATTGACCAGGATGAGCTTCGCCGAGGTTGCCTACGCCTGCTACACGCGCGCCTACGACGCTGCGCACTGCATCATGCCGCCGCTTGAGGCGACGGCGACCTTCCGGCCGGCGTCGATCCGCCACTCGCCCGACGAGCACGGCCGCATCAATCCCTATCCGAGCTACTCGAACGCGGCCTACGCGGCCGTCTGCGAAGTCGATGTCGAGACGGGAAAGACAACGCTGCTCCGCTTCGCGGCAGCACATGACTGCGGCCACGTGATCAACCCGCTGCTCGTCGAAGGGCAGGCGTGCGGCGCGATCGCGTTCGGTGTCGGCGGCTCGATGATGGAAGGCATCCGCTTCGATCCGGCGGGCACGCAATTGACGCGGACCTTCATGGACTACGTCATGCCGCGCGCCGCCGACATGCCGGCAATCGCGATGGTCCACCACGACAGTCCGCATCCGGATACCTACATGGGCCTCAAGGGCGCCGGCGAGGCGGGTGTCGGCGGCTCCGCCGCGGCGGTCGTCAACGCCGTCAACAACGCGCTGGCGCCGCTCGGTGTTGCCATACAGCAAGCTGGCGCTGGAAACCTGGTGCCGTGCCGCCGAACTGGTTGCCGAACATGGCGGCAAGGTGCCGCTGAAGCGGCTCGAGGCCGAGTGCGGGGTCAGTCATCGCACCGCGTGGCGCCTGCGCGAACTGCTGCGCGACGCGCCGCAGGTGATCATCGAAAGGGGGATGCCATGATCGGACGACGTTTTGCGGACTGCCGCGGCGGCAGGTTCACCTGCGCTCGTCCGGTCAATGGCTAGGGCCGCCAAGATCGCCGCTGGCCACCCGCGCGACGAAATCGACGATGTGATCTGCGACCGCCGCGAGGTGCGCGGGGTCGGTGAAGCTGTGGTCGGCGTCGGCGAGCCCCCGTTCGTCTCCGGAGTGGACGTGGCCGGTGTCGTCG
>CAZAWM010000072.1:10828-13353 GCA_964488605.1 uncultured Steroidobacteraceae bacterium | reverse complement strand
CGCCTGCCCCGTCGCTCGCCACGCGCTTCGCCGGGCTCGAGCTTGCCTCGCCCATCGTGCTGCTGTCGGGCTGCGTGGGCTTCGGCGAAGAATACACACGCGTCGCCGGCTTCTCGAACCGCGACGCCGGCGCCATCGTCCTGAAAGGCACCACCGGCGAGCCCCGGCTAGGCAACCCGCCGCACCGCGTCTACGAGACGCCGATGGGCATGCTCAACGCGATTGGCCTGCAGAACCCGGGCGTCGACCACGTCGTGCGCCGGATCCTGCCGACGCTCGACTTCTCCGAGACGCGCTTCATCGCCAACGTCTCGGGCTCGACGATCGAGGAATACGTCGAAGTCACCCGCCGCTTCGACGATTCACCGATCGATGCGATCGAGATCAACATCTCTTGCCCGAATGTCAAGGAAGGCGGCGTGCAGTTCGGTAACTACCCTGAAATGTCCGCCCGCGTGGTCACCGCTTGCCGCGCCGCGACGAAGAAACCGATCATCACCAAGCTCTCGCCGAATCAGACCGATATCCGCGAGAACGCCCGGCTGTGCATCGAGGCAGGTTCCGACGGCCTGGCCGTCATCAACACGATCATGGGCATGGCCATCGACGTAAACCGCCGGCGCCCCGTGATCGGCAACGTACAGGGCGGGCTCTCCGGACCGGCGATAAAACCGATCGCGCTGCTCAAGGTGCACCAGGTCTACGAAGTCGCGAAAAGGCACGGGGTGCCGATCATCGGCCAGGGCGGCATCACGACGGCTACGGATGCGCTCGAGTTCATCATCGCGGGTGCGAGCGCGGTCGGCATAGGCACGTCCTTGTTCTACGACCCGATGGTCTGCAAGAAGGTCAACGCGGGCATCGAGAGTTACTTGCGCGAGTACGGCTTCGCGAACGTGCTCGATCTGGTCGGGACGCTCGACACTTCGCCGTGAACGGTACACCATCGGCAATCGCCGCCGAGCCGGACTCGGCCGCAGTGCCATGGCGCAGCGCAGCGATCAGCAGCGCCGCCTGCTGCCGGCCGATTTCGCGGGCCGGTAGACGCCCTGAGGGCTTGTACCAGTTGGCGACCCAGGCGATCGCGCCCATCAGCGTCGCGGCGGCGAGCGCGGCGTCGATGTCGCGCGATACTTCGCCGCGCGACTGCGCTTCGACGATCAGCTCGCGCATGAGCTTCGAATAGAGATCGCGCTGCGCGATGATCTGCCGCCGGCGGTACGCCGGCAGACGTGCGAAGTCGCGCATGAAGATCATGCCTTGCGCTGCGTGTTCGGCCGAGTACGGCGCCAGCTCCTCGATGAATGCTCGCAGACGCTCGAGCGGCGGCGCGCAGCTGGCGCGGCACCGCTCGACCAACGGCCGCGCACCGTCGTGCAGGTCGCGCAGCACGTTGAACAGCAGATCCTGCTTCGACTTGATGTAGTGATAGAGGCTGCCTTTGAGCAGCCCGGCGCGACGGCCGACATCGCGCATCGAGGCGCCGATGTAGCCCTTCTCGTAAAACTCGGCAGTCGCGGCCGCGATGATCTGCTGCCAGCGGGTCGCCGGATCGAGGCGCCGCCGCGGTATCGCCACGGTCCTACGACGCTTGGTGATCCTTGCGCGCTGCGCGCGCGCGGCGCGGCGCGGCGTCCCCTTCATGTGGTCTCGATGGCTCGCCGGTAATGCGCCAGTGAGCCAAACATCAGGGCTGCGGCCACAATACCCGCTGCACCTGCGACGATGGCCAGCGACTCGCCGACCCGGGAGGGATCGTCGAAGACGAACTCGGTGATCAGCGCCACCAGCGTCGGCGCAACACCGAGCCCCATCACCGAGGCGAGGAACACATAGATCGACGAGACGATACCGCGCATCCGGTTCGGAGTGGCGAACTGCAAGGCCGATGCCGCCATCGACTGCGGGAAGCTGTAGCACAGTGTCGCGCCCGCTGCGCACGCCAGCGCCGCGCCATAGCCTGGCGCGAAGGGTAGCGCGAGACAGAGCGGCACCAGTACCAGACCGGCCCACGCGCAGGCGCGTACCGGCGCGTCGGCATGGCCGCGTGCATGCAGCCAGCGCGCGACCGGGGGCCCCGACAGTACGCCGACAGTACCCGCAACGAGCACGAGCGCGCCGTACTGCAGTCCGACACTCGCAGCATCGGCACCGTGCTGGCGGATCAGGAAAGCGGGCATCCATGCGGGCAGCGCGTACAGAACGACGATAACCGCGGACATGCCGACGTAAAAGCGCAGGAAGAACGCACGCTGCTGCCAGATAAACGCCGCGACCTCGCGTAACGCGAAGCGTCGATCGGCGACGACCGCCATCGTGAATGCACGCCGCGGCGGCTCCCGCACCGTTAGCAGGGCCAAGCCGAGCAGCAGGCCGGGCGCGCCGATGCAGACGAACACGAGACGCCAGGCGGACAGATCGGCCAGCAACGGAATGGCGCCGCCAATCGCGTCGACCGAACCGATCACGACACCTCCGAAGATCAGCGCCAGTCCGCCGCCGAGGTAAGGACCCGTGACGAACAC
>CAZAWM010000072.1:3977-10818 GCA_964488605.1 uncultured Steroidobacteraceae bacterium | reverse complement strand
CGAACACGCTCATCGCCTGCGGTAGTCGCTCGCGCGAGAAATAATCGGACAGCAGCGACCACGCGGCAGGAATCAGACAGGCCTCGGCAGCGCCGACACCGGCGCGGGCGACGAACAGGCCGGCAAAGCCCGGCAGCAGTCCACACAGGACCGTGAACGCGCTCCAGAGCAGCGCCCCCGCAAGCAGCAGATTACGACGATGCCCGACGTCGGCGCGGCGACCAAAGAACGGACCGAGGGCGATGTAAGCCCCCATGAAAGCCAGCCCCTGCAACAGGCTTACCTCGACCTCGCCGAGCGCGAGGTCGCGCTTGATCGGATCGACGAGCAGATTCAGAACCTGCCGGTCGATGAACGCTACGGCGTACGTGACGGTCAGCAGAGCCACGACGTACCACGCATATCGGTTGTCCCGCTCGTCGGGCGTCGTCATCTGCCGCGCGGCCGCCGATTTCGATGTCAGAATCGCACCAGGAACTCGGCACCGTAGGTACGCGGTGATGCCATGTTGTAGTAGCTAAACAGGTTTGCCACGACCAGTCCAGCCTGCACATAGGCCTTGTCGAAGACGTTGTTCGCGAAAAAGCCGACTTCGAACTTCTCCCCGGGGGATATCCATCGAGCACCGAGGTTCACCAGCGTGTTGTCGCCCGTGCGTGCGAAGGCATCGTTCGCGACAGTCGTTGCCTGATCGCTCGTGTAGTTGACGCTCAGGTTGGCGACAACGGAGCCCGAGTCTCCTAGGGCAAAACGGTGGGTGTAGTCCACGGCCGCGGTCCATTCAGGGGCGCGGCGAAGATCAAGGAACGAGGCATCCTCATTAAAGCCGACGTTGCGATAATCGGTGAAGAACTCGGTGTACTTGGCATTGAGGTAGCCCACCGAAGCGCGCAGCGTTGTCGCCTCCGCCAGACGCGCCAGCAGTTCGGCTTCGACCCCCCAGGTCTCGACGCCGGCGGCATTGTTGATGACAGCCTCCTGGAGGGTGCCGCCGGGTATCGGCCGTAGCGTGCGGACCTGAAGATCCTTATGGTCGGTGAAGAATCCGGCAAGATTCAAACGCACCCGTCCGCCCGCCAGCTCGCTCTTGACGCCAAGCTCGTAAGCGAGCACCGTCTCGTTTGCGTAAGGTCCGATAGAAGTGACCGACCCTGCCTGGCCGTTGAAGCCTCCGCTTTTGTATCCACTCGAGACGCTGGCGTAGTACATGACCCGATCGCTGTAGACGTAATCGAGGATGGCACGCCACGTGGCGCGGGCCCAGGTGTTGTCGTCGACCACCCGGTTCTGCGCCACCGCCACGGGGATGTGGTCGAACTCCTTCTTGTCTTCCGTGTACCGCAACCCAAGCGTTCCACGCAGCGAATCCGTGAACCGGTAAGTGCCTTCCCCGAAAACCGCCCAGCTGGTCGCATCCTGGATCGTACGGCCCGTGCGAACCGATGTCGTCGCACCGGGCGTGCCCATTGCAAGGGCCAGCGCGATGTCGAGAAACGTGGTCTGGTTCAGCCTGTATTGCTGGTCGTAGTAATAAAGACCGCTCACGAGATCCCATCGGCTCCCGGTAGCGGTCGCGAAGCGCAACTCCTGCGAGAACTGCCGGTGCGCCTGCAGGCGCCGTGTTTCAAAGAGCCGAACGGGCGTCGCATCGAAGTCGGTATAGTAATCCTCATCGACGGTGCGGTAGCCGGTGACCGACGTCAGTGTCCCAAGCGCCGTGCGCCAGCCGACTTCGACGACGCTCGTCGCGGTATCGAAGTCGGCTACGTTGTCACCATTCTGGTTTACGCGATCGCGGTACGGATCGCCGGTAAACACTGCCGGGAAGCCGATGCGGGCGGCATTCTGCGTCGGGTAGGACGCCGGAATGCCGGGCAGCACATCGCCGCGATCGCGCGTGACCTCGCCGCTCACCAGTATGTCGACGGTTTCCGCAGGCACCCACAGCAGCTTCGCGCGCGCAGCCTGCACGTCGGTTCCACCCAGACGCTCGCCGTTAAAGTTGTTGCGGAAGGGACCGTCCGAACGGTTCGACAACAGCGCCAGACGCAGCGCATTGCCTGTCGAACCGAAAGGCACATTGATTACTCCCCGAAAATCGACGCGCTGGAAATTCCCCATCGTGAGCCTCGCCTTGCCCTCGAACTCCTTTGTCGGTCGGGCATTGACGAGATTGACGACACCGCCGATCGTGTTCCGTCCGAACAACGTCCCTTGTGGACCGCGCAGCACCTCGATCCGTTCCACGTCAAACAGATCAAGAGCGGAGCTGGAGATACGCCCGAGGAAGAGGCCGTCGACGACGATACCGACGGCCGGCTCGAAACTGCTGTCGATATCGGTCGTGCCGATGCCACGAATCGAGACTGCCGCGGCCGTCGGGAACGAATTGACGGTACCAATCGTCACATTGGGCGCAAACGCCGTCACGTTCTTGAGCTGAACGACATTCGGCCTGGCAAGCGTCACCTCGTCGAGCGCGGTCACGGCGATCGGCACCCGCTGCAGCGGCCATCGCGAGCAACAGAACGCCTCCCGGCAATCGAGACATCTTGGCCATGACATCAATCCCCTCTGTGGCCTTGCGGGAACGTTTACCAAACGCTCGGTAGGTCGGTCAAGTCACAACACCCTCGTCCTGGTCCTTGTCGGGCGGTGGCCAAGCGCCGTATCGTCTGCCGGCTCTGAGGGAGATTCGAGGGAGATTCAGATGACCGATGGCGCCGCCCGCGGTACCGCCTCCGAACCGAAGCTCGATGCCGAAGCGCTCGAACGCGCGTACCGTCGCATGGCCCTGATCCGCGCCTTCGAAGAGCGGTTGCACACCGAGAATACGAGCGGCGACATCCCGGGTTTCGTCCATCTCTATGCAGGACAGGAAGCGATCGCGGTGGGCGTTTGCGAGCATCTGACGGATCGGGACTACATCGGCTCGACGCACCGCGGCCATGGGCACTGCATCGCCAAGGGCTGCGACCTCACGGGCATGATGAGCGAGATC
Organism: uncultured Steroidobacteraceae bacterium; assembly: GCA_964488605.1. Classification (GTDB taxonomy): domain Bacteria; phylum Pseudomonadota; class Gammaproteobacteria; order Steroidobacterales; family Steroidobacteraceae; genus UBA964. Next base: position 7,817 of record CAZAWM010000072.1, on the reverse strand, counting down.
TTCGGGCGCGCCACGGGTCTGTGCGGCGGCAAGGGCGGCTCGATGCACATCGCCGATCTCGAGCGCGGCATGCTCGGCGCCAATGCCATCGTCGGCGGCGCCGCACCGCTTGCCACGGGCGCCGCGCTGAGCCACAAGACGCGCGGCACCGGCGGCGTGGCCATCGCCTTCGCCGGCGACGGCGGCTCGAACCAGGGCATGGTCTTCGAGGCCATGAACATGGCCGTCGTGCTGCGGCTGCCGGTGATCTTCGTCTTCGAGAACAACGGTTACGGCGAGGGCACGGGCGCCGACTATGCAGTCGGCGCGCGCAGCATCGCCGAGCGCGCCGCAGGCTTCGGCATGCCCGCGGTAAAAATCGACGGCACCGATTTCTTCGCCGTGTACGGCGCGGCGGGAGAAGCCATCGCCCGGGCGCGCGGCGGCGGCGGGCCGAGCACGATCGAGGCGGTCGCGCTGCGCTATTACGGGCATTACGAGGGTGATCCGATGGCCTACCGCGCGGCCGACGAGGTGGCGATGCTGCGCGCCAGTAGCGATCCGCTCGCAAGACTGCGCGTGGCGCTGCTTGCGATGCCGACCGGTGCGGCGCCGGATGCCGCCCGACTCGACGCCATCGAGCGCGAGTGCGCTGCCGAGGTTGACGCCGCCGTGAATGCCGCGCGCGCCGCGCCGTTTCCCGCGCTCGAGACCCTCGAGCGCGACGTCTACGTCGCGCTCTGAGGCCGGTCATGCCGAAACGTTCCTATCGCGCCGCGATCAACGATGCGCTCCGGCTCGAGATGGAGCGCGACCCGACCGTCGTCCTGATCGGCGAGGACGTGCGCGGTGGTGCCGGTGGCAGCGCCGGCGAGGTCGAGGCCTACGGCGGCGTCATGGGCGTCACGAAAGGTCTCTGGAGGCAGTTCGGCCCGGCGCGCGTCATCGACACGCCGATCAGCGAATCGGCCATCATTGGCATGGCCGCGGGTGCCGCGATGACGGGTCTGCGTCCCGTCGCCGAGCTCATGTTTCTCGACTTCTTCGGCGTCTGCTACGACATGCTCTACAACCAGGCCGCGAAATTCCGCTACATGTTCGGCGGCAAGGCGCGCACGCCGCTCGTGGTACGTGGCATGATGGGCGCCGGGCTGTCGGCCGCAGCGCAGCATTCGCAGGCGCCCTACAACGTGTTCACGGCCGTTGCCGGTCTCAAGGTGGTCGTGCCGAGCAACCCCTACGACGCCAAGGGGCTGCTGATCACCGCGATCCGCGACGACGACCCGGTGATCTTCTGCGAGCACAAGCTGCTCTATGGCCTTTCGGGCGAGGTACCCGACGGCGCCTACACGATCCCTTTCGGCGAGGCGAACTATACGCGCGAGGGCGAGGACGTCACCGTCGTCGCTCTCTCGGCGATGGTGCCGCGCGCCAACGCCGTCGCCGACCGCCTGCGGACAGAGGGCATCTCGGTCGAGGTCGTCGACCCGCGCACCACGCAGCCCCTCGACGAGGAGGGCATCCTCGAGAGCGTCGCGCACACCGGGCGAGTGGTCATCGTCGACGAGTCGGCCGCGCGCGTCGGTATCGCGCACGACATCGCGGCGATGATCGCCGACAAGGGTTTCCGCGACCTGCGTGCGCCGGTCAAGACCGTGACGCCCCCGCATACGCCCGTGCCTTTCTCACCGCCACTCGAGCGGGCCTGGCTGCCCGACGAGGCGCGCATCGAGACGGCGATCCGCGCAGTGCTCACCGACCGCTGAGATCGCGCCGCCGTGGCGCGCCGGAGACGACGATGGCCATCGACCCCAAAATCAAGCTCCTGCTCGAGATGCCGCAGATGCAGCTTGCGGCACCACCGCCGGGCGTCACGGCCGCGATGGTCCGCGAGGCGACGAATGCGCTGCGACCGCCGGTCACGCCGGTGCCGATTCACGCCACGCGTGAGCTCGACGTCCAGGGCGCCGAGGGAAGGCTGCGGGCGCGGATCTATCTGCCGGTCGAGAGCATCGAGCTGCCGCTGGTCGTGTTCTTCCATGGCGGTGGTTTCGTGCTCTGCGATCTCGACAGCCACGACAACCTCTGCCGCACGCTGGCCAACGAATCGGGTTGTGCCGTCGTCGCGGTCGACTACCGCCTCGCGCCGGAAACACGCTTTCCGGGCCCACTCGAGGACTGCTACGCGGCGCTGCGCGATCTCGTGGCGCGCGCGCATGAACTCGGCATCGATCCCGAGCGAGTGGCGGTCGCCGGCGACAGCGCCGGCGCCAATCTCGCCGCCGCGGTCTGCTACCTGGCCCGCGAGCGCGGCGGACCCGCGATACGCTACCAGGTTCTGATGTGCCCCTGCCTGGACGCGACCTGCAACAGCAACTCGATGCATGAGCTCGCCGAGGGTTACATGCTGTCGCGCGGGCTGATGCAGTGGTTCTGGGAGTGCTACGTCTCGAGCCCGGAGCAGTTGCACGATCCGCTGGTCTCACCGGTGTTCGCCACGCAGCTTGCCGGCCTACCGCCGGCGAGCATTTCGACGGCCGAATACGATCCATTGCGCGATGAGGCCGAGCAGTATGCGGACCACCTGCGCGCCGCCGGGGTGCCGGTCGTCGTCAGGCGCTACAACGGCATGATCCACGACTTCATGCAGCAGCCGCTCGTTACCGACCAGGCGCGCAACGGCATCGCCGATGTGGCCGGCGACCTGCGCGCCGCGCTGGCGCGTCCCGCGGGCGGGCGCGTTGCGACGGCGCAGCAACTCTACCGCCTCGCGCTGAGCGGCGACTTCGCAGGCGTCGAGGCGCTCCTGACCGAGGACTTCGTGATCCGCGAGGCTGCGGACCTGCCCTTCGCCGGCACCTTCAGCGGCAGAGGCGCGTTGCGCGAGCTGCTCACGAAGGTCGGCGCGATGCTTAAGCTCAAGGACGTCCGCATCGGTAGCTTCGCGGAGAGCGGCGACTGCATCATCGTCCCGATCGATCTCGTCGTCGAAGCGGCGGGACCCGATGGCGCGCGCGTCGAGGTGATCCCGCTGCTCGAGCGGCTGCGTTTCCGCGGCGGCCTGATCTGTGAGCTGCAGCCTTTCTACTTCGACGCCTCGCAGGTGAGAGCCTGCGTGCAGCGCTGACCATGCCCGCCTCGATTGCATCGGCTGAAGCCGCGCCACGCCCGCTACGGTGGCGCACCGACGATGGTCTGCGGCTCGAGGGCGAGGCGTTCGACGCGCCCGGGCCGGTCTCGGTGCTGCTGCTGCATGGGGGCGGCCAGACGCGCCACACCTGGCGCCGTGCCGCCCGGTACCTGCAGGCCACGGGCATTCCCTGCCTGAGCTTCGACCAGCGCGGTCACGGCGACAGCGACTGGGCAACCGACGGCAACTACTCGCTCGATGCCTTCCTCGCGGACGCGCTGCTCGTGCTGCGCGAGTGGGCGCGGCCGGTCGTGCTGATCGGCACCTCGCTCGGCGGCCTCGTCTGCCTGATGGTGGCCGGTACCTGCCTGCCGCAGGTGCGCGGCCTCGTCATGGTCGACACGGCTCCACAGCTCGACCCCGCTGCGATCGACTGGCTGGTCGAGTTCCTCGGCAGCGAGGCAGAACGCGGTTTCGACTCGCCGGCGGCGGCGGTCGCGCACCTGCGCCGTTTCTTCCCTGCGCTCGCCGTGTCCGCCGAGAGCATCGAGAAGAGCCTGCGGCGTGGGGCCGACGGACGCTGGCACCGTCACTGGGACGTGCGTGTCGTTACCGGCGCGCACAACTCGGTCGCATTGCCCTACGAGCAGCGTCTGCACGATGACGCGGCGCGCGTCACCGTACCGTTTGCGCTGGTCCGTGCCGGCGCCAGTGACCTCGTCAGCGATGCA
>CAZAWM010000072.1:0-3967 GCA_964488605.1 uncultured Steroidobacteraceae bacterium | reverse complement strand
TCTCCCACTCTCCTATTCTGCAGGAGGCACGCGTGTTCGAGCTGCCCGGAGCGCACCACCTTTTCAGTAGCGCGCAGAGCGTGCAGATCGTGGAGATGCTGACAGGGTTCCTGCACAGAACCATGCCATCGGCCTGAGGGGGCGGAACATGCATACCGCGGCGATCAAGCGAACTGTCGGCGAAACGCTGCGCAACGCGGCGGCGCGCTTTTCGAACCGCGAGGCGATCGTGATGCACGATCGCCGGTTGACCCACGCCGACGTATTACGTGAAGCCGAGCGCTACGCCGCCGCGCTCGCGCGGCTCGGCATCGGCCGCAATGACCACGTCGGCATGCTGATGCCGAACTGCCTCGAGTACCTGCTGCTGTTCTATGGTTGCGCGCTGCTCGGAGCCCGACCCGTGCACCTCAACGCGCGCTACCGTCGCGAAGACCTGCGCTACGTCATCGCGGACTCCGACATTCGTATCCTGTTCACGTCGGCGAAGCAGCGCGAGCATACTGACTACGCGCAGATGCTGCGCGAAATCTACCCAGAACTCGCCCGCTGGCGCTGGGGCGAGCCGCTGTCGATCGCCGCGGCGCCGCAACTGCGGCAGGTCTTCGATCTGCACACCGACGGCGACACGCCTTGGGGCCACGAGGCGCAGCTTTATCGGGCCGACACCGGGCCGCGGCCGCCGCTGCCCGCGATCGACCCCGAGGACATCGGCCTGATCATGTACACGTCTGGCACCACGGCCCATCCCAAGGCCTGTCTGCTTTCGCACCGCGCGCTCGAAGGGGCCGGGCACGCGCTGGCCGAGCGCTGGCGCATGACGGAGAACGATCGCTTCTGGGATCCTCTGCCGTTCTTCCACATGTCGACGATGCTGCCACTCGCGGCGTGCCGAGCGAGCGGCGCGTGCTTTATCGCCCAGGAACACTTCGATGCCGCCGCTTCGATCCGCGAGATCGTCCACGAGCGCGCCACTATCCTGTTCCCGTCTTTCCCGACGCTCACCAACGCGCTGTTCTCGGATCCGTCGTTCGACGCGCACGCAATGTCGGCCGTCAGGATTGTCAACAACGTCGGACCGCCCGACCTGCTGCGACGCTACGCGTCGACGCTGCCGACGGCTACGCATGTCTCGGCCTATGGCCTTACCGAGGCCGGCGGCGTGATCGCCTTCCATGCACCGGACGATCCGCCAGAGCTGCTCGCCGAGACATCCGGCAAGCCCTTCGACGGCATCGAGGTACGTATCGTCGATCCCGAGACGCTGCAGCCTCTGCCGTCCGGGGCGCGCGGGGAGATCTGGATCCGCGGTCCGACCAACTTCAGCGGGTACTACAAGGACCCCGAGAAAACGGCGCGAACGGTGACGGATGAAGGCTTCCTGCGCACCGGCGACCTCGGCTCTCTCGAACCGAGCGGGCACATACGCTATCTCGGCCGCATCAAGGACATGCTCAAGGTCGGCGGCGAGAACGTGGCGGCGATCGAGATCGAGAGCTGGCTCTGCACGCATCCGGCGATCAAGGTCGCGCAGGTCATCGGCGTACCCGATGCGCGGCTGCAGGAGGTCGCGGCGGCATTCATCGAGCTTCACGACGGTCGGCGGCTGACACGAGAAGACGTCATTCGCCACTGCAAGGGTCATATCGCGAGCTTCAAGATTCCGCGTTACGTGCAGTTCGTGACCGAATGGCCGATGAGTGCGACCAAGATCCAGAAGTTCCGGCTAAGGGACCAGCTCGATCCGGCGGCGCGCATCGAGCCGAGCGAGGTGCAGTGATCGCAGGCGCCAGTCTGCTCGAGCTGCCGGACCTCGACCCCGCCGTCGAGGCTGCGGCCGCGCCCGCACCGCTCTGGCTTTGCCCGCGCACCGGCATCTGGGTCGCCGAGTCCCACGCGCTGGTCAGTGAAGCGCTCGGCAATCCCGCCGACTTCTCCAGCAAGATCACGTTGACGGGGCTAGACGCCCGCTTCCCGGCCGAAGAGGTCGAAGAGATCTACCGCGGCGGCGGCACGCCCTGGACCCGCACGCTGCAGACCAACGATCCGCCGGATCACCGCCGCTTCCGTGCGCTGGTCGAGAAGGTTTTCACGCCGTCGCGTGTCGAAGCGATGGTCGAGTTGATCGAGGCGCAATGCCACGCGCTGCTCGATGCCTGGCCACCGGGCCAGACGGTCGATGTGGTCGCCGACTTCGCGGTACCGCTGCCGCTACGCGTCATCTCCGAGCAGCTCGGCGTACCGGCTGCCGACTACCTTCTTTTCAAGCGCTGGTCCGACGCGGCGATCCGGGCCATCGGCCTCGGAGCGACGCGCGAGGAACATCTCGAAGCCGCGCGCTGTGGTGTCGAATTCCAGCGCTATTTCGCGCCGAAGCTCGCAGATCCGGCGCAACGCCCAGAGGGCTCGCTGATCGACCGCGTGGCGCAGGCCGCCGCGCAACCGGAGTTCGCGCTGACGCTGCCCGAGCAGCTCTCGCTGCTGCACATGCTGCTGATCGCCGGCCACGAGACGACGACTTCTACGCTGGCTTCGCTGCTGCTCGTGCTCGCCGAGCAGCCAGCGCTCGTCGAAAGGGTGCGCGACGACCCGAAGTTGCAGAAGCGTCTCATCGAGGAAGTCCTGCGTCTGCATGCGCCGGTGCAGGGCCTGTTCCGTATCACGACGCGCGAGCTGCAGTTCGGCGGCGTCACGCTGCCGGCGCGAACGCGGATCTGCCTGCGTCTCGGCGCGGCCAATCGTGACCTTGCCAGGTTTCCGGCCGGCGACCGGCTGGCGCTGGATGGTCCGACCGCCGCGCACTTGGCCTTCGGCGCCGGCATTCATCACTGTATTGGTGCGCCACTGGCACGGCGTGAGGTCGGTATCGCTCTGGCGGAGCTGCTACGCCGTTACGCACGATTCGAAGTGCCCGCGGCCGCGCGCCCGCTCAGGTGGTCGCGAAGCGTCATGACGCGTGGCCTCTTGGCGTTGCCGCTCGTCGCCCACCCACGCTGACCATCGCGCTCGAGGATCCGGCCCATGACACCGCTCGCCGACGCCGATATCGCGCTCTCGCTCGGTCGCCGTTCGCCACTCGGCCGCTTCGGCGGCGGGCTCCGCGACGTGCCCCTCACGGATCTGTCGGCGCAGACGGCCCGGGCCGCGGTCGCGGCGGCGGGCCTGCGTCTCGAGCAGATCGATCACTTCGTGTTTGCCACCACCGTGCCGACTGATCGCGACTCGCTGTTCGCGCATCGTGCGATCTGCGTCGCGAGCGGTTTCCCGATAGAGACGAGCGCGCTCGGCGTCGTGCGTGCCTGCGGCTCCGGACTGCAGGCCATCGTCTCGGCGGCCCACCAGGTTCTGGACGGATCGAGCCGGATCGCGCTCGCGGGCGGAGCCGAGATCTTCAGCCGCGTGCCCTACGTCGTCACAACCGCCCGCTGGGGGCACAAGCGCGGCACGCAACAGCTCGAAGACATGCTCGATTGGGCCTACCGTTGCCCGACCACGCTGCTGTACATGGGCGAGACAGCCGAGAACCTCGCGACGCGGCACGGCTATAGCCGCGAGGCCATGGACGACTGGGCAGTGATGAGTCAGGAGCGCGCGATTGCCGCACAGGATGCGGGCTTCCTCGCGGCACAGATCTGCGCCATCGAAGCACCGGCCCCCGCCGCTGCAGCCCAGGGCGCCCGGCTCCGCCTCGAGAGCGACGAGTCGCCGCGCCGCGGCGTCACGCGCGAAAAGCTCGCGGTACTCAAGCCCGCCTTCAGGGCCGACGGCCGCGTGACCGCCGGCAATGCCTCGCCGGTTTCAGACGGTGCGGGTTTCATTATCGTCGCCGACCGCGGCGCGCTACGGGAGGCCGGCGGCGTCCCTCATGCGCGGCTGCTAGGCTGGGCGACGGTCGGCGTGCCGCCGGAGAACATGGGCCACGGACCCGTGCCAGCCATCCGCAAGCTGCTGGCGCGCCACGGCCTCG
>CAZAWM010000071.1:0-13527 GCA_964488605.1 uncultured Steroidobacteraceae bacterium | reverse complement strand
GCATTCACGATTATGCGGTGTTCTTTTTCTTGCGCTGGGGAAGTTCTGCGAGCGGACTCTCGAGCTTGAACAGGTCGACGCCGTACTTCGGATCGGCGAAGGTGCGCACGCTCTCGAGAACGAGCTCGGGACGCTTCGACCGCATCTCGACGTAGTCACGCGTCTGCTCTGCATCGCGGGCGAGCGGGTAGCCAAGCAACTCGAGAACGAACGGAATGTCGTAGCGCGCACAGGCCGCGCCGATCCGCGCCGTGAAGTCCTGCTGGGCGCGGCATACGGCCGGATCGGCGTCGGGTCGATACCAGGTCAACACCTTGACGGCATCGCCTCCGACCCGCTTGATCTTCTCGACCGACCAGTCATCGATCTCGCTCGACAGGCGTCCACCGGGCGTGTCGCGGAAGATCGAGTCCTCGAGCGTGAGGATCAGTCCGCGCGAAGCCTCGAGCATGGTCACGCCGCGCGGGTAGGCATAGTGCGGGTCGAGCAGCATGGCCGAGGACTCGTGCTGCAGCTCACGAATCAGCATCTCCTTGAAGCCGGCGACGTCCTCCCACGGTGCCTCGCGAGTGCCCCGCTTTGCCTTGATCGGGTCCTTGATCGGCGGTCGCTGATCGACGGCCGTCATCTTGAATCGTCCCGCGGCGTCGGCCATGCGCCGCATGCCCCAGTACTTGCCGGCCGAGAGATTCACGCGTTCTCCATGAAGCGGTCGCGTTCGAGGCGGGTCGGCACGCCGGCGCGGCCGCCGGGCCGCGAGACCTTGATGGCCGCAGCGGCCGAAGCCGCCCGGACCGCCGCACGTTCCCCCGCGCCCTCGGCGAGCGCCAGGACGAAGGCGCCGTGCCAGACATCGCCCGCACCGAGCGTGTCAACGGCGCGGACGGCGAACGCCGGTACCCGCTCGACTTGCGGTGGCGCCGCACTCGTCGCCTCACGGCCGTCGGTGAACAACACGCCTCCGCCGCCAAGCGTCACCGCGCACCAGCAGCGCAAGCGCAACGCGACTTCGCGCAGCGCGACTGCTGGCTCGTCGCGCTGGGCATACTCGCGCAGACCCGGCGCAGAGAACGCGACGTGCGTCGCGGCGCCGAGCAGCTCGGTCGAGCCCGGCACAGGTACATCCGCGTCGAGCACGGCAGGCACTGCACGTGATCGCGCGCGCTCGAGAACCCGACGCGCGCCTTCGGGCCAGCGCGTGTCCGCGAGCACGGCATCGACATCATCGAGGCCCAGTTCATCGATCCAGACTGCATCGGACGGCATCTCGGGATCCGTGAAATTGACCACCATCCGCTCGCCGACCGCATCGACGAACACTGCGGAGAGCGACGAGTGCCGGCCGCGGAAGCGACGCAGACCCGAGCAATCGACGCCGTAGCCGGCCAGCTCCGATTCGATCGCCCTCGCAACGGCGTCGTCGCCGAGGCGCGCCGCAAGCAGCGCGGCGCCCCCGAGCCGCACGATCGCGACGGCGGCGGTCGCCGCAGGCCCGCCGCCGACGATTTCGAAGGACAACGCACGGTACTTCTCTGCGGCCTGGGGTAGCTCCGCAACGCCGAAGACGTAGTCCTGTACGGCGTGTCCGACGCAGAGAACGCGTTTCATGTCAGAGTGACGGCGTAGACGAGCGTGGTCGTGTCGCAGCGGCTCAGGCGCCACTCGACACGCTTGCCGTCGACCGCCAGCGCAACGCGTTCAACCTGCAGCAGCGGCGTGCCCGCTGGCAGGCCGAGCCGGCGGGTGTCCTCGCGACGTGCGAGGTCGGCCCGCAGCTTTTCCTCGGTGGAGACGATGTTGATGCCGTACTCGCGCTGATAGAGCGCATAGAGCGTGTTGGGCAGAGGTGCATGCCGGTCGAGATCGGGAAAATAGTCGAGCGGTGCGACGATGCGTTCGTGCGCGATCGGGTGCTCGTCGGCAAATCGCGTGCGCACGATCTCGATGACCTCGGCCGTGGCGGGCAGCGCCAGCGCCTGCGCCTCGTGCGACTTGATGCGCCGTCTGCGCACGGCCTCGTCACCGCTGGTCGGCACGGCGCGGGCGCCGTCCGGCCGCGTCAATCGGAAGAAGCGGAACAGCGAGCGCTCCTGCGTGAGCTCCGCCACGAAGGTACCCTTGCCCTGCCTGCGCTCGATGACCTTGTCAATCGCGAGCGCGTCGAGCGCTTTGCGCACCGTGCCCTGGCTGACGCCCAGCTGTGCCGCGAGCGCCTGCTCCGACGGCAATGCCTGGCCTGGCTTCCAGACCCCTTCCGCGATCTGTCTCACGAGGGTTTCGTACACCTGGCTGTAGAGCGGTCGGTACTGCGGCGCGTTGTCCATCGTCGGATCCTTCGAGGCGGGAATCGATGGTAACGCGACGCTTGCGACGACAGGTGTCATGTGTTTAGTATCTTATATAAGACTTTCAGACCGCAAGCAATGGAGTCACTGCGTGAGCGTCCCCCATCTTCTCGTGCACGACCGCCGGGACAACGTCGGCGTCGTGGTAGTCGAGGACCTCAAGGCCGGCACCGACATGCTCTGTGTCGTCACGGAGGACAATTCCGATTTCCGCATGCAGGCCAGGCACGACGTGCCGATTGGTCACAAGATCGCGCTGACCGATCTCAAGGTCGGGGACACCGTGATCAAGTACGGTCAGGACATCGGCCGAATCGTCGCACCGGTCGCCCGCGGCGAGCACGTGCACGTCCACAACCTGAAGACCAAGCGCTGGTAGGGCCGTAGAAATGAGTCATCACACCCGAAAAATCTGGGCCTACCGGCGCGAGAATGGGCGCGTCGGCGTACGCAACTACGTCGCCATCCTGCCCGTCGACGACATCTCCAACGCGGCTTGCGAGGCCGTCGCCAACAACATCAAGGGCACGATCGCCTTGCCCCACGCGTACGGCCGGCTGCAGTTCGGCGCCGACCTAGAACTGCATTTCCGCACCATGATCGGCACCGGCAGCAACCCGAACGTTGCCGCATGCGTCGTGATCGGGATCGAGCCCGGCTGGACGCAACGCATCGTCGATGCCATCGCGAAGACCGGCAAGCCGGTAGCCGGCTTCTGGATCGAGGGTAACGGAGACATCGCGACGATTGCCGCGGCGTCGCGCAAGGCCAAGGAGTTCGTTCACCTGACGTCCGGCCAGGTGCGCGTCGAATGCGACATCGCGGATCTCTGGATCGCGGCAAAGTGCGGCGAGAGCGACACCACGACGGGGCTGGCCTCCTGCCCGACCGTCGGCAACATGTACGACAAGCTGATCCCGCACGGCCTGTACGGTTGCTTCGGCGAAACATCGGAGCTGACGGGCGCCGAGCACCTGGCAGCGGCGAGGGCCGTATCACCAGAGGTGCGCGAGAAGTTCATGAGGACTTGGCAGGCCTACCAGGACGAGGTGATCGAGGCGCACAAGACCTCGGACCTCTCCGAGAGCCAGCCGACCAAGGGGAACATCGCCGGAGGCCTGACCACGATCGAGGAGAAAGCGCTCGGCAACCTCGAGAAGATCGGCAGGAAAGTCATGTTCATCGATGTCCTGCAGCCAGCCGAAGCGCCGCAGCGCGGTCCGGGGCTCTATTTCATGGATACGTCGTCGGCGGCGGCGGAGTGCTGCACGCTGCAGGCGGCCGCGGGCTATGTGATCCACATCTTTCCGACGGGGCAGGGCAACGTGATAGGCAACCCGATCATGCCGGTCATCAAGGTCACCGGGAATCCGCGAACGGTGCGGCTGATGTCCGAGCACATCGACCTCGATGTCTCGGGCATCGTGCGCCGCGAGATGACCATCGACCAGGCCGGCGATGCGCTGATCGATCGGATCGTGCAGACCGCCAACGGCAGGCTCACTGCCGCCGAAGCGCTCGGGCACGTCGAGTTCGTCATGACCAAGCTGTACCGCAGCGCCTGAACCGGGAAGTTGTCGTGAGCGAGGCGGTCCGCCTGACGCTCATCGAGGCGGAGCAGCTCGCCTTCGACGCGTTGCGCGCCAACGGGACGGCCGAGGCAGCGGCGCTTGCCACGGCGCGCGCGCTCGTCGCTGCCGAGGCGGACGGCCAGGGCGGACACGGGCTGTCGCGCGTGCCGTCCTATGCGCTGCAGGCGCGCACAGGCAAGGTCGACGGCGCGGCGCAGCCGCGCGCGGTGCGCGTCGCGCCCGGTGTCCTGCGCGTAGACGCCGGCCTGGGCTTCGCCTATCCGGCGATCGATCTCGGCATCGCCGAGCTCGTGCCGCTCGCCCGCTCGCAGGGCATTGCGATCGCCGCAGTTCATCGCTCGCATCATTTCGGGCAGGTCGGCGCGCATGCCGAGCGGCTGGCGCGCGCGGGACTGGTGGCACTCGTGTTCGGCAACACTCCGCGAGCCATGCCTTTCTGGGGCGGGCGCGAACCGATGCTGGGGACCAACCCGCTCGCGTTCGCGGCGCCGTGGCCGACCGGCACCGCGCCGCTCGTCATCGATCTCGCGCTGTCGGTCGCCGCGCGCGGCAAGATCGTGGCCGCACAGAAGGCCGGCCGCAGCATTCCCGCCGACTGGGCTGTCGACAGGGACGGCCGTCCGACGACGGATCCGGCGACGGCGCTCGCCGGCAGTCTGACACCTATCGGCGGCGCCAAAGGCGGTGCCCTTGCGCTGATGGTCGAGATTCTCGGCGCAGCGTTGACTGGCGCCTCGTTCGGCTGGGAAGCCAGCTCGTTCTTCGAGGCCGAAGGCAAGCCACCGGACATGGGCCATCTGCTGATCGCGATTGACCCGGAGCCGACCTCGGCCGGCGCCTTCGGCGCACGCATGCGGGCGCTGGCGGCGGCCATGGCCCGCGACCCGGCGGTGCGCCTGCCGGGCTCGCGACGGCTGGCGGCGCGCGAGCGCGCCGCGCGCGACGGAATCGCCGTCGACGCCGGCCTGGTCGCCGAAATTCGCGCCTTGATCGACCGGCCGGCCTGAGACAGGAGAACATCGCGTGGCTGACATCGTGATCAGCGAGTTCATGGACGAGGACGTGGTGCGCCGCGCATTCGCCGGTCGAGGCGTGCTCTACGACGCCGGCCTCGTCGACCGGCCGGCCGACCTGGTGCGCGCCCTCGCCGATGCCCGCGCGCTGATCGTCCGCAACCGCACTCAAGTGCGCGGCGCGCTGCTCGAGGCTGCGACGCAACTGCGGGTCGTCGGGCGACTCGGCGTGGGTCTCGACAACATCGACCTCGATGCGTGCCGCGCGCGCGGTATCGCAGTGCATGCGGCGACGGGGGCCAATGACGTGTCCGTCGCCGAGTACGTCATTACCGCGATGCTGGTGCTGTTGCGTCGGGCATGGTTCGCGACGCCACAGGTCCTGGCTGGAAAGTGGCCGCGCATGAGCACGATAGGCCGAGAGGCCAGCGGCCGCACGCTTGGCCTGGTCGGTCTCGGCGGGATCGCTCGCGAGACCGCGCGGCGTGCAACCGCGCTCGGTATGCGAGTGGTCGCGTGCGACCCGCACCTGCCGGCGGACCACGCAGCGTGGTCTCTGGCAAGCCCGACCGATCTCGACGGGTTGCTGGCCACTGCCGACGTCGTCAGCCTGCACGTGCCATTGACCGTGGAGACCCGGAACCTGCTCGACGCCTCGAGGCTGTCACGGATGCGCGCGGGGGCGATCGTGATCAACGCGGCGCGCGGTGGCATTCTCGACGAATCCGCCCTGGCGACGCTGCTGCGTGCCGGCCGTCTGGGCGGCGCCGCACTCGATGTGTTCGAGCGCGAACCACTCGATGCGGCCGCGGCGGCACGCTTCGAGGGCGTGCCCAACCTCATTCTCACGCCGCACATCGCCGGCGTGACCGAGGACTCGAACACCCGTGTCAGCGAAGTGACCGCCGAGGCGGTGCTCCGCTCGCTGCGCTGACCGCCTGGACGTCACGGTCTCGGCGCTGTTGAATGTTCCCCCCGTGTTGATGCCCGCGCCCTCCGAAACCCTGGACCTGCTCGTCGTCGGCGGCGGCATCAACGGCGCCGGCATTGCGCGCGACGCCGCCGGGCGTGGGCTGTCGGTGCTGCTCTGCGAACAGGACGATCTCGCCGCGCACACGTCCTCGGCCTCCACGAAGCTGATCCACGGCGGCTTGCGCTATCTCGAGTTCTACCACTTCGGTCTGGTCCGCAAGGCGCTGCGCGAGCGCGAGGTGCTGCTCGCGAGCGCACCGCACATTATGTGGCCGTTGCGTTTCGTGATGCCCCACGACTCGCACGTGCGGCCGGCATGGATGATCCGTACCGGACTGTTCCTTTATGACCATCTCGCGAAGCGGCGGCGGCTGCCGGGATCCCGCGGCGTCGACCTGCGCACCCACGTGGCGGGCGCCGCGCTGAACGGACGCTTCCGCCGCGGCTTCGTCTATTCGGACGGCTGGGTCGATGATGCGCGCCTCGTCGTGCTCAACGCGCTCGACGCCGCCGAGCGCGGCGCCGCGGTGCGCAGCCGCGCGCGATGCGAGCGACTCGAGGTGTCCGGAGGGCAATGGCTGGCCACGCTCCGCGACGTCGCCGGGCGGGTCGAGCAGCGCCGTTTTCGGGCCGCGGTCAATGCGACGGGGCCGTGGGCGGCGAGCTTCCTCGCCGCGGCGACGCCGTCGCGCAGCCGGCACGGCCTGCGTCTCGTCAAGGGCAGCCACATCGTGGTGCCACGACTGTTCGAGCACGACCATGCCTACATCTTCCAGGCGCCCGACCGGCGCATCGTGTTCGCGATTCCGTACGAGCACGAGTTCACGCTGATCGGCACGACCGACGTCGAGTACGAAGGCGCGCCGCAGGAGGTCAGGATCGACGCCGCCGAGACGCGTTACCTCTGCGATCTGTCGAACCGTTATTTCTGCCGCCAGATCGGCCCGGCCGACGTGGTCTGGAGCTACTCGGGAGTCCGCCCTCTTCTCGAGGACGAAGCCGACGAGGCGCGTTCGGTGACGCGCGATTACTCGCTCGAACTGACCGACGCGCCGGCGCCGCTGCTGAGCGTCTTCGGCGGCAAGATCACGACCTACCGGGCGCTCGCCGAGCAGGCCGTGGACATGCTCGCACCGCGCTTCGCGCATTCTGGTCGGGCATGGACACGGAGCGCCACACTGCCGGGCGGCGACATGCCCGGCAGCGACTTCGAGGCGTTCGCACGCGAACTCGCCTGCCACTACCCTGGCCTGCCGGATGGGCTGCGACGGCGCCTCGCCCGCGCCTACGGAACGCGCATCGTCGCGCTGCTCGACGGCGCCGGCACGCCAGCGGAACTCGGCGCCGAGCTCGCGCCGGGTCTGTACGAGCGTGAGCTCGAATACCTCTGGCGAAACGAGTGGGCGCGCAGCGCCGACGACGTGCTATGGCGCCGCAGCAAGATCGGACTGCGCTGCGATCCGGTCGCGCGTGCGCGCATCGAGGACTGGTTCGAAACGCGGAGGAGCACATGAGTCGCTGGATTCTCGCACTCGATCAGGGTACGACGAGCTCGCGCGCGATTCTGTTCGATCGCGACGGTTCGATCGCGGCGCTCGCGCAGCGCGAGTTTCAGCAGTACTTCCCGCAGTCGGGTTGGGTCGAGCACGATGCCGATGAGATCTGGTCGACCCAGTCGGCGACCATCGCCGACGTGCTCCGCAGTGCCGGCGCGACGCCCGGGGAGCTCGCGGCCATCGGCATCACGAACCAGCGCGAGACCACGCTGCTGTGGGATCGCCGCAGCGGCGCACCGCTCGCACGCGCGATCGTCTGGCAGGACCGTCGGACCGCGGAGCTCTGCCAGCGGCTGCGTGCCGAGGGCCACGAGCGCGAGATCGCCGCGCGCACGGGACTGCTGCTCGATCCGTACTTCTCGGGCACCAAACTCGCCTGGCTGCTCGAACACCTGCCCGGAGCGCGCGCGCGGGCCGAATGCGGCGAACTGTGCTTCGGCACGATCGACAGCTGGCTCGCCTGGAAGCTCACGGAGGGACGCTGTCATGTCACCGACGTCACGAACGCGAGCCGGACACTGCTGCTGAATCTTGCCGACGGCGACTGGGACGACTGGATGCTGCAGCTGCTCGACATTCCGCGCGCCTGCCTGCCCACGGTCCGCGACTCCTCGGCCGACGACGGCCTGCGCGCCGTGCTCGATGGCGTCGAGGTACCGTTGACCGGCATTGCCGGCGACCAGCAGGCGGCCCTGTTCGGTCAGGCCTGTTTCGAGCCGGGCATGGCCAAGAACACCTACGGCACGGGCTGCTTCGTCCTCATGCACACCGGCAGCGCGCCACTGCACTCGCGGCATCGGCTGCTCACGAGCATCGCCTCCAGCCGGCGCGGCGCGCTCGAGTACGTGCTCGAAGGCAGCGTGTTCGTCGGCGGTGCGGTGGTGCAGTGGCTGCGCGACGGGCTCGGCTTCTTCGAGAACTCGTCCGACATCGAGACGCTGGCCCTGAGCGTCCCGGATCACGGCGGCGTCTACGTGGTGCCGGCCTTCACCGGTCTCGGCAGTCCGCACTGGGACCCGTTCGCTCGCGGCTCGATCGTCGGTATCACGCGCGGCACCGCACGCGGCCACATCGCGCGAGCCGCGCTCGAGGCCATCGCCTTTCAGAGCGCCGAGGTACTGCACGCGATGGAGCTCGACGCCGGCCAACGGCTGCGCGAGCTGCGCGTCGACGGTGGCGCGGCGCGCAATGACTTCCTGATGCAGTTCCAGGCCGACCTGCTCGGGGTTCCGGTGATCCGACCGAAGGTCATCGAAACGACCGCGCTCGGCGCGGCGTACCTGGCCGGCCTCGCGGTCGGCTACTGGACCTCGCCGGCCGATGTGGCGGCACACTGGCAGATCGAGCGTCGCTTCGAACCGGCGATGAGTTGGGATGCGGCCGCGTCCCGCATGCATGAGTGGTCGCGTGCGATCCAGCGTGCGCGCGGCTGGATCGAGGGTTGAAGCATACGATCGACATCGTGCCCGGGCTGCTGCTCGCAGCCGCGCTGGCGCTGCTCGGTCAGGGTCTCGCGCATTGGCTCGGTGTCGGCTTGCTCGGCCTGCCGCGCAGTCCCGTCTCCGGCATCACGCTCGCGATCCTGCTCGGCCTCGCACTCGCTCACTGCGCCGATCTGCCAGACCGGCTGCGCGCCGGCACGCGCTTCGCGCTGACCACGGTACTGCGTGCCGGAATCGTGCTGCTCGGCCTGAGACTGTCGCTGGCCGAGGCAGGCGAGGTCGGCCTGCGCGCGCTGCCGGTGATCGTAGCGGCGATCGTCACCGCTCTGTGGCTCGTGCGCTGGCTCGGCGAGCGGCTCGGCCTGCCGCCACGCCTCGCAGCGCTGATCGGCGTCGGAACCAGCATCTGCGGTGCGACGGCCATCGTCGCCACTGCGCCGACGATCGGCGCGCGCGAGGAGGAGACGAGCTTTGCGGTGGCCTGCATCGCGCTGTTCGGCCTGCTGGCGATGCTGCTCTATCCGTTCGCTGCACACTGGCTCTTCAACGGCGAGTCGCTCCACAGCGGCCTGTTCCTCGGCACGGCCGTGCATGACACCGCACAGGTCGTGGGCGCAGGAATGGTCTACCGCGAGTACTACGCCGAAGCGCGCGCCCTCGAGGTGGCAACCGTCACGAAGATGGTGCGCAATCTCGCGATGATCGCCGTGATCCCGCTCATGGCGATCGCCTATCGGCCAATGCCCGGCGCGTCGGTCAGCGATTCGGCGGCACCGCGGCCGCGAGCATACGAACTCGTGCCGCTTTTCGTGCTCGGCTTCGCGGCCATGAGCCTGATGCGCACCGTCGGTGATCTCGGCGACCAGCCGTTCGGTCTCGTGCCGGAGAAGCGCTGGAGCACGGCACTCGCCGCAGCGGGTACCGCCACCGACTTCCTGCTCGCCACGGCCATGGCCGCCGTCGGTCTGTCGACTCGCCTCTCGACACTGCGCGCAATCGGACCGAAGCCGCTGCTGGTCGCGCTGTCGTGTGCGCTCGCGGTCGGGAGCGTCGCGGCGACCGTGATCGCGCTGCTCTACTGAGTGCCGGGCGACGCGACGGCGCCTGCTGCCTCGGCCGTGCTCAGGACCGCTCGACGAGCATCGCGCTCGCGAGGCCAGCGGCCCCGCACAGCGCTACGACGCCGCGGCGCGCGCCACGCAGTTCGAGCTCGTCGAGCAGCGTGCCGAGCAACGCGCTACCGGTAGAGCCCATCGCGTGCCCGAGCGCGATCGCACCGCCATTGACGTTGACGCGATCTTCGTCGAGACCGAGCTCGCGACAGAAGTGCAGCATGGGCGCGGCAAATGATTCGTTGACCTCGAACAGGTCGACGGCGTCGACGCCGATTCCGGCGCGCTCGAGCACGCGGCGTGTCGCATCGACCGCGCCGGTCAGCGCGAGCGTGCGGTCGATGGCGACCTCCGCCATCGCGACGATGCGCGCCCGCGGACGCCAGCCTGCGCGCAATAGCGCCGGCTCGCTCGCGACGAGCACGGCCGAGGCGCCGTCGGCCGTCGCCGGCGAATTGCCGGCGTGGTGCACGTGCTCGAGCCGTACGAGCCCCAGACGCGCCGCGAGCAGGCGGCCGACTCCAGACTTCGCCGCCATCTCGGCGAATGCGGGCGGTAACGTGGAGAGCGACTCGGCGCTGGTGCTGCGGCGTAGCGTCTCGTCGCGTTCGAGCAGCGGACTGCCGTCGGGTGCCGTGACAGAGCAAAGCGAGCGGAAGCGACCCCCGTCTTGGGCAGCGGCGGCACGCCGCTGCGAGCGAAGCGCCCAGGCATCGCATTGCTCGCGCGAAAAGCCGTGCAGTGTCGCGATCGCATCCGCGGCGATCCCAATCGGTAAGAGCGCAGCAACGCGCTGCAGCTCGACGTCGTGCGTCAGCGGTCCCCGGTCCGAGGCCATCGGCACGCGCGACATCATCTCGACGCCACCGCCAATCGCGAAGCCATCGTCCGCGCACGCGCGCAGTGCGGCATATCCGACCGCGCTGAGTCCCGAAGCGCAGTAGCGGTTGACGGTCATCGCCGGCACCGTGTCGGGCCAGCCTGCCGCGATCGCCGCGAGCTTGCCGACGTTGGCACCCTGCTCGGCCGTCTGCGTGACGCAACCGATGACGAGATCCGCGAGTGCGCCGGCCTCGAACGGCTGCCGGCGCTCGAGCGCCCGCAGTGTCTGCGCCAGCAGCTCGAGCGGACGCAGCGGGTGTAGCGCGCCCTTGTCGTTGCCGCGACCGCGCGGCGTGCGAACGGCGTCGACGATCCAGCCCGTTGACGAATTCATGACTGCCCCCGCGCGCTGAGCCGCGCCGCGTCGGCAAGCGCCGCGCGGTACTCGCGCTCGAGCGCGGCCACGATTGCCGCCGCCGGCTCGATCGCCCGACTCGCGCCGACGCCCTGCCCCGCCGACCAGAGCTCCTTCCAGCGGCGCGCATCGCTGCCGCCGGCATCGTACGAGCGGGCCGGCGTGCCCGCGAGCGCGTCGGGGTCGAGCCCTGCGGCGCGCAGACTCGGCTTGAGCCAGGACGCAGGCGTACCGGTGATCGCGGCGCTGACCACCAGGTCGTCGAGCTGCGCCTCGACGACCATCTGCTTGTAGGCCGGCGCCGCGAGACTCTCGGCGGCCGGAATGAAGCGCGTGCCCATGTAGACGAAGTCGGCCCCGGCGACGATCGCGCCGGCGACGCCGCGCCCATCGCCGATACCGCCGCCGACGACCACAAGACCGTCGAACTCGGCGCGTACCGCGGCGATGAACGCAAATGGCGAGAGAAAGCCCGTATGCCCGCCGGCGCCTGCAGCGATGCAGGCGAGCCCATCGACGCCGGCCGCGATCGCCTTGCGCGCCAGCGTCACGTTGACGACGTCGGCGATGACGATGCCGCCATAGCCATGCACGGCTTCGATCGCGGGACGCGGACTGCCGAGTGCGGTCACGACCACCGGCGCTCGATAGCGGACGACGAGATCGAGATCATCGCGCAGCCGCGTATTAGTCGAATGGGTGATCAGATTCACGCACCAGGGGGCGATCACGGCCGACGGATCGGCGCGCCGGACCGCGGCCAGCTCCTCGACGATCGATCGCATCCACTCGCCGGTCTCCTGCGGTGTGCGTGCGTTGTGCGAGGGGAAAGCGCCAATCACGCCGGCACGACAGGCCGCCGTTACCAGCTCGCGACCGGAGACCAGGAACATCGGCGCCGCGAACACCGGCACGCGGGTCGGCAGGCGCGCAGCGAGCGCGAGCGCGCGCTCCGGGCGGCTCATCGCCCGGCGAGCCGCTCGGCCGACACCCAGGTCGCGTGGAAGCCGTTCGGCACCCGCTGCGGCATCAGGACCCGGCAGATCGGACCACGCGGCAGGTCGCGCGCGTCGAACACCCAGACCTCGGAGCGTTCCTCGGGCGCGTTCCAGACAAAACTGACGACGTAGCCATCGTCCTCCTCGGTACCGCCGCTGCGCCAGGCGAACGGCGCCTCGCTGAGCCAGCAGTCGTTGCCGGGACAGTAGGCGATCCCGGCACCCGTTAGGTAGTCGAATTTGACCAGGCCAGCGAAGCGCTGATCTTCAGGTCTGCGCATACGGCCCATCAGCAGATGATAGGAGTAGCGCGTTGGCCTGCCTTGGCGCCGCGCATCGATAGTCGGGAACTCGGCGTTGTAGACGTCATCGACGATGCGCTCCGATGTGCGACCGGTACGCAGATTGAGACGCCACTCGTAGAACTCGAAGTCGGTCGCGTTCATCGCGATCGTGCGCTCGTAGGCATCGAAATCCCGCGTGCCGTCCCAGCGTCGCGGAATACTGTAGGGCGTCGCCAGCATGACGATCTCATCGCCCTCTTCCCAGGTATTGCAGACGTGCAGCGCGTAGCGCGGCTCGGCCTCGAACCAGCGGATGTCGCGCGCGGCGCCGTGCCGAGGAATGACCGCAAACCGGGTCGGCAGCTCGCGCCTGAATACCACGCGATACCGGCCTGCCTTGAGCGCCTCGGGATCGTTGACCAGAGGGAAGTCGTGCAGCACCGAATAATGCTCTGTGATACCCATGTCGTGCGGCAGCCGCGGACCCGGCAGCTCGACGGGCACGAAGGTGGTCAGTCGACGATCGGCGTCGAGGACGCCGTAGTGCATGTACGGATGCTGGTTGCCATAGGCGAAGAAAATGTACTCGCCGGTATTCTCATCGACCCGAGAGTGCGCCGAAATCGGCAACCCTTCGAGTCGCGGATCCGGCAGCAGCGGCCCCTTCGTCTCCAGGGTCGACGGATCGACGCGGTTGACCGTGCCGCCGCGGTACCACATGGTCAGTAGCTCGCCGGCATGGAACTTGACGTCGGTGTTGGAGGTGTTCTTGAGCGGCTGGTCGGGACGGTCGAGCCTCTGTGGCTCCTTGAGACCGCGCCAGAGTGCGCGCCCGGCCGCAATCTCCTCGGCGAGTCCCGCTGTACGGATCCAGCGATTGCGGAATGATGCGCGCCCGTGATCGAAACGCACCGCGCTCAGCATGCCGTCACCGTCGAACCAGTGATAGCGGCCGATCGGCGGAAAGCGCGGATTC
>CAZAWM010000070.1:0-13661 GCA_964488605.1 uncultured Steroidobacteraceae bacterium | reverse complement strand
GGCTCGCGAGCACGATGTGTCGCCGCGGGATGGTCTGGGTGAGGTCGCCGTTGCCCTCGTTGGTGACGATCACCGTCTGCCCGGTCTCGGCGATCAGGAGGTTCGCGCCGGTGATGCCCACGTCCGCCGCGAGGAAGCGGGCGCGCAGCAGGCCAACCGCAGCATCGATGGTCCAGCGCCCGTCTGGGCGCCACTGCAGCGCGAACTCCGCGCCATCGTTGGTGCCACGCGCGGCGTTATCGGTCAGGAAGAGGAACGACAGCGGGTCGCCGGGATCGACCTGTACCGAGGTGCTCACCTGCTGATCGGACCGCCGCATCTGGAACAGCGCGGCCTGCCAGCGCAGCCGCCCGTCCGCGGTTCCGTCCTTCCAGCCAAGCTCTGCACTGCGCAGCGTCTCGGGCCGGAATTCAAGCCGATCGGCTGGAACCGCCGCGCCGATGTTGAAGCCACCGGCCTTGAAGCCACGACCGACCGAGAAGTAGCCGATTCCCGATCCGAGACTGCGCTCGAGCGTTAGCTGTCCACCCCACATGCGGTCGGTCGGCGACGCGACGACACCGTCGCTGTCGACGTAGTCGGCCGTGCGTCGTTCGAGCCGCAGCGCTGCGGTGAGGATCCAGCCGGCCGCCAGCCGCCGTTCGAGTTGACCGTACAGCGCGAGGTTGACGGCCTCATAGTCGCTGTCGAGCTTGCGAAAGACTTCGGCATTGTAGAGATCGAGTTGCGCGTTGGTCTCGGTAACGCGCAGCGCGTACGCTCCTGCCAGCCAGCTCCAGGCCGCACCGTTGCGCACATCGGCGCCCGACAACCAGCGCAGGTCCTGACTAAGCGTGTCGTGTCTTCGGTCGAAACGCGAGGTGAAGTCATAGCTCGGGTCGAAGCTCCAGTCGCCATCGAAACCGTAATCGATCGACGAGCGCGACAGTCCCGTCGTGCTTTCGAAGCGTTGTCCGCGCGCACCGGCGTGCGCGGCCCGCAGCGACAGACCGGCCGATCGCTGGCGATCGATACCCGGCTTGTCGGACCAGGTCACGCGACTGTTGTCGAGGGCGAAGGCGTCGTAGCCGTTGTCGAGATCGACCGCGAGCGCGGCCAGATCGAAGCGCCAGGCGCCGATGGTGCCACCCAAACGCGCGCGCAGCGTCGTCTCGTCGAATCCATTCGTGTCGTCCCGACCCAGGAACGCGTTGCGCCGGAAGCCGTCGCTGCGGTAACGCTGGAGCACGAAGCGATAGGCCGCCTCGCTGGCGTCTGCTGGCGGCACGCCGAGCGCACCACCGGCGACGACGCCGAGGCTGGCCGTGCCGAAACCGCCAAACGCTGCCTCGAGGCGCCGTTCGGCGACCGGCTGCGGCGCGCGCGTCCGCATGTTGATAAGGCCGGCGAGCGCGTTAGCGCCGTGGATCACCCCCTGAGGTCCGCGCAGGACTTCGATCTGATCGACGTCGAACAGCGTGGCGGGCATGCCCACCCCGGAGAAATCGATGCCGTCGATCAGGAATCCGACCGAGGGATTCGGCGCGCCCTGCCACTGGTCGGTCTCGCCGATGCCGCGCAGCTGAAAATAGCGCGGCCGCGATGTGCCCGAGGCCCAGTTGAGGTTGGGCACGAGGCCGAGCACGTCCTGGAAGTGCTGGACGCCGGCGCCTTCTAGCTCGCGGCGCGCAAGCACCGAGACACTCAGAGGCGCGCTGGCCGCCGGCTGCGCGCGCAGGCTCGCCGTGATGACCACTTCCTCGAGTTCCGCGTCCGGCGGGGGTGCTTGGGCCTGGGCCTCGGCCTGGATCGGGAGAAACGCAAGAGACAAGACGATCGCGCGCAGCGCGGCATTCATGACCTGTTCCCTCCGCCGGTACTAACCGGATCAGGTTCAACGGGTTCGCCCGTGGCGTCTCAGGCCTCTATCGAGGCCACCCCAAGGTTTGCATCCATTCTAGACCGGCCGGCGGCGATTGCAAGGCGCCGGGCGGTGTGCGCGCCGCCATCGAGTTCCCTACAATCGCCGCCACGCCCATTCGAGCCGAGGCCAGCCATGACGCGTAGCGTCCAGGTCTTCCAGGTCGATGCGTTCACGTCGCAGCGCTTCACCGGCAATCCCGCCGGTGTCGTGCTGCATGCCGACGTGCTCAGCGAAGAGGAAATGCGCGCGATGGCCCGCGAGCTCAACAACGCCGACACGGCCTTCGTGCTGCGGAGCGACGCGGACGATCACGACCTGCGCATACGCTTTTTCACGCCCCGCACGGAGACGGGCTTCGTCGGCCACGCGACGGTCGCCGCGCACTACGTCCTGTCGCGCCGGACGGGCGCCGCGAGACGAATGCGGCAGAAGCAGAAGTCCGGCATCGTCGAGGTCGAGATCCGCGGCGATGGACCGGAGCGACGCGTCGCGATCCGCCAGCCGGCGCCGCCGCTGGGGCGCGAGCTCAACGAGCGCGAGCGCCTCGCCGTGCTCGACGCGCTGGCACTGTCGAGCGGCGACCTCGATCTGCGCTGCCCGATGCGGATCGTCGGCGGCACCTCGACACGGCTGCTGATCGGTGTACGCGCGGCCGAGCACCTGCGGCAGCTCAAGCCCGACTTCAACCGCCTAGGCACGCTCTCGGCACAGCTCGGGGCCGCCGGTCATTTCGTCTTCTCGTTGCGGCCCGAAGCCGAAGACTGTCTGGTCGAATCGCGGATGTTCTGCCCGGCGCTCGGCATTCCCGAGGACCCTGTCAGCGGCAACGCGCACGGACTGCTCGGCGTCTACCTGACCGAACTGGGGCTGCTCGACCGCTCTGGCCCGATCGCGAAGTTCACCGGCGCCCAGGGCCAGTACCTGGCGCGCCCGGGTCGCGTCGACGTCGAACTCGAGTTGCAAGAAGGCCGACCCACCGGCGTCTGGATCATCGGCCAGGCCGCCATGGTGTTCGAAACCACGATCACGCTCTGAGCAGGACCTAGACAAGCCCATGAAAGAAGCTATTCCGCCGATGGTGCGTGCCGACGGCACCTACCCCACGGCCCCGCTGCGTCAGGAAACGATCACGGCTGCCGTCGTGCAGACGCGCGTCATGGGCATAGACGGCTCGAATCCCGAGCCGGGGCTGCGGCGCAACCTCGACTATTTCCTCGAATGCATCGACATTGCCCAAGGGTATGGCGGGCGTGCCGATTTGCTGCTGTTCCACGAGTTCCCCATTACGGGCTTCAGCAACTGGAGCCGCGAGCAGCACTACCGCCTGTCGATAGAGGTCCCCGGCCCCGAAGTCGAGGAAGTCTCGAAGAAAGCCAGGCAATACAACTGCTACATCGTCTTCGGTACCTATGCCAAAGACGTCAGGGACTGGCCCGGCCACATCCTCCACCTGATGGTGATGTGCAAACCGGACGGCAGCGTCGTGACGCACTGGAAGCAGCGCAACGTGCGCGGCATGTTCCCGGGATCGGAGCAGTACACGTCGGTGATCTATGACGTCTACGACCGCTTTGTCGAGATCTACGGTATCGATGCGGTGATCCCGGTCGAGCGCACCGACATCGGCAACATCGCGATGTCGGCGGTCCAGTTCGAGCCGGAGCTGTTCCGCTGCATGGCGATGAAGGGCGCCGAGATCATCTGTCGCGTCGCCACCGGTGGCTTCGAGTGGGACGACATGCGGCTGACTTCGTACCACAACAGCCTCTACACGCTGATCACGAACAACTCGGTGAGCACGCACGGGCGCAATCCCGGATTCTTCGAGGACACGGGCTACGGGGGCCCCGGCCGGTCATCCATCTTCGGTCCGCGCGGCGTCGTCCTTGCAAAGGCTGGTCCGTTCGAAACTCGCGAGACGGCGCGCATTCCGATCGCCGAGTTCCGCGCAAAGCACCGCATCCCGGATCTGCATCTGCACCTCTACCGGCCGGTGCTGGACCAGTATCGCGAGCGCTACGACCCCAATGGCTATCTCGAAGCGCTGCCCAAGGACAAGCGCGAGGCCTTCGCGCATTTCCAGAAGCGCGCGCGCTGGATCCACTATTGGTGAACCGCGACGCTGACGCTCAGCTCTTCCACTCGTAGAACTGCAGGTCCATGTCCTGCGCAAGGCAGGCGAGGATGGGTGGGACGAGCCGGTCGTGCGCCGGCGCACGCATGTGCTCGTCGAAGGCCGCCTGATCACGGAAGCGCGCATAGACGACGTAGGTCTGCGGCTTGTCGCGGTGACGGATCACGTCGTAGACGATCAGCCCCGGTTCGGTCCGGTGGCTCTCCTCGGAGAGCTCCTTCTGCAGCCGTTCGAACTCGGCCTCCTGGCCTGGCCTGACGACGAGCGTGGCGATGAACGTGATCGACATGACGCGACTCCGGTGCGGCGTGGGATTGTCAGCCGAGACCCATCTCGCGGACGAGCTCGTCGCGGAGACGGAACTTCTGGATCTTGCTGGTCGACATCGGCCAATCGCTCACGAAGCGGATCTGCCGCGGAACCTTGAATCCGGCGATCTCCCGCCTGCAAAACTCGATGAGCTCGCCTTCGGAGACCGTGGCGCCGGCCTTGCGCTCGACGAACGCCGCTGGCACTTCGACGAGCCTCGCATCGGGAATGCCGACGACCTGGGCCAGCTTGACGGCCGGGTGCCGCTGCAGACAGGCCTCGATCTCCGCGGCAGCGACGTTCTCGCCACCGACCTTCAGCATGTCCTTGATACGACCATGGAACATGATCGTGCCACGGCCGTCCATCGAGCCGACGTCGCCGGTATGAAACCAGCCGTCGGCATCGAGCGCGGCCGCGGTCTTCTCGGGATCCTTGTAGTAGCCGAGCAGCGTCGAATAACCGCGCACCCAGACCTCGCCACGTTCGCCGGGCGCGACCTCGCGGCCGGTCGCCGGGTCGACGATGCGCACCTCGAGCCCCGGCAGCGGACGGCCGAGGCGCCCGATGCGCTCCTCGAGGGGGTCGTCGAGGCGGCTCGTGGAGACGGTGCCGGCCGTCTCGGTCATGCCGAACGTGCCGACGTAGATCGCATGCGGGATCGCCTCGAGCATCGCGTCCTTGATCGCCGGCGGCTGCACGGCGAAGTTTGAGTTCATCAGCGTGATGCGCGACAGATCGGTCTTGTTGAAGTCGGGGTGGTAGATCAGGTCCTGCATGATGGTCACGAAGCAGGGATAGGTCGCCGTCACCCTCTGCTGCTCGAGCATGCGCAGCGCTGCGCCTGCCTCAAAGTGCTTCATCGTGGCGTAGGCACCACCGACGTCGAAGATCGCGCACATCGGCAGGATCGCGGCGATGTGGAACATCGGCAGCGGTGACCAGAAGACGTCCTCGTGTCGCAGGGCGTAACGGTGCCTGCCGAGGGCAATGGAGTTGCGGACGATCGCCTCGTGTGAGAGCAGGCAACCCTTCGGGTTCGCGGTCGTGCCGGAGGTATAGAGCATGATAGCCGGGTCGCAGAGCCGGACGCGCATGCGCCTCTCATGGACGAGCGTCTCTGCCGACAGCGCGGCGAGCGCCACGAAGTCGTCCTCGCGGAGGAATCCAGGAGCCTCGGTCCGGCCGAGCAGCACGAGATTGCGCAGGCGTGGCGCGCTAGGAAGCCGCAGCCGGCGCGGGTCGTTCTGCATTTCGAGTCCCGGCAAGGCCTGCGTGAGCCGTTCGACGAAGTTCACGTGATCGGCGATCTGGCTGGTCGTGATCACCGTCACGAGGTCGCCGTTCTCGATGACGTATGCGAGCTCGCTGTAGCGGTAGCGTGCATTGAGCGGTACGGCGACGGCACCGCACAGCGCGATCGCGAACAGGCACTCGACGAACTCGACGCCGGTGGGCAGCAGCAGGCCGACATGCTCCCGCGGCCTGACGCCGAGTGCCTGCAGCGCACGTGCGCGGGCAAACACGCGCTCGGTCAGTTCGCCATAGGTCAGCTGCTCGTCGGGCAGGATCAGTGCCGGCGACGCGGCGTACCGGTCCGCGGCGATCAGCAGCAGGTCGCCGAGGGTCGTCACCTGGATGCGGACGCTGCGCAGATCCTCGCTGCGAAGTTCTCGCTGGCTCATGACTGCCTTCAGGCGAGCGGGTCGAGGTACTCGCGCTCCCAGGTGCCGTCGAGGCAGGCCGCGATACGCGGCGCAATCTCGGCGAGTTTGGCGGAGCCCATGTGCCGGTGCTCGGCCGCCTCGTCGCGGAATGATTCGAGGACCGCGTAGCGATACGGCTCGCGCAGACGGAAGAACTCGTACAGCAGCGTTTCGGGCTCGTGCTGCCGGACGTATTGCTCGAGCTCGCGACAGGCGGCCACGAACGCGGCCTCATGACCCGGCTTGACGGTCATCCGGGCAATGAACGTGATCTTCGCCATGCGCAGCCCCCTCGGTTAGCGCGAGTCGCGATCCTAGCACCCGACCGGCGCGCAAACAAACAGTCAAGACTGTTTGTTTTTAGCGGCGCTCGCTAGAGTCGGCACAGCGCCCTGATCGAGGATGGCGACCGTGACCGAACCGACCTTCGTACCCGTTCTAGCTGTCGAGGCTCTGGCCGAGGGCCGTATGCATCGCTGCGAAATCGGCGGACGCGAGATCGTCGTCTGCCGCAGCCGCGAGGGCATCCACGCGCTCGACAATATCTGCTCGCACGCCTTTGCGCGCATGAACGAGGGTCGACTGCGCGGCACGCGGTTGATCTGTCCGCTGCATGGCGCGTCGTTCGACGTCCGCGACGGCCGCGTCCTCGGTGCTCCGGCCACGCTGCCACTGCCGGTTCATGCCGTACGCATCGTCGATGGCCAGATCGAAGTGGCGATCGACCCTGCGGCGCCGCGCCCGCTGCAGCCCTACTGAACCAACCCCTGTTGTGCCAGCACCACAAGATCCCGCGCGCCATTTCCGGGGTTTGGCCGTATGATCTGCGCCAAATGTGGGGCGGACCGCCGGCCTGCATCCGGACACACTTCGAGGGGGACTATCGAATGCGCTCTGCTCCAACCAGGGGTCTACGCGGCTCCATCCTGCTGCCGCTCGCTATTGCCATCGCCACTCCCGTCGTCGTCGCGCAGGAAAGCGACGAGGTCGTGCTCGAGGAAATCGTCGTCACGGCTCAGAAACGCGAGGAATCGCTGCAGGACGTGCCGATCTCCGTCAACGCGGTCTCGGGCGAAAAGCTCGTCGAGGCGGGCATCGCACGACTCGACGATCTCAAGGCCTACGTGCCGAACCTCCAGGTGACCGAGACCGGTATCGCGAACAACTTCTACATCCGCGGCATCGGCTCGGGACTGAATCAGGGCTTCGAGCAGTCGGTCAGCACCTACTCGGATGGCGTGTTCCGCGGCCGCGGCCCGCAGTCGCGCATGCCGTTCGTCGACATCGAGCGCATCGAGGTGCTTCGCGGTCCGCAACCCGTCTTGTTTGGCAAGAATGCGACCGCGGGCGCGGTCAACCTGATCTCCGCGAAGCCTACCGACGAGTTCAGCGGGTCGGTGCGCGCCACCTACGAGGTCGAGACCAACGAGCAGGCTCTCGAAGCGGTCGTTTCCGGGCCGCTGTCAGAGTCCGTCGGCGCCCGCCTCGCTCTGCGCTACCGCGAGACCGACGGTTACGTCCGCAACCTCACCCTCAACCCCGACGAGCCGGCGCGCGAGGACACGTTCGGCAGACTGACGCTGAGCTTCCGGCCGAGCGAACGCTTCGACGCGACGCTCAAGGTCGAAACGGGACGCTTCGATGTCGTCGGCCGGCAGGTCGAGATCTTTGGCGAACTGCCTGCCGCGCCCATACGCCGCCCGAACGGCACGACGCTGACCCCGCCGATCCCGGGACTCCTTTACTCGCAGATCCTGCGCAACGTTTTCGCGCAGAACTCGGGCGTGCTCGACAACACGCTGAACTTCCGCCGGTCATCGAACGGCGACTACAGCATCATGGAGCCGACCGAGGCGGCCTTGACGCTCAACTGGCAGTTCGGGAACGGCATCACGTTGACCTCGCTGACGGGTTTCAGCGAGTACTCGCTCGACGAGGGCTGCGACTGCGACTTCACGGGCGGCAACGTCATCACGGCCGGCATCAGCGAGAGCTACGATCAGTTCAGTCAGGAGCTGCGCCTGACCTCGCCGAAGGACCAGCGGATCGCATGGATCGCAGGCCTGTTCTTCCAGAACTACTCGCTCGACGAGTCGGACTTCATCCTCGTACCCGGCAACAGCATCGTCGTCCCGCTGTTGAACGGCAATCCCGCGCTGCCGCTGGGTTCCGGCTCGGCGTTCGCAGATACGCGTAACCCGCGCGTGTTCAAGCAGGATAGCGAGCTGTTCGCGGTCTTCGGCCAGGCGACCTGGAACGTGACCGACGTATTCCGTGTCACGGCCGGCGGTCGCTGGTCGAGCGAGAACAAGACCGGATCGCGCGTCAACGACCTGACCAGCGCTGCGGGGGTATCCCTGCCCGTCGGGCTGATCGACGTTTTGTACAACGCGGTCTTCCGCATCCAGCGCCACTCGGTCCGCGGTGAGCGCACCGAGGACAACTTCTCGCCGCTGATCAACCTGCAGTACGACTTCGGCGGCGACTCCATGGCCTATCTGTCGTGGGCCAAAGGCTACAAAGCCGGCGGTTACGATGCGCGCTCGAACCAGGCGCCGCCGGTTGGCACGTTCGAGTACGAGCCCGAGAAGGCCGAGTCATACGAGCTTGGCGTCAAAACGCGGCTCGGAAGCGCGGCCGAAGTCAACGCGGCGGTGTTCTTCACCGATTACACCGATTTGCAAACCAGTGCCTTCGACGGTTCGCTCGGCTTCAACGTCGGCAACGGCTCGGCCGAGGTCAAGGGCCTCGAGCTCGAGGCCCGCTGGCAGGCTATGGAACGTCTCTATCTCGCCGCCTCGTTCGCCTATCTCGATTTCGAGTGGACCCGATACGACGGTCAGTGCTACTTCAATCCGCCGGCAGCGCTGCTGAGCAACCGCGTGCCGGGCAACTGCAATTACGACGGCTTCACCAACCAGCTGGCGCCGAAGACCACGGGCGTGCTCAGTGCCGAGTACACGTGGCCGCTCGGCAGCCTCGAGCTGCGGGCCGCCCTGGACGCAGCCTACTCGGCGAAGTACCTGACCTCACTGACGCTCGATCCCGGCTCGGTGCAGGATTCGTACACCAAGCTCAACGCGCGCCTGGCGCTCGTCGGCGCCGAGCGCAAGTGGGAGCTGGCACTGATCGGCCGCAACATCACGGACGAGACGGTGGTGAGCTATTCCGGCGAGGCGCCGCTGTCGGGCAGCATCTTCGGCGCACGCAGCTACTACGGCTTCGTCGATCCGCCGCGCACCGTGGCGATCGAGGGTACGTTCCGCTTCTGAGGGGCGTCGCGATCGCCATGGGCCAGGCCCGCGCGGCCGGTCGCGCGGGCCTTTCGATTGCCTCACGGGCGCAGCCCGTCCCGCGCCGGCAGGAACCCGCGATGCTCAGGCGCGCTGATCGAAACGCCTGCCGACCATCGCGGCGGCGATGTTGACCTTCTGGATGTCGATCGCGCCGCCGGCGATGCCCCAACCCCAGGCGTCGCGCAGGCGCCGCTCCATCGGATAGTCCTTCGAATAGCCGTAGCCGCCCATCAGCTGCACGGCGTGTCCGCAGACCTCGCGGGCGGTCTCGTTCGCGAAGCACTTGGCCGTCGAGGACTCGATGATCGACGGCAGACCATCTTGGGCGTTGCTGGCTGCGCGCCAGATCAATAGCCGCGCCGCATCGACGCGCATGCGCATCTCGGCCAAGCGGAGCTGCACGGCCTGGAATTCGACGATCGGCTTGCCGAACTGGTGACGCTCCTGCACGTACTCGACGACGTCCTCGAGCGCACCCGCGGCCTGCGCGAGCGCCATCGTCGCGTTGCCGCAGCGCTCGAGATCGAAAGCCTCCATGAGCTTCTTGAAGCCGCCGGCCGGAACGACCACGTTGTCGACCGGCACCGAGCAATTGTCGAAGTAGAGGTCGGACGAGGGCACGCCGCGGAAGCCCATGAGCTCTTCCTGCTTACCGAAAGTCAGACCCGGTGTGCACTTCTCGACGAGCACGGCCCCAATGCCCTTGGCGCCGGGCGCGTCGGACATCCGGCAATAGACGACGTAGGCGTCGGCATGGCCGCCGCCCGAGCACCAGCGCTTGGTGCCGTTGAGGACCACGCGGTCGCCGCGGATCTCGGCGCGAGTAGTCAGATCCGTCAGTGCCGACCCGGCCTGCGGTTCGGACATCGAGACGGCGACCACCATCTCGCCCGAGCAGACCCGCGGCACGATGCGCTGGCGCAGCGGCTCGCTCGCGAAGCGCTCGATCGCGCGCACGGGCCCGACACACGATTCGAACACGGGAAACGCAATCGCGGAGGAGATCTTGCCGAATTCCTCGAGCACGAGCAGCGCTTCGAGGTTGCCAAGCCCCAGCCCACCGTAGCGTTCCGGCACGTTGATGCCGAGGAAGCCCTGCTCCGCGTACTCGCGCACCAGGGCGCGCGATGGCGGTTCTCCGCTCGCTTCGATCTGGCGCGCCAGCGCCGGCAGGCGCTCGCGAGCATAGCGGCGCGCCGCCTCCTGCAAGGCCTTCTGTTCTTCGGTCAACCTGAAATCCATCGATCGTCCTCAAGCCCTCGAATCGGGTTTCAGCGCGTGGCGGTACTGCGCGGCACGGCGCCGATAGCTATCGACGCCGTGCGCAATCATCGCGAGATCGCGCTCGGTCACCTCGCGGACGATACGCCCTGGCGCGCCCATCACGACCGAGCCGTCCGGGATCTCCTTGTCGGGAGGTACAAGCGCGCCTGCGGCGATCACGCAGTGTCGGCCAATACGGCTGCGGTCCAGCACCATCGCGCCGTTGCCGATCAGGCTGCCCTCGCCGACCGTGCAACCGTGCAGCAGGGCACGATGTCCGATCGTCACGCCCGCACCGACGACGACCGGCACGCCGGGATCCGTATGGATGACCGTAGCGTCCTGCACGTTCGACCCCGCGCCGATCTCTATCCATTCGGTATCGCCGCGCAGCACGCAGTTGAACCAGACGCTCGCACCGGCGCCCAACCGCACCCAGCCGATCACGTCAGCGGATGGCGCGACATATGCGTCCGGCGCGATCTCCGCGCTCCGATCCGCGATCGTGTAGATCAAGGGTCGCTCCTCTGCGATGGGGACGCTACTCTAAGCCAATGAACACGGACACGTCAGCCGCCGGCCATCCGGCTGCGCGCCAGACTGCGCCCGGTGTGCTCGCCGGCGTGCGGGTCCTGGATTTCGGGCGGTACGTCGCGGGACCCTACTGCGCGACACTGCTCGGTTACCTCGGCGCCGAGGTGATCCGCATCGAGCGACGTGAAGGCGGCGAGGATCGCTTCATCGCGCCCGTGACGCTCCAGGGCGAAGGCGCCGTTTTCCTGCAGACCGGG
Source organism: uncultured Steroidobacteraceae bacterium (assembly GCA_964488605.1). Lineage (GTDB taxonomy): Bacteria > Pseudomonadota > Gammaproteobacteria > Steroidobacterales > Steroidobacteraceae > UBA964. Next base: position 2,259 of record CAZAWM010000070.1, on the reverse strand, counting down.
TGCAACAAGCGCTCGGTGGCCCTCGATCCCGGCAGGAGCGGTGCGCGCGAGGTGGTGCGACGCCTCGTGGCCTCGGCCGACATCGTGGTCGCGAACCTGCCGCCGCCGACGCTGGTGTCGATGGGTCTCGACTACCTTTCGCTGCGCGCAATCCGACCCGACGTGATCCTCGTGACGCAGACCGCGTTCGGCGAAGACGGCCCCTATCGCGATCGCGGTGGTTTCGACGGCGTGGGCCAGGCGATGTCCGGCGCGATGTACATTACCGGCACCCCCGGTGCGCCGGCCAAGGCTGCCGCGCCCTATGTCGATTACTCGACGGCAGTACTCTCGGCCTTCGGCGCGCTCGCGGCGCTACTCCACCGGCGCGCCACCGGCGAGGGACAGCATGTCCGGGCCTCGCTGCTCGGCACGGCACTGGCGGTCTTCAATTCGCATCTGATCGAGCAGGGCGTCACCCGGATCAATCGCGTCGGCACCGGCAATCGCGTACAGACCTCGGCACCCTCGGACGTGTTCGCGACGCGGGACGGACACGTGCTGACGCATGTGGTGGGCAACGGACTGTTCCGGCGCTGGGCGAATCTCATGGGCGACGCCGATCGCTGGCTCAGTGATCCGCGCTTCGCCACCGACGCTTTACGGGGCGAGAATAGCGCTCCGATCATTGCCCGCATGCAGGGCTGGTGCGCGGAGCGCAGCTGCGACGAAGCGATCGCGGAACTCGAACGGGCGGGCATTCCGGCCGGCCGCGTCTACTCGCCGCAGCAGGCGCTCGATGATCCACAGGTGGCGGCCATGGGCTTCCTGCGCGCCGTCGCCGATTACCCAGGACTGCCGCGCCCAGCCCCGGTCGCCGACCTGCCCCTGCGCTTTTCTGCGACTCCGGGCGGCATCGTGACGCGGCCGCCGACACTCGGCGAGCATACCGACGAGGTCCTGGCCTCGCTCGGGTTCACCGGCGCGGAGATCGCACGGCTACGCGCCGATGGAGTCGTGTAGAGAGGTCGCAGCATGCCGACCCGGGCACGGCCCTCCAAACCCCGGTTCTCGCCGGATCACGTAGCGCGTCACAGTCGCGCCGCCGCGCGCACGCCAGACTGCCGACCATGACCAAGTCCGCTTCGCAGGAGGCGCCTGGCGCCGCCGCAGCGGCGGCCACCATCAGCGTCGCACGCCAGCCCATCTTCAACGCGCGTTGCGAGGTCGTCGCCTTCGAGCTGCTGTATCGCAGCTCTCCGCAGGCTGTGTCTACCGAGCCGATCGACGGTACCCTCGCCACGGCGCGCGTCGTGCTCGGCGCGCTCAGCGACATTGGCCTCGACCGGCTCGCGCCCGGTGTGCGCGTGCACGTGAACCTACCCGACGCGCTGTTACGCGAGCCACTCGCCCTGCCCTTGCCACCGGAGCGCGTGATCGTCGAGGTACTCGAGGACGTGAGCGTCGACGAGCCGCTGCTCGCGGGCATCGCGGCCCTGCGCGACCAGGGCTTCCGGATCGCGCTCGACGACTACGTCAGCCACGCCTGCGACCGGCGGCTGCTGGCCGTGGCCGACTGCGTCAAGGTCGACCTCGCGGCCGAGCCGCCCGAGTCGCTCGCGCGCACGGTCGAGACCCGGCGCGCGCGCGGTCTGGAGCTCATTGCCGAGAAGGTCGAGACGCGCGAGCAGTTCGAACGCTGCAAGGCGCTCGGCTTCACCGCGTTCCAGGGCTACTTCCTCCAGCGCCCGGAGACCTTCAGCGGCCAGCGCGCGCCGACCCTGCGCCTCGCGACGCTACAGGTGCTCGCGGCATTGAACCAGCCCGACGTCACCCCGGAACAGCTCGAGCAGCTCGTCGCGCGCGATCTCGGCCTCGTCAATCGACTGCTCCGCTGCCTGAACTCCGGCTACTACAACCTGCCGCGCAAGGTCACGTCGATCCGCCACGGCATCGTGATGCTGGGTCTGGAGAACCTCAAGCGACTCTGCTCGGTGGTCGCGCTGGCAGGCTTCGAGGATCGGCCGAACTATCTGCTCATCAACGCAATGGTTCGTGCGCGCATGTGCGAGCTGATGGCCGAGCGACGCGATCCACAGGCCGCCGGCAGCTTCTTCTTCGCGGGACTGCTGTCGCACATCGATGCGCTTCTCGGCCTGCCGACCGACGAAGTCGTGCGCTCGCTACCGCTGACCAGCGACGTCGAATCGGCGTTGACCCGCCAGGCCGGACCCATCGGCGAGGCCCTGCGCGCCGTGCAGGCCTGGGAGCGTGGCGAGT
>CAZAWM010000069.1:0-13676 GCA_964488605.1 uncultured Steroidobacteraceae bacterium | reverse complement strand
GGTCTAGCGCGTCGTCGACCAGCGGATTGCGCGTCGGCGCATCGGTCGCGGCGAGCACGTCGCGCGCAAGGTCGGGCCAGGACAGAGGCCAGGTGGTCGTCGGCGAGCGGATGACGCCCTCGTCGGCGAGCAGCTGAATGTCGTGGCGGAGCGCCAGATCGCCCGGCGCCAGCCACGGATCGGCAAGCGCGGGTGCCGCCAGCGGAACGAGAGCCACCGTCGCTGCAAGGCGCAGCAGATACCTAAAGTGCAAGGAGCAACCCCCTGATCGATCGGAACATAATACTTGCCCAACGGGCGACCGCGCAATGAAATCAGGGATTTAGGCCGGATCCGACGAGGGATTGGCCCACGGGCGGTTGGCGATTTGCAGCAGCTCGGCCTGCCGCGATCCGCCGCGTTCAAGGCATGGGCTGTCAGCGCGCCGCCCACTGCCAGCGCAGCGCGGCGGTGCCCCCCCGCTCGCGCTCCCCGACAGAATCAGGGTCGTAGTCCTCGTAACCGAGCCGCACCTCGAGCAGGTGCGCCCCGCGGTGCGCGTTCCAACCTAGCGTCACCGACCGGTAGTCGGCCGGCACGGCGCTGACCGTGTTGGTGGGATCGAAACCCGTATTGCGGTTCAGCCGCGTCTCACGCAGCTGCACAGACCACTGCGTCGCGCGGCGGTCGACCAGCGTCAGGCCCACACTCCAGGTCTGCGCATCGTTGTCGCTCGTATGCCCGAGCACGCGACCGCGATAGCGGTAACCGTCGATACTGAAGAGGCCCTGCCTATAGGCACAGTCGAAGCGCGGCAGCGCGCGCGTGTACGAGCAGGTGGTATCGGCGTATTCGAGATAGCCGCGTAACCATAGGCCCGCGTCGAGCGCATGCCATGCCTCGAGACCGAACTGCGCGAGGTTCTTGACCGGAAAGTAACTCGACTCGTCTTCGCCGACGATGTGTGCGCGGACGGCGATCGGCAGCGCCGGCCATGGCGCACGAATGCGCAGATCGATGCCGGCCATCTGGTTGCCGGGTTCGGACTCTGCGGTGGCGTCGATGCCGACGTTGTCGTTGCCGAGCAGCAGGTCGCGTACGGTGCGCAGCGTGCAAGGCCGGCCGGCGCCGCAGGTCTGCGCGGTGCGCGACAGGCCGATCGTCAGCCAGGGCTGCGGGCTCGCCTCGATGCGCGCGCCGAGGAACAGTGGGCGGTCGATGTCACGCCGTTCCCCCTCCATGCGCGCCGCGAACAGGCTCGCGCGCCAGGGGCCGATCCCGCGCAGCCAGCGCGTCTCGAACGGCCGCGCGGTGGCGCGCTCGAGCACGAGCGTCGGCATCGGCCTCGCATTGTCGGAGAGGATCAGGCTGCTGTCCTCGCCCGGCCCCCAGTGGCGATCGAGCACGGCGACGCCGAGCAGCCAGTTGCCCCGCTGCCCGGTGACGTGACTGCCATCGAAGCGCACGAGCTGCTCCCCATCCTCGTCGCGCGAGACGGAGACGGCGAGGGTCGCGGCGAGCCGCGAAACAGCAATCGGATCGGCGACGGAACGACTCCAGGCAACGCCGACCTCGGCCTCGTCACGCCAGGGCGCGCCCTGCTCGCGCAGCCGCGCGGGTTCGGCGACCGCCGCGAAGGCCGAGACTCCGCTGCCGCGCGCCGCAGCGAGCGCCGCGCGCAACGCGGCGAACTCGACCTCGGCCGCCGGATCCGCCACGGACGCGCGCGCGAGCGCTTCGTCGATCATGCCGGCTGGCATCGGCCACGTGCCGAGCGGCAGCCACAGGCGCCCCGTATCGACCAGCCGACGCAGTTCCTCGCGGACGACGCTCTCGCGGACACCGACCCAGTCGCTGGCGCGCCCGACCTGCGCCGACGCTGCCGCTGCAACGATCCACGCTGCCAGCGCAGCCATGCGGCACAGCGCACGCGTCCCTGCCGCGCCATGCATGGCTCAACTCCCGGACGAGTCGCGCCGCAGAAACCCGCGCGCACGCCGCAGCGACGGCGCCACCTCGGCGAGCGGCCGCTCGCCACGGACGAGCGGCAGCAGTCCGTCGCAGAGCTTCTTGCCGAGCTCGACGCCGAACTGATCGAAGGCATTGATGCCCCAGATCACGCTCTGCACGAAGACCTTGTGTTCGTAGAGTGCGACGAGCTGCCCGAGCGTCCACGGGTCAAGCCGGCGGAAAGCCAGCACGGTCGCGGGCCGGTTGCCCTCGTGGATGCGCTCGGCCGGCACGCCCTGCTGGCCGCGCATGAAGGCCTCGGCCTGCGCGAGGCAGTTCGCGATCGCGAGCTGCTGATGCTCGGCCCGACCGCAGGACGACTCGGCACCGACGAGCAAGTCGAGCGCCGCGCGCGGCGTGCCCTGGTGCAACAGCTGGAAGAACGAGTGCTGGGCGTTGCTGCCGGGCTCACCCCAGACCACCGGCGCCGTCTCGTAGTCGACGACGTCACCCCCGAGGTCCACGCGCTTGCCGTTACTCTCCATCTCGAGCTGCTGCAGGAAGGCCGGGAAGCGTCGCAGGCGCGCGTCATAGGGCAGCACGGCCAGCGTCGGCAGGCGCAGAAAGTTGATGTTCCAAACCCCGAGCAGCGCCATCAGTACCGGCAGGTTTCGCTCCCAGCCCGCCTCACGGAAATGCCGGTCCATCGCCGCGCCACCGGCCAGCAACTCGCCGAAGCGCGGCACGCCAATCGCAATCGCGATCGAAAGACCAATCGACGACCACAGCGAGTAACGGCCGCCGACCCAGTCCCAGAGCGCGAAGCGATAGTCGGGGTGCACGCCGAACGCGTCCATCGCCTGCGCGTTGACGGAGACGGCGGCAAAGTGCTCGCGCACGGCCGCCTCGCCGAGTGCTGCGGTCAGCCAGGCGCGCGCGCTGCGCGCATTCGCGAGGGTTTCCTGCGTCGTGAAGGTCTTCGAGCAGATGACGAACAGCGTCGTCGCCGGATCGGCACCGGCGAGCGCATCGCCGAGATCGCAGCCATCGACGTTCGAGACGAACTCGACGCGCGGTCCGTCGGCGTAGGCCCGCAGCGCCTCGACGGCCATGCAGGGGCCGAGATCCGAACCGCCGATGCCGATGTGGATGACCTGGCTGAAGGGCCGCCCTGCACTGCTCTTGATATCGCCGCGGCGCACCGCCGCGGCGAAGGCGAGCATCCGCGCACGCTCGTCGAGTACGGCCCGAGTGATGGCGGCACCCCATGGGTTCGCGGCCGAGTCATCGACCGGCGACCGTGCGCCACGCAGTGCGACGTGCAGCGCCTGACGCCGCTCCGAGGCGTTGATGATCTCACCGCGGAACATCGCCTCGATTGCCGCGCGCAGGCCGCGCTCGTCGGCAAGCCGCAGCAGCGCGCCGAGCACGTCACGATCGAGCCGCTGGCGCGAGAAATCGAGCAGCAGGCCCTCGGCCTCGATCGCGAGCGCGTCGGCGCGCGCGGGATCGGCGGCAAACGCCGCGGCGACCGACTGCCGTCCGCGCTCGCGCGCAAGGCGGCCGAGTTCGTGCCAGGCGGCGGTCGCGAGCGCGCCGCGCGCGACCGGCATGAAAGTCGACGTCATGGCCCTTCCCCAAGACCGGCGGGCCTACATGCTAGCAGGCAGGGCGCTCCGGTCTTGCGTTTCGGCGGAGACATCGCGAGCCGCCGCGGCTCTGCCCCGCAAGCTTCAGCTCACGGCGCGGCCGAGCGCCTCGACGATCCTGCGTACGTCCTCGTCCCTGAGATCGGCGCTCATCGGCAGGCTCATGACACGCTCGCCGGCGCGAACGCTGTCGGGGCAGCAGTCGGGGCAACATAGATGCGCATAGGCCGGCTGCAGATTGAGCGGCTTCGGGTAATGAACCGCCGTCGGGATGCCCTCGGCCTGCAGCCGCTTCTGCACGGTCTCCCGATTAGGCACGAAAACCGTGTACTGTGCCCAGACCGAGTCACGATCCTCGCGAACCGCAACGAGCCCGACGGGCAGCCCGGCAGCGCGAATGGCCTGTGCGTACAGACGCCCGAGTTCGTGCCGACGCGCGATCTCCCAGTCGAAACGCTCGAGCTTGGCGAGCACGACCGCGCACTGCAACGTATCCATGCGACCGCCGACGCCGATGCGTGAGTGATGGTAGCGCGCGCTCTGGCCGTGAACGCGGATTTCGCGGCAGGCCTGGGCGAGCGCATCGTCGCTCGTGAAGATCGCTCCCCCGTCCCCGTAGCAGCCGAGCGGCTTGCTCGGGAAGAAGCTCGTGCAGCCGATCGTCGAGACATTGCAGCTGCGCCTGCCCCGGTAGGTTGCCCCGAAGCTCTGGGCGGCATCCTCGATGACGACGAGTCCGTGCCGCGCCGCGATCGCATTGATGGCATCCATGTCGGCGCACTGGCCGTAGAGGCTGACCGGGATGATCGCGCGCGTGCGAGGCGTGATCTTCGCCTCGATCCTCGCGGCATCGATGTTGCAGGTGTCGGGCTCGATGTCGACGAATACGGGTTTCGCGCCAAGCAGTACGATCACTTCAGCCGTGGCCACGAACGTGAATGGCGTCGTAATGACTTCGTCGCCGGGCTGCAAGTCGATCGCCATCAGCGCGATCAGCAGCGCTTCGGTGCCGCTCGCCACGGTCACGCAGTGCGCGGCACCCGTGTAGCTCGCGAGCGCGGTCTCGAGCTCCTTGACCTCAGGGCCGAGAATGTACTGGCCGTGGTCGAGGACACGGTGGATGCGCGCGTCGATGCTCGTCTTCAGGGCGGCGTACTGGGACTTGAGATCGATAAAGTCCATGCTGGGGCTCGCTAGACCTGGTAGTAGGACCGGTACCAGTCGACGAAGCGCCGCACGCCGACCTCGATCGGCGTCGACGGACGGTAGTCGACGTCGCGGACGAGATCCTCGACGTCGGCCCAGGTTTCGGGCACATCACCGGGCTGCAGCGGCACGAGGTTCTTCTCGGCTTTGCGACCGAGGCATTCCTCGAGCACCTCGATGTAGCGCACGAGTTCGACGGGAGTCTGGTTGCCGATGTTGTAAAGCCGGTACGGCGCACTGCTCGTGGCCGGATCGGGACGCTCGCCGGACCACGACGGATTGGCCGTCGCGACCCGGTCGGTCGCACGGACGACGCCCTCGACGATGTCATCGACATAGGTGAAGTCGCGCCGGTGGCGACCGTAATTGAAGACGTCGATCGGCCGGCCCTCTAGGATATTCTTCGTGAACAGGAACAAGGCCATGTCGGGTCGGCCCCATGGGCCATAGACCGTGAAAAACCGCAGTCCGGTACATGGCAAGCCGAACAGCGCTGCGTAATTGTGCGCCATCAGTTCGTTGGCGCGCTTCGTCGAGGCGTACAGGGACAGAGGGTGATCAACGCCGCGATGCTCGCTGAACGGCATGTTCGTATTGAGGCCGTAGACCGAGCTCGTCGAGGCGAAGACGAGGTGCTCGACGCCGTGATGACGGCATCCTTCTAACACGTTCAGCGTACCCGTGACATTGCTGTCGACGTAGGTGTGCGGATGCTCGAGCGAGTAGCGGACGCCCGCCTGTGCGCCGAGGTGGATGACACGGCGTAAGCGCTCGCGAGCGAACAGCCCGGCGATGCCCTCGCGGTCGGCGAGGTCGAGCTTGACGAACCGGAATCCCGGTCGCGCCATGAGACGCTCTAGCCGCGCCTGCTTGAGCTTGGGGTCGTAGTAGGGGCTCAGGTTGTCGAGACCGACGACCTCGTCGCCACGATCGAGCAGTCGATGCGCGACGTGCGAGCCGATGAATCCGGCGGCGCCGGTGACGAGGAGTTTCATTGGTCAGAGCCTGCCGTCCGTATCCTTGGCGCGGAACACGTACTTGATGTCGTAAACGACGTGCCTCGGCTTGCAGAGGCGCCGCAGCGTACGGATGCCCATAGACTTGAACTGGTCGTGCGCGACGGCAACGACGATGGCATCGTAGGTGTTCTCCCTGGGCTCGCGCACGAGCCGGATGCCGTACTCGTGCCGGGTCTCGGCGGGATCGGCCCAGGGGTCGTGCACGTCGACGCGCGCACCGTACTTGCCGAGTTCGCGAAGCACGTCGACGACCTTCGAATTGCGGATGTCGGGGCAATTCTCCTTGAACGTGATGCCGAGGATCAACACACGGGATCCATTGACGTGAATCATGCGGTTCGTCATGAGCCGCACGACCTGTTCGGCGACGTAAATGCCCATATTGTCATTGATACGTCGCCCGGCGAGGATCATCTCCGGGTGATAGCCGATCTCCTGCGCCTTGTGGGTCAGGTAGTACGGATCGACGCCGATGCAGTGCCCGCCTACGAGACCAGGGCGGAACGGCAGGAAGTTCCACTTCGAGCCAGCGGCCTGCAAGACTTCCTCGGTGTCGATGCCAAGGCGGTTGAAGATCAGCGCGAGTTCGTTGATCAGCGCGATGTTGACATCGCGCTGCGTGTTCTCGATGACCTTGGCGGCTTCAGCGACCCGGATCGACGAGGCCCGATGTGTTCCCGCCATGACTATCGCGGCATAAAGCTTGTCGACGAACTCGGCGACTTCGGGCGTCGATCCCGAAGTCACCTTCTTGATCGTCGTCAGTCGATGCTGCTTGTCACCGGGGTTGATCCGCTCCGGACTGTAGCCGGCGAAGAAGTCCCTGTTGAACTTCAGGCCAGAGACGCGCTCGAGGATCGGCACGCAGACCTCCTCGGTACATCCGGGATAGACGGTCGACTCGTAGACGACCACGTCGCCACGCTTGAGCACGCGACCGACGCTCTCGCTGGCCTTGACGAGCGGCATCAGATCCGGCCGCTTGTAGCCGTCGATCGGCGTCGGCACCGTCACGATGAACACCCGCGCCGCCTTCAAGTCGCGCAGGTCGGTCGTCACGCGCAGCCGGGTAGCCGCGCGCAGCTCGGCGCGCGAGAGTTCGAGCGTGCTGTCGCGGCCCGCGCGCAGCTCCCGGATGCGGGACTCGCTGATGTCGAACCCGACCGTGTCGAAGTGCTTGCCGAACTCGACGGCAAGCGGCAGCCCGACATAACCGAGACCGACGACGCCGACTTTGAGGTTGCGCAAGCTCAGGGGAGTGACTGTCATGCAAGGCAGCCCAGTTCAGTACGGTTGAAGTCGCTAGTTTGTCAGAGTTGCCGGCAAAAGCGCGCGACCTGGTTCGCAGGACTGCCGGAACAGCACCCGCCCGCCGCTTGCCTTGGCGATGCGGTCGAGGAAGGCCTCGTGCGCGGCGAGCTCCTCGGCACTGGGCTCGAGGACGACGAGCCGCTCGGCCGGCCGCGTCCAGCGCGGCGCCGCGGCTGACTCGGCCGCACCGCGACGGTACACCGCGTCGTCGTGGAGCGCGAGCACGCTCTGACCGCCGGTCATCGCGAGGTAGACATCGGCCAGCAGCTGCGCGTCGAGCAGCGCGCCGTGCAGGTCGCGACCGGAGTTGTCGACGCCGTAACGCCTGCAGAGCGCATCGAGCGAGTTGCGCTGCCCCGGGTGCAACGAGCGCGCCAGTGCGAGCGTATCGAGGACGCGGCACAGGTCGGCGATGCGGCGCGTCTCGCCTTCCAGCCGTGCGAGTTCGGTATCGAGGAAGCCGACGTCGAAGGCGGCATTGTGGATCACGAGCTCGGCGCCCTCGATGAAACTGATCAGCTCGGTGGCGATCTCGCGAAAGGTCGGCTCGCGCTCGAGCCGCGCACGCGAGATGCCATGCACGGCCTCGGCGCCTTCGTCGATATCGCGTTCGGGGTTCAGGTATTTGTGGAAACGCCGGCCGGTGACGCGCCGGTTGACGAGTTCGATGCAGCCGATCTCGATGATGCGGTGGCCCTGCTCGGCCTCGAGGCCGGTGGTCTCGGTATCCAGGACGATCTGGCGCATGCGGCCCGCCTTCTTGTGAAGCGGCGATCTTACGCGAGCATCGCGTCGATCGCCGCATTGGCGAGCGCATCGACGCGCTCGTTGCCGGGCACGCCGGCGTGGCCACGGACCCAGCGCCACTCGATCCGATGGCGCGCTGCGGCGGCATCGAGTGCCTCCCAGAGGTCGCGATTCTTGACCGGCTTGCGATCAGCCGTCCGCCAGCCGCGCTGCTTCCACTGCGGCAGCCATTCGGTGATGCCTTGGCGTACGTACTGCGAGTCCGTGTAGAGCCGCACCGGTATCGGCCGTTTGAGCGCCTCGAGCGCGCGGATCACGGCCGTCAGCTCCATACGGTTGTTCGTCGTCTCGCGCTCCGCGCCCGACAGCTCCCGCACGTGCCCATCCCAGCTCAGTATCGCCGCCCAGCCGCCCGGACCGGGATTGCCACGGCAGGCGCCGTCGGTGTAGATCTCGACGGTCATCGAGTGCGATCAGGGCAGACGGCGATCGGAGCCGGCACCACGCTGGGCCGTCGGCTTGACGAGCCCGCCGAGGATCTGTGTGCGTTCGCGCAACCGCAGCCGCAGCGGCGGCACGGCGTAGACGCGCTTGCGGGCCTTCATGAGGTAGGCCCCGGCGGGCAGCGGGTTGTACCAGCTGCGGTGCAGGCTGCGCGCCGGCAGCGCGGGCTCTCCCCATGGCGTCTCGTAGAGATAGCGGCGCGTCTCGGCAACCTCGTAGCCGAGCAGGCCGAGCCAGTCGCGCAGGCGACGCTCCGAGAGCAGGCGCCGCAGCTGTGGCGGCCAGCCGGCGCGCGTGGCCTTCGCGCGCAGTCCCCAGAGGCTCCACGGATGAAAGCCGAGCACGAGCAGCTTGCCTTCGCCGGTGAGCACGCGATCGACCTCGCGGAGCACCGAGTAAGGATCGGTCTCGAACTCGAGCGTATGCGGCAGCAGAACGGCGTCGACCGCGTCGCTCGCGACCGGCAGCTGCGTCAGCCGCGCCTGCACGTCGGCGCCGCCACGCGCTCCGCCCGAGATCACGGTCGAGCGCCGCGTGCGCGCGCCGGCGATCAGCTCGCGCTCGCCGCCCCAGAGGCCGACCTGCAGCAGCTCCCAGCCGAAGCAGTCCTCGAGCGCCTCGCGTAACAGCATCGCCTCCGCGGCGCGCAGCGCCTGACCGCGAGAACTGTGAAGCCAGTCATCTAGCGTGGGGCTCATGTGCGCGAAACGATAGCAATTTTCTGCACATATGGGTTAAATACGCGCCAACCCTGAAGCCCGCCGGGTGCGCACGCCCGGCACCGGAGAGACTATTGTCGCAACCGATCCGTGGGTCCCTTCGGGCCGCGACTCTTTTTTTTGCGTTATCCGTGCTGCTGCAGGGCTGCGCCTCGCTGCGCGAAGCGCCCGCGCCGGTGCCGGCCGATCCCGTCGCGACGACGCGGCCTGCGGCCGCCGTGCCCCCGCCTGATACCGCCGTCGTCGCCGACGACACCGCAGCGAGGGCGCCCGGGCCGGGCAGCCCATCGACCGAGCCTGCCGACGCGTCCACGCCGCACTTCGCCGACCTTTTCGAACGGATCCGCGCCGGTTTTCGGCTCGAGGATCCCGACGAGCCCCGGATCGACGTCCAGCTGCGCTGGTACGCGAACAATCCCGAATACCTCGAGAGGGTCTTCGGTCGCGCCGAGCTCTATTTCCACCACATCGTCAGCGAGATCGAGCGACGCGGCATGCCGCTCGAGATCGCGCTGCTGCCCGTCGTCGAGAGTGCGTTCGAGCCGTATGCGTACTCGCGCGCGCGTGCGGCCGGCCTCTGGCAGTTCATCCCGGGGACGGGTCAGCGCTTCGCCCTCGAGCAGAACTGGTGGTACGACAGCCGCCGCGACGTGCTCGAATCGACGCGCGCCGCACTCGACTACCTGCAGTTCATGCACGACGAGTTCAACGGCGACTGGCTGCTCGCCATCGCCGGGTACAACTGCGGTGAGGCCTGCGTCGCGCGCGCTGTACGCCTCAACGAGGCGGCCGGCCTGCCGACGGACTTCTGGAACCTGCGCCTGCCCGCCGAGACGCGCGCCTACGTGCCGAAGCTGCTGGCGATGAAACGCCTGGTCGCAAATCCCGAGGCCTACGGCATCGCCTTCAGCCCGATCCCGGACGAACCGTACTTCGTGCGCGTCGACACGCCCGGGCAGATCGACCTGAGGCTCGCCGCCGAGCTGGCCGGGCTCACGCACGAGCAGCTGTTCGAACTCAATCCCGCCTTCCACCGCTGGGCGACGCCGCCGCAGGGACCGCACCGCCTGCTGCTACCGATCGGATCTGCAGATCTCTTTCGGCAGAACCTCGCGCAGCTGACGCCCGACGAACTGCTGCGCGTCACCCATCACGTCGTGCGGCCGGGTGAAACTCTCGCCGCGCTGGCCGCGCGCTACAAGACAACCCCGCAGGTGATCCGCTCGATCAATGGCCTCGGCGACGGGCCGCTGGTTGCCGGCACCGACCTGCGCGTGCCCGATGGCAGCACCGAGCTGCCGGCCAAGGTGCTGCGCGCCGCGGCCATCGTCGATGGTCGCGCCGGCCCTGCCGGACGCCGCCCGGTCATCCATGTCGTGCGCCGCGGCGATTCGCTGTGGAAGATCGCGCGTCGGCACGGCACCGACGTCAACACGCTGATGCGCCTCAATAACCTGAAGCCCGGACAGACGCTGCAGGCCGGCAAGCGCCTGCGCGTCGCGAGCGCGCGGAGCAGCAGCGGCGGCTCGACCGCGAGCAGCGGCGCAGCGCGCACGCTGCGCTACACGGTACGCCGCGGCGACACGCTGTACCGGATTGCGCGCATGCACGGCGTCACGGTCGCTCAGCTGCTGTCGTGGAACGGCCTCGCGGCCAACGCGCCGTTGCGCCCGGGCCAGAAGATCGCGATCAACCTGCCGCGCCGCCGCTGAGCGCGGCGCTTCCACCAATTCAAGACGGGGATAGACCATGGGCTTTCTGGCCGGCAAGCGTGCACTGATCGTCGGTGTGGCGACCGAACGGTCGATCGCCTGGGGCATTGCTCAGGCGATGCATCGCGAGGGCGCCGAACTGGCCTTCACCTATGCCAACGACAAGCTGCGCGAGCGTGTCGAGCCGCTGGTCCGGTCGCTCGGCGCAGAGCTGGTCCTGCCGCTCGACGTCACCGAGGACGCGCAGATCGATACGGTATTCCGCGAGCTCGGCGCGCTCTGGGGGTCGCTCGACGTGCTCGTGCATGCCGTGGCGTTCGCGCCGCGCGAGGCGCTCGCCGGCAGCTTCACCGAGAGCACGACGCGCGAGGCCTTCCGCATTGCGCACGACGTCTCGAGCTACAGCCTCACGGCGCTCGCACGCGCCGCTGCACCGCTGATGGCTGGCCGCCACGGTGCGATCGTGACGCTCTCCTATCTCGGCGCCGTGCGCTCGATTCCGAGCTACAACGTGATGGGTCTCGCCAAGGCGAGCCTCGAAGCGAACGTACGCTTCCTCGCCGCCGACCTCGGCCCGAAAGGCATCCGCGTCAATGCGATCTCCGCCGGACCGATCAAGACGCTCGCCGCAGCTGGCATCAGCGGCTTCCGCAAGATGCTCTCGAGGGTCGCGGAAGTGGCACCGCTTCGCCGCAACGTGACCCTCGAGGATGTCGGCAATGCGGCCGCGTTCCTCTGCTCGGACCTCGCCGCCGGCATTACCGGTGAAATCCTTTACGTGGACGGCGGCTTCAGCTCCGTCGGCATGAGCTTCCCGCAAGAGCCCGAGGGCTGATCAGTCGGCGAAAGTCTGCGGATTGAGCTTGACCCTCGCCTTGCGGCGCATTTCGAGCACGTATGCTGCGGCGTCGGCACGGCCGGTGCGCCGGGCCGCCTCGGTAAGCCGCTGCGCTCGCCGCTCCGAATCGTCGGTCTGCGGCGCAACGCGCGTCTGCGTCATCACCATCAGCGCCGCGCCACGGTCCTGATCGAGCGTCACGGCCTGCACGACCGGCTTGCCAGCCGGCGGACGGCGCGAAGCGAACGCCGCCTCGAGCAGCTCGGCGGGGACCGAGGGGTCGCCGCGGCTGACGAAGCGCGCCGGTTCAGCCGTCACGCCGAGGGTTTTCGCTACCGCGTCGAGCGACTCGCCGGCCTCGAGCCGCCGCAGCTCGGCGTCAGCCGCCGCGCGCGCTGCCGCGGCGGCGCGCTCCTGACGCACCGCCGCAATGACCTCATCACGCACCTCGGCGAGCGGCCTGGGCGAGGCCTTGCGGTGCTCAAGCACCTTGACGATCACGAAACGGTCCTCGCCGAGCGGCACCGGTCCACCGATTCGGCGCAGGTTCAGTACGGCGTCGCCGTAGACGATCTCCTCGAGGCCGCGATCGGCACCGAGCGGTTCGCCACCGCTACCGCGCACGAACTCGGGCACCTCACCGACGGTCAGCCCGAGGTCCCTGGCAATCGCGTCGAGGTCGGCACCGCCGCGCTCGATCCGACGCTGTACCTCCTCCTGCTTCTCGCCGAACAGATCGGCAAGCTTGTCGCGCCGTACGGCATCCTCGAGGTCGGAACGCGCCTCCTCGAAGGTCTGCACCTTCGCGGGCTCGATGCCGTCGAGGCGGATGATGTGGAAGCCGAACTCGGTCCGGACGAGATCGCTGGTCTCGCCCTGCTTCATCGCGAACAGCGCGTCGGCAAACGGTCCGACGAAAGCCTGACGGTCGGACCAGCCGAGATCGCCCCCCTGGGCCGCCGAGCCGCTGTCCCTAGAGTACTGGCCCGCAAGCGCGGAGAAATCCTTGCCGGCGCGCACCTCGGCGAGCACGGCCTCGGCCTGCTTGCGGGCCGCTGCCTCGTTGCCGCCCTCGACGGTGATCAGGATGTGCCGCGCCCGGCGCTTCTCGGGTACGACGTAGCGGTCGCGGTTCTGCGCGTAGAGATCCTGCAGGTCGGCCTCGGTCACGACGACCTGGCCGGCGAGCTGGTCGGCGCGCAGCTCGGCATAGCGCAGCCGTACCAACTCCGGGCGCATCCAGCGCGAGGCGTTCCGCTCGTAGTACTCGGCGACGACGGCATCGTCCACGGCAATGCCCGCGAGGTGGCGTGCCGCCGGCAGCAGCGCCCAGCGCAGCTCGCGCTGTTCGTCCTCGAGAGCGAAGCGGCGCGAGATCTCCTGGGGCGTCGCAAAGTCGGAAATCACGAGCGCACGCTCGAGCTCGGCGTTCTGCAGGTCGCGGCGCACGTCGGCGCGATAGCGCTCGGCCGTCAGACCCACCTGCGCGAGGCGGGCCAGGGCGAGCTGCTCGTTATACTTCCCATCGAGCTGGAATGCCGGCTCCTGCTCGATCGCCTGACGCAGGCGCTGGCCATCGACGCGATAGCCAGCCTCGCGCGCGCGCTCGGAAACGAGCTGCTGACGGATGAAGGACTCGATGAGGTTGTCCTGAAGCGACTTCTTGGTCGCCGCGGGGATCTCGCCGCCGAACTGCTGCAGGAATCGGGACTGCTGCTCGCTCCAGGCCTCGGCGACCCGCTCGAGGCTGATCGGCTCGCCATTGACCTTGGCGGCATAGTTCGCCGGACCGAAGAAGTCCATCTCGACGATACCGGCCGCACCCCAGACCGCGAAGATGAACGCGATAGGGACCAGGACGATGTAGGCAACGAGCTTCCTGCCCTTCAGCGAGTCGCCGATCTTCTGCAGCATGCGTCAGTTCCGAAAATCGCAGTCCGATAACGACTCGGCCCGCCGGGTCTCCCCGCACGGGCCGATCGGAAAATGGCGGAGCGGACGGGGCTCGAACCCGCGACCCCCGGCGTGACAGGCCGGTATTC
>CAZAWM010000068.1:0-13684 GCA_964488605.1 uncultured Steroidobacteraceae bacterium | reverse complement strand
CTGATGACCGACACGGCAGCGGCAACGGCGCCGTCGGCGCTGTCGGCATCGCAGCGGACGGCCCTCTGGTCGGCGGCCACTGCCTACTTCGCCCTGCTGGCCGGCTACTACATGCTGCGCAGCCTTCGTGAGGCCTTCGCCCTCGAGGTCGGTCGCGAGAGGATCGACGAACTGTTCTACCTGACCTTCGTCGTGATGCTGGCGATACTGCCGCTATACTGGTATGCGGTCGCGCGCATCCGGCGCGGGCGCCTCTTGACCACGATCTACGGTCTGGTGTTTCTGCTGTTTATGGGCCTCGCCGTGGCCGTCCGGATCGAGGCCAGCAGCCGCATGGCCGCGGTGGTCTACTTCGTCGCCATCAGCTCGCTGAACCTCTTCATGGTCAGCGTCTTCTGGAGCGTCATGGTCGATGCGTGGCGCAGTGGAACGGCGCAGCGCGTTTTCGGGTACATCGCCGCGGGCGGCAGCGCCGGCGCCATTTCCGGACCACTGTTCAACAGCCTGTTCGTCGAGCGACTTGGCGCGAGCGTCACGATCACGATTGCCTGCCTGCTGATCGCCGTTGCGGCCGTCGCTGGACGCTGGACGCAGCGGCGCAGCCTGGCCGACGGGGGTCGCGATGTCGCGGCGCTCGAGATAGCAGTCGGGGGTCGTGCGCGGGACGATCTGCGCCGGCTGCTGACTTCACCGTATCTGCTCGGTATCGCCGCAGTGATTGTCGCCGGCCAGGTGCTCGGCGGCTTCATGTATAACGAGCAGGCACGCTACGTCGAATCGGCCTACCGGACGTTGGGCGAGCGCGCAGCCCTATTCGCGCGCATCGACTTCCTCGTCAACGTCGTCGCTCTGCTGTTCCAGAGCTTTGTGGTCGCGTGGCTGACCCGCCGCGGTGGTATGCGGCTCGCGCTCGGCGTGATCCCGCTGCTGCTGATCGCTTCGCTGGTCGCGCTCGCGCTCGTGCCAGTCGGCGCAATGCTGCTCGCCACGCAGGTGCTGCGTCGCGGCGTCGATTACGGGCTTTTCAAGCCGGTCCGCGAGATGCTGTTCACGGTGCTCAATCCCGAGAGCAAGTTCAAGAGCAAGAGCCTGATCGACACGCTGCTGCAGCGCGGCGGGGACAGTCTGGGTCAGCTCAGCTATCCACTCGTGGCTGGCCTCGGGCTCGCCGGCGTCGCCGGAGTCTGCGCGGCGCTCTGCCTGGTGATGCTGCTGGTCGCACTGGGACTCGCCCGAGGCTTCCAGCGCCATGAAACCTGAGGTCGTCGACGCGTCGGAGCCATCTTCGCTGCCGGCGTGTCGTGTCGACTCCGTCGGTCGAGTCCGTATCGATCATCGCGCGATCCTGCGGCTCGCCGCCGCATTGATGATCACCCACGCCATCCAGGCGGTGCTGAACCTGATCGACACATGGTTCGTAGGCCGGCTGTCTGCCGAAGCGGTCGCCGCCATGGGCTCGAGCTACTGGCTAATCGCGTCGGCGCCACGCGCGTGACTCTGCTGGTGGCACCTCTATCACGCTCGCCAACGCACCGGCGAACGAGTACCTGATGGTCGGGCGCGGACTCGGCATGGCCGGCGGCCGCCCAGCAGATCTTGCACCGACTCTACTTCGGGTCTAGCTTCTGCCTGCGCTGGCGGTCGGGACGCTGGCGTCGTGAGCAGCTCTGAGCGTCGATGCGGCTCACGTGCGTCTGGCGCTCGCCCAGTGGTGCAACAGCAGCCCACCGCCGAGCATGCCGCCGAGGTGCGCGAAATGGGCGACGCCGCTCTGGGTGCCCGTGACGCCGAGCACGAGCTCGAGGGATGCGAACAACAGCGCGAA
Organism: uncultured Steroidobacteraceae bacterium; assembly: GCA_964488605.1. Lineage (GTDB taxonomy): Bacteria > Pseudomonadota > Gammaproteobacteria > Steroidobacterales > Steroidobacteraceae > UBA964. Next base: position 11,859 of record CAZAWM010000068.1, on the reverse strand, counting down.
CACGCGGGCCGGCATCGGAATCGGCGGAAACAGGGGGACGATGCGCCGTTCCGGGAACATGATCGCAAAGCCGAGCACGAGCCCGTAGATACCCCCGGAGGCACCGACCGTCGGTTTCGCGTCGCCGAGCGATGACGTGACCAGCAGCTGTGTCAGCGCCGCTGCCAGCACACTGGCCAGATAGTACTGCGTAAAGCGCCGCGTCCCCCATACGCGCTCGAGATCCGGGCCGAACATCACGAGACCGAACATGTTGAACAGGAGGTGCGCGATCCCGCCATGCAGGAATGCATAGGTCAATAGCTGCCAGATCTCGAAGTTCACGTGCAGCGGCCAGAGCGCGAAATAGACCGTCATGAACTCGGGTAGCAGCGCTTGTAAGGCAAAGACGCTCAGATTGGCGATGAGGATCGAGCGCGTCGCGGGCGGCAGGCTCGAGAACATGCTTCAGTCCGGAACCACGTAGGGTTGCCACCCAAGCGTGAGCAGCAGCACGAAGAAGCCGACAAGGTATCCGAGCACGACATGCCATCCCGACTTCAGCCAGGCCCCTGCGGAGCGGGCGTCCGGGAACCGATTCGACAAGGCGACGCCCGCCGACGAGCCGAACCAGATCATCGAGCCGCCAAAACCGACCGAGTAGGCCAGGCATCCCCAGTCGAATCCACCTTCCTCGAGCGCGAGCTTGGTCAGCGGGATATTGTCGAACACGGCCGAGAGAAAACCGAGGCCCAGCGTGGTCTGCCACGATGCCGGTGGCAGCGATTCGACCGGCATTAGCGATGCGCACAGGACGAGCGCGAGCAGGAATACGCTGCCGCGCGCGGCCGATGGCAGCAGCGCCCAGTCCGGCCGCCTCAATGGGGCCGTCAGCACTATCGCTGTCCAGACGGCCGCGCCGAGGACAGGGAAACGGTCGGCGAGGGCGGGGGCGCGCTGGTTCAGCAGGACGTTCGTCGTCACCGTGACGCCGAGCAGCGCACCGACCACCGACAGACGCGTCCAGTCGACACGTATGCCGTGTGGCGGATCGCGTACTATCGGGGAAGCGCGCTGCTGCTGCAGTGACGCGGGGATCGCGAAGACCAGAAAGGCGGCTCCGGCCGCCAAGTAGGCCGGCAGGACCAGAGCAGGCGAAACGCCTTCGAGCCACATCATGGTCGTCGTGGTGTCGCCGATCACACTGCCGGCACCGCCGGCGTTCGATGCCCCGACGATGGCGGCGAGATAGCCGATGTGCAGGCGATTGCGGAACACGCTCGCGGCCAGGGTCCCGCCGATCATCGCTGCTGCGATGTTGTCGAGAAAACCCGACATCAGGAACACCATGGCCAGCAGCAAGAAGCCACCTTTCCAGTCGTCGGGCAGCAGAGCGGGCAGAAGATCCGGAAGACGCGTCGCCTCGAAGTGGCGCGCCAGGATCGTGAACCCCGTCAGCAGTGCGAACAGGTTGACGAGCGTCACCCACTCGTGCGCGAGGTGGTCGAGCAGCCCGTCGAGGCCCGGGCCCGCGTCGAAGCCCGGACCAATGAACTTCCAGAAGATGATCGTGGCGAGCCCCGCGAGCGCGACTTCGAGCGTGCGGTGGTGCAGCAGTGCGACCCCGAGCAGTGTCAGTCCGAACAGCACGAATTCGACGGGGGGCATGCCGGCTTCAGCAGCTGGAGAGCCATTCGAACAGGCGGTTCGCGAAGCGTATCTTCTGCGCCTTGCCGGCGACCACGTGCGCGAGATCGTCCCAGGTCTCGCCGATCGCCCCCGGGATCGCGCGCTCGATAGGTACCGTCGTGCGCGGGCTTGTGACCTGATCCAGCGCGGCGTGGATGATCAGAGTTGGGCACCGAACCGAGGCGAGGCGCGTCTTCGATTCGAAGCCGACACAGGCGTCCACGAGCCGGGAATGCGCGATGTATCGACCGTTCAGTTCCTTCCAGGCTCCCTGCGGCCCGAGCAGCTTGTGCTTGTTCGCGTTGTAGTACTCGGGCGTGAAAGACAGCAGGGTCACGGCCTTCTGGAAGGCTTCGAAGCCGAGGTCGCGATGAATCCAGCGGAACATCTCGAGCTGATCTCGCAGGAAGTCGTCGACCTCGCACCAGGCACCGGTATTGAGCATAGACCGTGCGAGGTCTGGGCGACGGATGGCGATCTCCTGACAGACGCAGGCGCCCATGCCGACCAGGCCGACGAGGTGCACATTGCTCAGACCGAGGTGATCGAGCAGGCCGATGGCATCGCCGGCATGCAGCGCCATCGTCGACGGCACGGAGAGGTCATCGTCCGAGTCTCCTATGCCGCGATAGTCGAACACGACGACCTGATAACGATCGGTCAGGCCGCGTGCGAGATGATGATGGTTGTCGTGGCAGAACGTACCCCAGCCACCCATGCACAATACCGGGTCGCCTATACCGAGCACCTCGTAGTACATGTTGTGCTCGTTGATACGCGCGATCGGCATGTCGTCGTCTCCAGCGGAATCGATATCTGTTCAGAACGGTTTGGCGACACCGAGAAACGCGATCACGATCAGCAGCGCGTAGAGCGCGAGCACGTAACGGATCGCACCGTCGACGGCACCCGCGATCGTGGTCTCGATGTCAGGTTTCGACCCCTCCGCCGCGAGCCTCGCGAACGCCGGACCAACGGGCCTGAAGGCGACGTCGATGGCGATGCTCATCGCGAAGATCATCGCGAAAAGCAGGATTTTCCAGCCGAACCAGCCGCCCGGTAGCGGGCCGTTGCCAAGCACGGCCTGCAGGCCGAACCAGCCGATGACGAGCAGCAGGACCGCCTGCAGGCCAAGGTTGAGTCGCCCGAGCACCGCGGCGCGCGGCGTGCCCTCCGCCTTGCCCATCGCGAACAGCAGTGCGATCCAGCCGAGCGCCACGCTCCACGCGACGCCCAGCACCCAGTCAGGTACGGCGACGAGGCCGAGGCTGTCGGTGACGTGCAGACCGACCGGGAACATCACGGCGCTGCACACGCGCGGCGTGAAGTCGATGGTCAGCGCCATGCGCAGAGCAAATGCGCGCTCGGCGAAGCCGAGCTCGCTTCGCCGGGCGGCCCGGGCGAGCAGCAGTACGCCGAGATCGGCGCCGAGCCAATAGACTAACAGCAGGATATGTATGAAGACCCAGATAGAGTGGCCCATCAATGCGCGCTCTGCGTTGACGGAAGGGTGACCGTAGGCGAGTCCTCGTCGATGTGGCGGCACATGCCCTCGATGACGTCGCATGCGCCGCCACCTTCGCGAGCACTGTTCCTCTCTGCACGTAGGGCCGTTACAGTATCAGGATTGCCGGATCGCTGCGCGGCCGGCGCAGTGGCCCGAGCCCGAGAGACCATGTCCTTCGAACCGTATTTTCTGCTCAAGCTCGCCCACATTCTCCTGTTCGTCTACTGGCTCGGGGCCGACATCGGTGTGTTCCACTCGGCGGGCTACGTCCGGAACCGGGGACTCGCCCTCGAGGCGCGGCGCACGGCGCTGCAGATCCTCGGCTGGATCGACCAGATCCCGCGCTACTGTCTGGTGCTGATGCTGCCGGTCGGCTATTCGCTCGCGGCCGAGCTCGGGATCGCGCGCATGCCTGGACCTTTCTACGTCGTGCTCTGGGGCATCGCGTTCGCCTGGTTGTGGCTGGTCTGGGCGATTCATCGCTACCAGGGACAGCCGATGGCCGAGCGACTCCGGCGCGTCGATCTCCTCTGGCGCTGGTTCCTCGCCGCGGGGCTCTGCTACGACGCCTGGGAGGGATTTCGCGGCACCGGACATCTGCTGACGGACTGGATCTCCGCGAAGTTCCTGATTTTCGCGCTGGTGATCCTCTGCGGCATCATGATCCGAGTGAGGGGCAAGCCCCTGGGTCCGGCGCTCCGCCAGCTGCTCGCCACGGGGCCTACGTCAGAGCTCGAGGCCGTGATTACGGCCAGCTTCGCACGAACGCGTCCATTCGTGCTGTCGATCTGGGCGCTGCTCGTCGTTGCGGCGTGGATAGGCATCACCAAGCCGCAATTCGGAGTCTAAAATGCGAGCGGCACTCATCGTCATGTGATCGGGGCCAGCGATGCAATCTCATTGGCGGGGGACCGGCCCATGATCATCACGATCGTGCGTTTCGCGACGACTTCCGCCGCGACCCCTGCCGAGCAGCGCGCGATGATCGAGCGCGCAGTGACGCGTTATCGTGAGATCCCGGGCCTGCGGCGCAAGTGGTTCGTATCGGGGCCCGGCGAGGGCGGAGGGGTCTACGAGTGGCGCTCGCGTGAGGACGCCGAGCGCTGGTTCACGCCACAGTGGTTCGCGCAGATGCGCGCCAGCTATGGCGCCGAACCCAGGATCGACTGGCTCGAGGGTCACGCCATGGTCGACAACGTTGCCGGCCGCGTCGACTTCGAGAGCTGAACTCGCCGCCGCAGGCTCAGACCGCCGGCACCTTCATTCCGCGCTGTACGGCTGGCCGTGCGCCGACGTCGGCGACCCATCGGGCGATACCCGGATAGCCTTCGAGACCGCCCGGATAGCGCTTCATCGACACAGTTGCCACCGGGTAGGCGATCATGTCGGCGATCGTATAGTCCTCGCCTCCGAGGTAGCGCGTGCGCCCGAGCTGGATCTCCATGGTCTGCACCATGCGGCTGCACAACTTGTTGTAGAACTCGACCGCCCAAGGGTGTTTCTCGGGCGCCATCACGTTGAAGACGAATTGCCCGCTGAACGCCGGTCCGATGTCGCTCGATACGATTCCGAGCCATTCGAGCGTCTTGGCCCGGGCCCGGGGCGCGTCGGGCAGGTACCGATGGGTCTTCTCGGCAAGGTAGATCAGTATCGCCGCGGTTCCGTAGACCGACAGCGGCTCGCCACCGGTCTCCTGATCGATGATCATCGGTACACGGCCGACAGGATTGTGTGCCAGATACTCCGGTCGCAGATGATCGCCGGCCGTAAGATCATACGAAATCGCCCGGTAAGGCAGCCCGACTTCCTCGAGCATGATCGAGGCCTTGAAGCCGTTGGCGGTCGGTGTGGTATGCAGTTCGATCATGCCGGTGTCCGTGTCGCGCTGACTGAAGCGGGAGTCATGATGCAGCAGCAGAGTTCAGGCGTGCAAATCCAGCGCGGTTTCGTTTCCATTCGCGAGGGCCAGGTTCATTACCGTTCGGGCGGGCAGGGCGAGGGTAGGAGGCCGCTCTGGATGGTGCATGCGTCGCCGGCCTCGTCAGTGACGCTCGTACCGTTGATGCGCGCGCTCGGTTGCAGCCGCCGCGTCATCGCGCCCGATACGCTTGGCAACGGCGATTCGGCGCCCGCGATGCCGGCCGTGCCCGACATCGCCTATTACGCCGATGCGAGCCTGCGTGTCATGGACGCGCTCGGTATCGACAAGGCGGATCTGTACGGCTCGCACACCGGTGCACACATCGTCGTCGAAATGGCGCTCGCACGGCCGGATCGGTTCGGCCGCATGGTCCTCGACGGCATCGGCATGTTCTCGGCGGAAGACAAGGCCGAGCTGCTGGCGCGCTATGCACCCTCTATGCAGCCCGACTCGTTCGGCACGCAGTTTCACTGGGCCTGGCACTTCGTTCGCGATCAGGCCTGGTTCTTTCCGTATTTCAGGCGCGACGCGCAGCATCTGCGCGGGCTCGGCATGCCGGATGCCGATGTGCTGCATCAGACGACTCTCGAAGTGCTCAAGGCCATTCGTACCTATCACCTTGCCTACCGGGCGGCCTTTGCGCATCCGGATCGCGAACGACTGCCGCTCGTGCGGCTGCCGACGCTCGTGATGGCAGACGCGTCCGATCCGCTTCGCGAGGGCGTCGCGATCGCTGCGCGCTTGCTGCCCGGCGCTCGCAGTCTGATCTGGGATGACGCGGCGAACCCCGGTGCCGAAGCCAAGGCGCGCATGCTGGCAGCGTTCCTCGATGGCAGCTGAGCGAAGAGCGCGTCAGCGCAGACTCAGCCAGCGCACCGGACGCAGGGCTGTCAGGTTGTCGTCGCGCCAGCCGACGACCCGCTGCGAGACGAGACGACGGCTGACGAGAAAGTAGAGTGGAATGACCGGGGCATCTGCGAGCAGCAGGTCTTCGGTTGCGCGTAGTGCCGCGAGGCGACGGGCCGGGTCTGCGATGGCCGCGGCCGTATCGAGCGACGAGTCGAAGCGGGGGTTGCTATAACCGCTGGAGTTGGCGGGACTGCCGCCGCGCAGTAGACCAAGCAGTCCGACCGGGTCTGCATAACTCGCGAACCAGGCGGCGCGCGCCACTTCGAAGTCGCCGTTACGCAGCGCGACCTCGACGACCTGGCGCTCCGCGTTACGCAGCGAGACGTCGACGCCGAGCTGCTTCCACATGGCCGCTATCGCGACCGCGACTCTCTTGTGCTCTTCGCTGGTGTGGTAGAGCAGCTCGAGGCGCAGCGGTCGCTCCGGGCCATAGCCGGCCAGCGCGAGCAGCCGCCGTGCCTCTTCGCGATGCGCAGCCGCACCGCCGGCGGGGGCCTTTCGGGCCGGATAGCCGACGAACTCCGGCCGGATCAGCCCCCAGGCCGGTGCATCGCCCGCACGGACGATCCTGTCGGTCAGCAGCTTCCGGTCGACGGCCAGCGACAGCGCCTGTCGCACGCGGACGTCGGCGAACTTCGGATTGCGCAGGTTCAGTACGTAGACGGTGACGCCGAGCGACGGTCCGAGGCGCAGCTCGCGAGGCATGCGTGCGCGGAGCCAGTCAAGCTTCTCTGGCGGAAAATTCGTCAGCACATCGAGTTCGCCGGCCTGAAATCGTCTCAACCCGGCGTTGAGATCGGCGACCGGATAGTACACCACGCCATCGAGTCTCACGGTTGACGCCGCGTGGAACCGGGGGTTGCGCTGCGTGCTCACGGACTGGCCGGGTCGCCATTCGAGCAAGGTGAAGGGGCCGTTGCTGACGAAATGACCGGGACGAGTCCAGGCTTCGCCAAACCGTGCGACGACGTGTCGCGGCACGGGGGCGAAGGCGGGCAGGGCGAGCACCGCCGGCAGGTAGGGAGCCGCGCTGGTCAGACGCAGCTCGACGGTGCGCGCATCCGGTGCCGCCACGCCGAGCCTCTCGGGCGGCAAATGGCCACCGAGCACGGCGCGCCCGTTCTCGAGAAGATCGACGAGGGCGGCAAGGCTCGTCGATCCGGTGCGCGGATCGGCAAGGCGTCGAAACGAGTATACAAAGTCGGCGGACGTCAGCGGTGCACCGTCGGACCAGCGCAGATTCTGGCGCAGCCGGAAGCGGTACAGGCGTCCGTCGCTCGAGACCGTGAAAGACTCCGCGGCGCCAGGCACCGGTCGGCCGCCGGCGTCCAAGGTCATCAGCCCTTCGAACAGATCGTTCAGCACCACGAACGACGGTGCGGCGACCGCACGGTGTGGATCGAGCGAATCGGGTTCGCCGGGGTGACCGCTGCGGAGCACTTGCATCGCGCTCGCGAGCCCCGGCAGACAGGCCGCGAGCAGCAGCACGGACACGACCAGTCGTGCCTGTCTCCTCACAGCGTGCCGGCCGCGCATGATCGGCGCGTTCCTTCGTTCATTCCTGCTGCGGCAGGCGCCCGGTCCGGATCGACACGGCATCGCTCGGTGCAGTCAGTACCCCGCGCTCCGTCAGCTCGCGTATGACATCGGCCTCCACGCGGCGATTGTCGGCGACACCGGTGCTGGGGCGATCGGCCCAGCCGGTGAGGGGCCACGCCCGCCGGGACCGGGCGGCGGGCCACGCCCGCGCGGCCGCATAGATCGGTGCGTGAATGCCGGGCGCGAGTTCAGCGAGAAAGTTGAGGCTCGCGCGGGCGCGGCGCCGTCGCAGCGCCTCAATGTCGATCTCCGCCGCGATCAGCGTCTCGCCGGCGCTCTCGGCCATGTTGATGACGCGACCGTCGAAGCCGATGATCTGCGAATGTCCATGCGAGCCGTCGGTCGGGCCCTCGCCGTCGAGGGTGGGTCCGCAATTCGACATCGCGAGGTAGGCGTGGTTCTCGTACGCGCGGACGCGCCTCGCGAGCTCCCAGCCGCCATCGGACAGGTGATAGCTGCTGCGTCCTTCGCTGGAGATGTGCAGGAAGATCTCTGCGCCCTGCAACGCGAGGCAGCGCGTGACTTCGGGGAAGTTGATGTCGTAGCAGACGAGACAGCCGAAGTTGCCAAGCGGCGTGCGTAGCACCGGGAACAGGGACTGCGGTCCGCCGAAGCGCTGGACGTAGGCGTCGTAGACGTCTCCGGGACGCGTCTTGCCGGTCATCGCGTAGAGCTTGCGATAGGCGAGCGCGACCCGTCCGTCGGGATCGAGAATGAAGGCAGTATTCCAGAACCTACCCGGAAACTCGTCGAGGATCTCGTAGATCATGCCCGCGACGTAGGCATCTGCGGCGCGCGCCGCACGTCCGAGTTCGGCGAGCTCCGGCCCGTCGAGCCGCAGCGAGGCCTCGATCCAGTCTTCGTTGCTGCGCCCCGGCTGAAAGCCGTGCAGGAAGAATTCCGGAAAGACGATCAGGCGGGAGCGGAACCAGCGGCTGGCCGTTTTGACGTGCTGGCAGGCTCGCTCTAGGTTCTCGCGCAGTGCGTCGCGGCGCAGCGGCGCCGCGCCCTTGAAAACGGGCTTGACGGCAGGCTGGGCGACACAGAGGGTCCACGGCTCGATCATGGCGCAGGGTCGCGGCATCGGTATGATGCGGCAAGCCTACCTCAGGACGCTCCGCCGGAGGATCCAATCCCATGCCGCGCAACCGTTATCGTCAGCCGCCCTTGGTGACCCCGCTCAAGCGCACGGCCATCATCGTCCGCGATCTGGAGCGTTCGCTGGCGTTCTACCGTGACCTGCTCGGCATGAACGTCTGGATCGAGGGCAGCGCTGGAGCGGAGATTCCCGCGTTGCATCAGCTCTTGGGGATGCCGCCTTGCACGACGCGCTGGGTGATCCTGCAGTCCGAGGACGTCGACTGGGGCATGGTGGGACTGTTCGAATTGACCGACCCGGCGCCCGACGATAATACGCACCCGAACATCGACCGGGTCAACAGGGGCGAGGCCTGCCTCGTGTTTCACAGTCCCGACGTGGATCGCATCTATCGCGGGGCGCGCGAACTCGGATTGACGGTGCTCTGCCCACCCCTCAGGCTTGAACTGCGCCAGCATGGCGTCGTGTCGAAAGAGATGACCCTGCGCGATCCGAACGGCGTACTCGTCAACTTCATCGAGAACGTCGAGGGAGGGCGTGTCGGGCTATCGAATCGCTTCCCGGGGCTGCGGCGGACAGCGAGGACCAGAGCCGCGCCCAAGGCCCCACGGTCGAAGTCCGTCAGACGCCGTAGCGGTGGATCGCGGGCGGGTCGATCGGGATGATCGTCGCCTTGAGTTCCGTGAAGAACTCGAGGCTTGCGAATGGACCGTCCCTGCCGATTCCGGACTCCTTGTAGCCGCCGAAAGGCGCGCGCAGTTCACGCATCATCGGCGTATTGACCCAGAGCGTGCCGGCGCGGATCTCGCGCGAGCAGCGCATCACGGTGGCGAGGTCGTCCGACCAGACGTAACTGACGAGCCCGAACTTCGATTCGTTGGCGATGCGGATGGCTTCGTCGAGGGTGTCGAACTCCAGCAGCGTCGCGAAGGGTCCGAAGATCTCCTCCTGGCAGACACGAGCGTCATTGTCGGGCGCCATGACGGCGGTCGGCTCGACAAACCATCCCTTGGCAAATCCCGCTGCGCGACGACCTCCGGTCAGCAGTTTTGCGCCGTCGGCCCTGGCGACGTCGACGTACGAGAGCACGCGTTCCATGTGCTGGCGGAAAGCCAGCGGACCGAGCTCCGTTGACGGCAGCATCGGATCGCCGAGGCGGATCTGGCGCGCCCGCTCGACGAATGCCTCGACGAAAGGCTTGGCGATCCGGCGCTGTACTAGGATCCTCGAACCGGCCAGGCACTGCTGGCCATTATTGGCAAATATGCCGGCCAGGGCCCCGTCGAGCGCCCGCTCGATGTTGGCGCTGTCGAAGATGATGTTCGCGCTCTTGCCGCCGAGCTCGAGCGCGACGGGCTTGAGGTTACGGCCCGCAGTGGCCGCGATCGCTCGGCCCGTGACCGTACCGCCCGTGAATCCCACCATATCGATGCCCGGGTGGGAGACCAGCGCATTGCCGGTGACGGCGCCGCGGCCATTGACGAGGTTGACCACTCCCGGTGGCAAGCCGGCCTCGTGGAAAATCTCGACCATCCGGCGCATGGACAGCGGCGTGTATTCGGACGGCTTCAGCACACAAGTGTTGCCCCAGGGGATGCAGGTGGCCACGCGCATCGAGGCGAGTGCAAGCGGCGCATTCCACGGGGCGATCGCCGCGGCTACACCTTTCGGTTCCCGGGTAACGTAGGTCAGATAGCCCTTGGTTTGCGTGTAGGTCTCGCCGTGCATGGTACTCGCCACCTCGGCGAAGAACTCGAAGTTGCGCGCCATTCGCTGGACATGTACGCGCACGCTCTGCAGCGGCAGGCCGGTGTTAAGGCACTCGAGATACGCCAGTTCCTCGGCGTTCTTGCGCAGGTGGTCGCGGATCGAATAGAGGATGTCCTTGCGCTCGTTTATGTCCATTCTCGGCCAGGGGCCCGATTCGAAGGCCCGCCGCGCCGCGCGCACGGCCGCGTCGACTTCGTCGCCGTCGGCCTCCCGGAGCTTGCTGATGACTTCCTCGGTGGTCGGATTGAAGATCGAAATGTCCTCGCCGGGCGCGGTAGCGTCTACCGATTGACCGTCGATGATGCTGGTGACGTGCGGGTTGATGGCAAAGCTGCGGGTGATCGTGACGGCATTCATGGGAAGCTTCCTCGGCGCGACGGTCGCTACGCGCGGCGGTCAGAGGGCGGGCTTGCTGAACGAGACGACGTACCACGGCAGGCTGCCGGGCGCGGCAGGCAGGTGGCCGACCAGCGTCCGCTCGGCCGGAACGCCGATGGCCGCGAGATCCGCGGCAAGATCAGCGTTCGCGTAGACCTCCCAGTACGGTTCATTGTTGTTGAGCGTGTCCCAGGACAGCTCGAACTTCTGGAACTCGCTGAGTCCCGCGAAGCGCAGCGGAACGTCCTGATGTACGCACACACCCCCGGGGGCGAGCATACGCCAGCTCTCGCGAAACATGCTGCGACGCGTCGCATCCGAGATCTCGTGCATCAGGTTGTGCGAGACGATGAGGTCGAACCAGCCGTCGGGGAAGCGCGTGTCGGCGACGTCACGCTGGTGGAAGTGGACGGCGGCGCCGAGTGCCTCGGCCCGCGCATGCGCGTAGCGCAGCATGCCGGCGCCGACGTCGATCGCGTGCACCTCGGCATCCGGGAAAGCGAGCGCGTAGGGTACGCTCGCGGAGCCCGCGGAGCAGCCCATGTCGAGGATCCGACGCGGCCGCAGATTCGGGAAGCGCTCGGCGATGTAGATTTGCACGTGCGCGGCCTTGCTGTCCGTGCGGCTGATGCCCTGGCCGAACGCATAGAGGTTGCCGCCGCACTCATAGAGCGCGCCGGCCGAGCAGTCGCCATCGCCGAGATCGAGTGCGTAGCCACCGGTCTGCAGGTGAATGTCAACGGCGGTCACGCCGCGCGGCGGCGTGAAAGCGGGGTCCAGCTCGAGGCTGCCGCGACGCGTCTGCGGGTCGTCGAGGCGCGCAGCCGTCGCCGCGAGGCGTGCGCGTTCGCGAAAGACACTGTCGCCGATAGCGATCCACATCTGCTCCTGTGCGGCTCGATGCAATGCCGACCAGCTTCGGTACGCCGGTTGGGCATACATCGCGGTGCGGATTTCGTCGCGCGTAGCCGGAGCGTGGCCATGCTCGGCGGCAAACCGCGGCGCGAC
>CAZAWM010000067.1:0-13962 GCA_964488605.1 uncultured Steroidobacteraceae bacterium | reverse complement strand
CCGGCCAGCGCGACCCGCGGCAGCGGCTCGCGCGGCCAGCGCTCGACCGCCGCGCGGTAAGCGGCGCGCGCAGCCCGCGCCCGACCGACCTGCTCGAGATCGGCAGCCACGCGGACGAATCTCAGTGGGCGCGCAGTGCCCGGCACGTCGTCGGGCCGCGTCACGACGATGGCCCAGCGGCCGCCGCGACGCCAGGTCGCCTCGAAGCGTGCGCGCGTCAGCGCCCGTCTCGCCCTCGTGCCAGAGTGCAGCAGTATCAGGTCGCGCTCGACGTCGTAGCCAATGACGACGGCGTAGTGCCAGCGCGGCCAGGTTTCCGCGCCGAGGTTCTGCAGCACGAGAGCCGGCCGGCCCGCGTCGACCTCGCGAACGAGTGCCTCGAGCGTCGGCTCGAGCTCGTAGGCCAACAGATCGCGGCGACGCACGGCGGCGACGAGCTCGGTCTGCAAGCTGCCGCGTCGCGCCGGCAGGTAGACCTCGCCGACCAGACGTTCAGGGTCGACGGCGACGCCCGCCGCGGCGAGCATGCTCGCGAGCGCCGCCGGACCGCATTGATAGCGCCGCTGCGCATGGAACGGCACGTGCCCGAGCTCGACGTAAGGCGCGACGCCCGCGGGCCACGGCGGCGACGTCCGCCACGCCGCCACGCAGCCGGTCACCAGCAGCAGCGCTGCGGCGGCCGTCGGCGCGGCACGCATCAAGGCACTTTCTTGAAGATGTCGATCGTGCCCGTGAACTCCAGCGCGAGCAGGACAAGGAACACGATGCCCAGAATGCCGAGCACGTCACCGCCGGCCGGAGCGCGCTCGAGCTGCTCGGCAAGTCGCGCCGCCTCGGCGGGCGTCAGCGCCGCCACGCGGCGAGCCGCGTCCGCGGGATCGACACCCAGGGCCACCAGGCGCTCCCTGACGTCGTCGCGCCCGAGCACGGCGCTGACACGCGCGAGCGTCTCCGCCGGAACCTGCGCGGCAATAGCTGTGGGTGTGCCGATCTGGCCGGCCCACGCCCTCCCCGGCATTCCGGCTACCAGCAATGCGAACAGCGACAGCCCGACCAGCAAGCGACGATGGATTGCGACAGTCACGGGAACCCTCCTTGAAACCCCGGCTGGGGCAGTCCTGAAATTATAGGTCACGGTCCGAACCGCGGTCGATTCGGGTAAGGGCCACCAGCCCGCGCAGGGGTGGCGTTAACCTAGCAAAGTGACCGGCCGGTCACCTGCTGCGAGGCATTGCGATGGTCGATCGTCTGTACCGCAAACCGATGCTCGGCTTGCTGGGCCTTGCGGTGGGCTTCCTGACGCAGCCACTTGGCCACACGGTCTACAAAGTGAATATTGCCGTCTTCGGCGAGTACGCCGTCTTCAGCTCGATCGCAATGGGCGTGCTCGGCCTCGTGCTGGTCTGGCGCGGCCTTCGGGCCGATGAACTGAAGGCCACGTGGATGGGCATGCTCGGTGGCTGGTTCCTCTGGATGGGCTGGTTCGAGCATTCGTTCAAGTTCTACTCGGATCTGTACGCCGTGCCGGGGTTTCCCGTCGAGGAGAACGGCAATGTCGCGGCCCCGCAGGCCAACATGCTGCAGGCGACCCTGCCGATCATGCTCGCGCTGTTGCTGCTCTACGGCGTTTTCAACCGACAGACGAAATGCAACTTCATGCGCTGGTTCCATCGCAATCTGGGCTTCAGCCCTGGCATACCGACGCCAGACAACCAGCGCAGCTTCGCGCGCATCGCGGCGATGGAGGTCCTGTTCGTGACCTGGTTCTGCTATCTGTTCTGGCTCTACGCGATCTACCTCGGCACGCGCAGCCCGGGCGTCCTGATCGTGATGGGCCTCTACCTGGCCTGGACGATCTGGGCGGGCTATCTGGTCTGGAAGTGCACGCAGCAGATACGCATGGCCGCCGCGCTACGATACGGCATTGGCGCCGGCATCGTGCTCTGGGGATCGGCCGAGATGCCCGCGCACTTCCGGGTCTACCGCGAGTACTGGCTGTATCCGGCCGAGTACCCGCTGTTCAACACGATCGTCGCCGCGCTGTTTGTCGTCGGTGTCGTGCTGATCGCGCGCCGGCCGAGGCCGGCATCGAACGCTACGCGACCCTGATCAGGATCTTGCCGATCTGCTCGCCGGCGCGGATCGCACGCCAGGCGTCGATTGCGTCCTCGAACGGCACGGTCTGGGCGATCACGGGCGCGAGCCGGTTCTGCGCCAGCGCGGTGATCAGGCTTTCAAGCATCGTGCGGCTGCCGGCACTGATGGCCTTGAGACTGAGGTTCTTGACGTACATGCCGTAGAGGTTCGGCGGATTCGGCGGCGGACGGCCCGTGCCGATCATCACGATCCGGCCATTGACAGCGCTCGCCGCCATCGACTGGTCGAGGGTTCCCGGACCGACGTTCTCGAGTACGACCGTCGCGCCGCGCCCACCCGTCTTTTCGACGACCTCGCGGCCCCACTCCGCGTTGCGACGGTAGTTGACCGTGATGTCCGCGCCGAGCGCCCGCATCTTGGCGAGTTTCTCATCGGACGAAGAGGTGACGACTACGCGGGCGCCGGTAGCCTTGCCGAGCAGCAGACCGAAAGACGACACCCCACCCGTGCCGAGCGTCAGCACGATGTCGTCGCTACGGACCCGCGCGACCTCGTGCAAGGCATGCCAGGCGGTCACGCCAGATCCGGCCAGCGTCGCCGCATGCTCGTCGGACATCTCATCCGGAAGTCTGGCGAGGCATTGTGTCGGCAGCAGGATCATCTCGCCAAGCCAGCCGTCGATGGTGTTGCCGACGTCGGCTGCGTAGTACTCCGGCGACCATGGGCCGCTGACCCAGTGGGCCCAGTGGCTCGCGGTGACACGGTCACCGGGGCGGATTCGCGTCTCGCCGGGGCCGACGGCCAACACCTCGCCGGCGCCCTCGCTGAGTGGAATGCGAGTCGCCGGTCGCGGCCCCGGCGGTACCGGAAACTGCTGCATGACGATGCCCTGGTCGCGGGCCGCAATGGCGGCAAAGTGCACGCGAATCAGCGCCTCGCCAGGACCTGGGGCGGGTATGGGGCGCTCGACGAGCTCGAGCGTCTCGAAGCTCTGCTGGGCACCGATCTGCCAGACCCGCATGCGACCGCGTGGCACGCTGCCGGTGATACCGCCAGCGGCAGCGGCACGAGTGCCCCGCGCCGCACGGGCAGGGACTGCGGCAACCGCAGCGGCCAGACCCGCGCCGGTCACCGTCCCGGCGAGCAGCGCTCGGCGCGACAGCGTGGAATCGTCCATGATCTGCCTCCTATGGCGCGGCCACCGATCTTACGGAGTCATGCTGGCAGCGGGAAGGGCCTTGGCCGGCGCGCCCGGCACTGGACATGCCGTGACGATGTCGGCGCTGCACCGCTGACGGCGACCCGCGCCGCGACGGAAGCTCAGCACCTGTATTTCGCGCGCCTCGAACACGGGTGCGAAGATCTCGGCGCGACCCTCCGGGCCAGGTCGATCGTAGCGCCAGGCGAGTCCCCCGATCGTGCCGATCTTGACGCCCTGCGGATCGCTGCGCAGCGTCTGCGTAGTATCGGGCCCGTAGTGCTCGTTGATGTCGAAGATGACGTGCGAGACGTAGCGCCAGTCGCCGCGTTGACGCGGCGCCACCGGCCGAAGGATCCAGATTTTCGCGGCCTCGTCGCCGCCGACGACGATCCACGGGCGCTCGCGACCCTCCAGCGAGCGGCGCGGCCAGAACGCCGTCGCGCGATTCGGCGCGAGGCGGCCCGGACCGCGCTCGGGCTCCGGCACCGTCGGATGCGGTCGTATGCCGTCCTTGAGGATCTGGATCGACCACGGCTCGTCGAAGATGCGCCCGCTCGCCGGCGGCACCAGTGCCAGCACGCGACCCGGAATCTCGTCGCGAGTCACAGCGAAACAGCCGTCTCCCTGGTGGTTGCTCGTGAGGATCTCGAGCCGGCCGTCGAGATCGAGATCGACCGCCTCGACCGCGAACGGCCGACCCTGGCCGCTCATCACGACCTGGCGGCGCGGCTTGAGCGTCGGATCGGCATCGAGCGCGCTCCAGCGACGGCCGGCCGGTGCGCCAAAGATCGTGATGTGGTCACTCGTGAAGAAATGCGTCGCGATGATCTCCGGTTCGCCATCGGCGTCGAGGTCGGCGAGATCGAGGTTGACCTCCGGTCCCGCCCG
Source organism: uncultured Steroidobacteraceae bacterium (assembly GCA_964488605.1). Classification (GTDB taxonomy): domain Bacteria; phylum Pseudomonadota; class Gammaproteobacteria; order Steroidobacterales; family Steroidobacteraceae; genus UBA964. The sequence continues at coordinate 9,776 of CAZAWM010000067.1, read as the reverse complement.
CTCCGCGGGCAGCCCGACCAGCACGACGGCCTGCCATGGCTTGGCCGGGTCGAGAGCGCTGCCGGGATTGCGGAACCAGACGAGTTCGCCAGTGGGCGGGCAACGATGCAGGAACGGCTTGAAGCTCGCGCGCGCCGTGATCAGGTCCTTGTCGCCATCGCCATCCATGTCGTGGAACAGCGCCTGGTGGTAGTACCACTGCTCGTTGCGGACCACGCCTACGGAGCAGTCGGGCCTGACTGTCCCGGCCTCGGCGACCACGTATTCGGTCCTCGCGATCCCGCTGACGTCGACGAGCGTGAGTCGCCCTGGCTTGTCGGCCGAGAGAAAACCGCCCGGTACCACGATCGCCTCGAACGGAACGACGCCTTCCGGGACGCGGTCCGTCTCGTTCGGCCAGACCGTCAACGGGGTGGCGGAACCTCGATCGGTGAGCACCTCGACCTCGCGCGCGGCGTCGAAACCACGCCGGCGCACGCCATCGATATCGGGTATCCACGCGGCGAGATCGCGTTCGAAAAAGCGTTCGACGCGTCGTCCTCCCGGGTCCTTGACGACATTGAAGAAGCTCGACATCAGTAGCGCGTCGCGGCTGCCGCCGCCGCTCTGCGGGAACGACGCCACGTGCAGGAATGCCGGGTTGAACGGCATGCGCCAGGTGTCGCGCAGATAGACTTCCGGACACACCGCGGCTTCTATGGCTGCGCCGCTCGCGGGCATCAGCATTGCCAGCAGTGTACCGGCGCAGACGGCCAGCGATTGGCTCCTCGCCCTTCCCCTCATCTTCGCTCCCTCCTCGTCATGAAATCCGGGCCCGCGGCAGGCACAATGTGACCACGAGACCGCCGCCGTCGCGCAAGCCAGCGGTCGCCGAACCGCCATGCGAGACGAACACGCGCCGCGCGATGGCAAGCCCAAGGCCTGTCCCCTCGCTGACAGCGTCCTGCCCTGTCGCGCGATCGTCGACTGCACCGCCGAGCGCATTCCGCGCGGGCTGCGGAACGCGCGCATAAGGATCGAACATGCGCTCGAGCCAGTCGGCCGGGACACCGGGTCCGCGATCGGCAATCGTGACTACGACCGCAGCGGGCCCTGCGTGCGCCTCGACCTCGACCGCCGAGCCGCTCGGTGCAAAGCGGATCGCGTTGCGCAGCACGTTCTCGAAGCCACTGCGCAGCAGCGCCGGATCGCCGGCCACGACGAGCCCCGTGTCACTCGCCAGTCGGAGCGTGACGCCTCGCGTACCGGCTTCGACCTCCTCGTCGCGAACCAGCTCGCCGAGCAGCTCGTCGATCCGCAGCAGGCGGCGCGCGATCGGCGCGGCGGCGTCGAGCCTCGAGTAGCGCAGCAGGTCGCCGATGACCGTATCGAGACGACGGATCTCCGCGACGAGCCGCTCGCGCTCTGGCAGGCTATCCAACGCCCGGTGCGCTTCCAACGCCAGCGCGGCCTGCATGCGCGCGAGCGGCGAGCGCAGTTCATGCGACAGCTCCGCCATGAGCCGAGCGCGACCCTCGATCAGGCGCCCGAGGCGATCCGCCATCGAGTTGAAGTCGCTGGCCAGCGCGCCGAGCTCGTCGCGCCGCGCTGCGATCGCCTGCGGCACGCGCGCGTCGATCTGGCCCGAGGCGATCTCGCGCACCACGCGCTGCAGTTCGCCGAGCGGGCGCGCGAAGGCGCGTGCGATCAGCCATGCCACCGTGCCGACCACGACGCAGGCGGCAAGCAGCAGGCCGAGAGTCGTAGCGGCGTTGCCGAGCAGCGAGATCCGGTTCGGCAGCACGAGAAACACATACGTGGCGCCGTCCGGTCCGATCAGTTGCGGTGCCAGACGCACGGGGCGGTAGTTGCCGTCATAGGGCTGCGGCGGACCGACGACCGAACGACGGATGAATCCCGCATACAGCTCGGGCAGCCGTCGCCCGAGTATGTCGACGCTGTTCTCGTCGAGGATGTAGACGGTTACGCCCTCCGGCACGCGCGCCTCGCGCTCGAGCCAGCGCGCGAGACCCTCGCGACCGCGCGCGCTGAGCACATCGGCGGCTTCTCGACCGAGCGTGCTGTGGCGCGTTGCGGTGTAGCTCTGCAGCTCCTGCGAGGCGACCAGCACAACACTGCCGACGGCCAGCGCCGTGAACGCTGCGAGCGCGGCACCGATGTAGAGCGCCATGCGCCAGTACAGCCGCGTCGAGGGCACGCGCATCAGGATGCACCGAGCCGCTGCGAATCGAGCACGTAGCCGTGGCCACGCAACCCGCCGATGCAGCCGTGCGGGAGTCCGGCAGCCTCGAGCTTGCGACGGAGCTTGCTGACCAGGGTATCGATGCTGCGATCGTAGGCCTCGATCGGCCGCTGCAGCGCGAGTTGGGTCAATTCCGCGCGCGACAGCACCTCGCCGGGCCGCCGCATCAGCTGTTCGAGCACCCGCAGCTCCGCCGGCGTCAGTGCGAGGCGCTGTTCGCGTGCCCAGGCTTCGCGCCTGCGCAGATCGAGACGCAGCGGTCCGACTTCGAGCGTTGCCTTGGCGCCGTGCCCAGCGGCACCCGCCGGCCTCGTACGCTTGAGCACGGTGCGGATACGGACCGCCAGCTCGAGCGGGCTGCAGGGCTTGGGCAGGTAATCGTCGGCGCCGCCCATCAGTCCAAGGATGCGCTCGGACTCCTCGCCACGGGCGGTCAGCATGATCACGGGCAGATCATGGGTCTCGCGCAGACGGCGCAGGGTCTCGAACCCGCTGATCCCCGGCAGCATGACGTCGAGCACGAGCAGATCTGGCGGATCGTGGGCGATACGCGCGAGCGCCTCCTCGCCGCTATGCAGCGTCTCGACGCCAAAACCCTGGAGCGTCAGGAACTCCGCGAGCAGGCGTGCCAGCGCAACGTCGTCGTCGACCAGCAGAATACGCGGTGGGGTTTCGTTCATAGCGGGTTCGAGCGGCTCATCACGCACCGTTGACGCGTCGTTGACACTCGCTGCGATCCTGCACGCCTAGACTGACAGCCGGCTCCGGAGCCCATGCCGCAGTAGTGAACGAGAATCACGCGCTGTGCAAGGGCCAGCGGGCGTGCCGACCTTCACGAAGACGGATCGCGCAGAGGAGATCGACGATGAGTGCGAACCCGAGCCCCGTCCCGCACGCAGCGGCTTCGGCAGGCGCGCGCAGCGGACTGATGGCGCTGCTGTACCGGCCGCCCTGGGTTGGGCTGCTCGCCTTCGTGATCGTGTTCGTGGTGCAGGCGCTCGGGCACACGGTCATGATCGTTATGGAAGACGTCTGGCCAGGTCCCGGTTACGTCTACGAATCGGCGTTCGCGATGGGCGCGGTCGGCGCCGTGCTGCTGTTCCTAGGCATGCGCCACCGCAACGAGGTAGCAGCGACCTGGTACGGGTTCTGGGCCGGCACCCTGCTGTGGACGGGCTGGATCGAATTCTCGTTCGTCTGGTCGGCGCAGTACCTCGGCGTTCCCGATGTCATGGACAAGACCGAACCGGGCGTCATCGCGACCAAGGCCGAATACCTCGTCATGATGTCCTCGCTCGGCGTGATGATGTCCACGCTGCTCTACTTTCTGATGAACAAGGAAACGAAGTGCAACTTCTTCCTATGGTTCCAGCGGCACCTCAAGCTGCGCACGGGCAGACCCAATCCCTCGCACGAGCGCAACTTCGCGGCGATCACGGCACTCGAAACCATCTACGTGATCTGGTTTTTCTATCTGCTTCTGCTGTTCATCTACGACGAATCGATCCTCGGTGAACGCCACCCCGTCACCTATGGCATCTTCTTCCTCAACGTGGTCTGGGCCGTTTACTTGTTCCAGAGGCTCATGAAGTTCTGGAAGGTCACGACCGCGATCCGCTACGGCATCCCGACCGCGATCGTCGCCTGGAATGCCGTCGAGCTGATGGGTCGCTGGAAGCTGTTCACGGAGTTCTGGGAGCACCCCGAGAGATTCACCGTCGAGCTGACGATGATCACCCTGGGCATCGCGGTCGCCGGCTGGCTCGCCGCGCGCACCCCGGCGCACAAGAAGGCCGAACTCTCCCGCGAGCGGCTCGGGCTTGCGACCGCGCCGCAACCAGCTCAGCGAGCGGCCGACGCCTCCTGAGCGCCGGCGCGTGCCGCGCTGCGCCGCTCGTCGCGGATGATGTAGAGGCCGCCGGCGACCACGATCGCACCGCCGAGCAGCACGGCGGGGTCCGGCAGCACGTCCCAGATAGCCCAGTCGAGCGCGAGCCCCCAGAGCAGCGCCGTGTACTCGAACGGCGCGACCACCGCGGCGGGTGCGAGTCGGAAAGCGTCCGTGATGAAGTACTGACCGAGTGCTCCGGTGATGCCGATGAACGCAAGCGTCCGCAGCTGGTCCGCATCGACGGGTCGCCACTCCGGGATCGAGAGCAGCCCGGAGACCACGGCGAGGATCGCGAGGAACCAGAACACCATGCTGCGGCTCGAGTCGGTGCGGCCGAGTACCCGTATCGTCACGACGCTGAGCGCGTAGCAGACCGCCGAGGCAGCCGCTGCGAGTCCGGCTACGCTTACGAGTCCCTCGCCGGTCGGACGCAGCGCAATCAGCACGCCGCCCAGGCCTGCGAGGATCGCGAGCAGTCGCCGCATCGGCACCCGCTCCCCGAGCAGCGGCCACGACAGGGCGGCCACGACCAGCGGGGCGCAAAGGAAAACGGCATACGTGTTTGCGAGCGACATCTGGGCGACCGCGTAGACGAAGCCCCCGAGCATGGCGACGCCGAGCAGTCCGCGCAGCAACTGCAGCGGCCAGCGAACCATCCGCAGCTCGGCCCAGGCACCGCTCCAGGCAGCGGCAGCCAGCAGGAACGGCAGTGAGGCCAGAGCGCGCAGGAATGCGACTTGCATGGGCCCGTAACTTGCCGCGAGCGACTTGAGCGCGGCGTCCATCAGGGCGAAGCAGGCCACCGCGGCCAGCATGGCCGCGATGCCACGCAGCGTCATGGCAGTCATACCTCCATGCTCAGGCTGTGCGCGGTGCCGGCCCGGCGGCATCGTGTGTGAGCAGCCGGCGGAACTTGGGCGCGATCCAGTGTTCGAGGTCGTCGATGTAGGTGAACACCGCTGGCACGATCACGAGCGTCAGCGCGGTCGAGGCGATCAGTCCACCGATCACCGAGATCGCCATCGGCCGGTTGAAGCTCGAATCGCCACCCAGACCGATCGCGATCGGCAGCATGCCCGCCACCATCGCCACCGTGGTCATGATGATGGGGCGCGCGCGCTTGTGCCCGGCCTCGAGCAGCGCGCCGACGCGGTCGCGACCGGCGCGGATCTCCTCGATCGCGAACTCGACCAGCAGGATGGAGTTCTTGCCGACGATGCCCATCAGCATCAGGAAGCCGATCACGACTGGCATCGAGAACGGCTCGCCGAACAGGATCAGCGCCAGCATCGCGCCGCCGATCGACAGCGGCAGCGCCGAGAGGATCGTGATCGGCTGGAAGACGCGCGCGAACAGCAGTACCAGGACGGCGAACACCATCAGGATGCCGGCTCCCATCGCCAGCAGAAAGGCCGAGAACAGGTCCTGCATCAGTTCGGCCTGACCGGTGCGCACGAGCCGTACGCCCTCGGGCAGGTTCCTGACGGCCGGCAGCCCATCGACCCTAGCCAGCGCCGGCCCGATCTGCACGCCGTCGGCGAGTTCTGCGTCGATCATCACGCGCCGGCTCTGGTTGTAGCGTCGAACCGTCGTCGGCCCGAGGCCGAAACTGATGTCCGCGACCGCCTTGAGCGGTACCGAACCGCCTCCGGCGGTCGGCACCGGAAGGTTCTCGATCGTCGCGATGTCGCGGCGCGTGTTCTCCACGAGACTGACGCGAATCGGGATCTGCCGGTCCGCGAGCGAATACTTCGGCGCGTTCTGCGGCAGGTCACCGATGGTCGCGAGCCGCACCGTCTGGCCGATCGCCAGCACAGACACGCCGAGCTCGGCGGCGAGGTCGAGCCGCGGGCGGACCACGATCTCGGGACGCTTGTAATCGCCGTTGATGCGTGGGTCGCGGAGCAGCTCGATACCCTTCATCTGCTCGACGATGCGTGCCGCGGCCGCCTCGACGGCGACCGGATCGTCACCCGTCACGAACAGCGTGACCGGGCGCCCGCCGCCGCCCGGCGAAAAGCTCTGGAACGAAACCCTGGCGTCGGGAATCGCGCGCAGCAGAGGCAGGACACGGCGCTCCCATTCCGGCTGCGAGACGTCGCGCTCCTCGCGCTGCACGAGCGTGACGTACAGAGTGGCATTGCGGATCTGACCGTCCTCGGCCGCGCCGATCGACTCGATCACGTCCGTGACTTCGCTCTGGCGCCGCAGAATCCCGGCCACCATGGCCGACACCCGCGCCGTCTCCTCGAGTCGCACGCCGGGCGGCAGTTCGACGTTGACGACCGAGCTGGCGAAGTCGGGCGCCGGCACGACCGACTTCGGGATCAGCACCATCATCGCCGCCGAGACGGCGAACACCGCGAGGCCGCCGAGCACCGTCTTGCCGCGGTTGGCGATCGACCAGCGCAGCGCGGCGAGATAGCGCTCCATGAGAGGGCCATCGGCGGACCGCATCGCCGCGTGCGGCCGGAGCGTGTAGGCGGCAATCACCGGCGTGATCAGCCGCGCTACCAGCAGCGAGAAGAACACCGCGGCGGCGACCGTCAGCCCGAACTGCTTGAAGTACTGACCGACGATGCCGCCCATGAAGCTTACCGGCAGGAATACGGCGATGATCGTCGCCGAAGTGGCCACCACGGCGAGGCCGATTTCATCGGCCGCTTCGAGCGCCGCCTGATAGGCCGTCTTTCCCATGCGCATGTGCCGCACGATGTTCTCGATCTCGACGATCGCGTCGTCGACGAGCACGCCGGCGACGAGCGACAGCGCCAGCAGGCTGATGTTGTTGAGCGTGAATCCCATCCATTGCATGAATAGGAACGTCGGAATCGCCGACAGCGGGATCGCGAGCGCGGCGATTGCCGTCGAACGCCAGTCGCGCAGGAACAGCCAGACCACGAGCACCGCCAGAACGGCGCCCTCGATCAACGCCGACATCGCCGCCCGATACGACCGGCGCGTGTTCTCGACCGTCGTGAAGACCTGCCGGATCACGGTTTCGCCGTGCTCGGCGCGGATCTTTTCGAGCTCGGCTCCGACGCGCTCGTGCACGGCGACGTCGGAGGCGCCGACCGCCTTGAAGATCCCGAAAGTCGTGGCCGGCCGGCCGTTGAATCGGCTCAGCGAGCGAACCTCGGCCACGCCGTCGTGCACCTCGGCGATGTCGGCCAGCCGGACGACGCGACCACCCGAGACACGGATGCGCATCTCGCCGAGCTCGCTGGTGCTGCGCGCGCCGCCGAGCACGCGGATCGCCTGCTCGCCGCCGGCGATCTGTGCGCGGCCGCCCGGCGAGTCGAGGTTGATTTGGCGAATCTGCTGGTTGACCTCGAACGCCGTGATGCCGAGCGCCTGCATGCGCGCCGGATCGAGCTCGACGCGGATCTCGCGGTCGACGCCGCCGCCGCGAGTCGCCTGAGCGACGTCTGGCAGCGCGAGCAGCCGCTTGGTGATCGTGTTGTCGACGAACCAGCTTAACTGCTCTGGCGTCATGGCCGTGCTCGATACGGCGTAGTAGGCGATCGCGCCGCCCGAGAAATTCAGCCGCTGCACGAGCGGCTCCTGTATCCCCTCGGGCAGTTCGGAACGAACCTTGGAGATCGCGTCGCGTACGTCGCTGACTGCACGGTCGATCGGCGTACCGATCTGGAACTCGACGAACGTGATGGACGTACCTTCGATCGCGCGCGAGGTGATCCGACGCACATTGCCGATCCCGGCTACGGCCGCCTCGATCTTCTGCGTCACCTGCGTCTCGATCTCGGTCGGTGCCGCACCGGGCTGCGACACGGTGACGTTGACGCCGGGGAAGGTGACGTCGGGATCGAGGTTGATGGGCAGTCGGATGAAGCCCACGATGCCCATGAACGTCAGCACGGCGAACAGCACGATCGGCAGCAGCGGGTTGCGGATCGCCCAGGCCGAGATGTTCCTCAAGGCCGCTCTCCCGAGGCCGCCGCCGCCCGACCCGGCGCGGCCGCTGGTGCTGGCAGACCGGTACCGGGCGCGTCGGATGGTACCGTACGCACCCGCTCGCCATCGCGCAGGAATGCGCCGGCGATGCTGACGATGCGCTCGCTGCCGTCGATCCCGCCGGCAATCACGATGCCCTCGTTGCGCGTGCCGGCAACGCGCACCGGACGCCGCTCGATGCGCCCGTCGGCGCCGACCACGTACACGTAGCTGCCGCGCTCGTCGGCGAGCACGGCCGTCTGCGGCAGCACCGGCTGTCGCTCGCTGCGCACCGCGACCTCCGCGCGCGCAAACGCACCGGGCCGCAGCACCGGATCGGGCTCGAGGTCGATACGCACGCTGCCGAGCCGCGTCTCGGGATCGATGACCGGGCCGACCAGCCGCACCTTGCCCACGAATGCGCGCTCGACCCCAGTGATGCGCACGCTCGCCGTCTGGCCCGGTGCGAGCGCTGGCAGGTCCTGCTCGGCAACCCGGCCGCGCATCTCGATCGCCCCGCCGCGGCCAAGCCGGAACAGTGGCTCGCCACCGGCCGGCGCGAGCTGACCGACCTCGGCGTTGCGCTCCAGCACGATGCCATCAGCGGGAGCACGGATCTCCGCGCGTGCAAGCCGCGCGCGCCATTCGGCCAGTTGGGCCGCCGCAACCTTGACCTTGGCTTCGGCCGACACGGCCGCCGACCGACGGCGCTCGATCTCCTGCGCGGACAGCGCGCCTGAGGCGGCCACGCCCTCGGCGCGACGCGCCTCGGCGGCGGCGAGTTCAGCGGCAGCGCGTGCTTCCTCGTACGAGGCCTCGATGCTGCGCAGCTGTGGTTGCACGACCGAGGTGTCGAGGCGTGCGAGCAGCTGGCCGCGGCGGACGCGGTCGCCGGCCTCTACCAGCACCGCCGCGATCCGCGCGCCCTCGCCTTCGGCACCGATCGCCGTCTCATCGCGCGCATGGATCGTGCCGGTGAACGTGACGGCCATGCTGACCTCGCTGCGGCCGGGCACGATCACGGAGACGAGCGGCTCATCGGTCGCAGCGGCCTCGTCGGCCTTGCCGCCGCAGGCGGCGAGCAACACGACGGCCGCGAGTGCCAAAGAGACCATCGGCATGGGCGCTGCGGGTGCGCGCAAGGCGTCGAGGCGGGTGTCTCGCATGAGCTGCTTCGATGCGCGCCCCCGATCAGCGGCTTGGACGCGCTCCTCCCGAGAAGAAAGTCTGTCGGACCTCGCCGTCGACGATTCGTTCCGTATAGTCGCCGCGCGTGTACTCACGGACGATGCGGCGCCAGAAATCGACGGCCTGAGGATTGCGCAGCATCTCGACGATCTCCCAGCGCCCCGCGAAGCGGTCGAGCAGCAGTCGCACGGCGCCTGCGCCTACGCCGAGCCGCCGATGCGCGCGGGCGACGAAGAACTCGGCCATCCGGTAGTCGACCGGCGACTGCCCGGGTCGCGACGCACCGCGCGCGACGATCGCGAAGCCGGCCGGTTGGCCGGAGTGCAGGATCAGTAGCGGATGAACGGTCGGATCGCCGAACCAGCGCGCGAGCTGATCGGGCTCCGTGTGCCCTACTTCCTCGAGGACGGGAAAGACACCCGTGTTGAGCGGTGCGAGGTCGTCGAGATAGTCGCGATAGACGCTCTCGATCCAGCGCCGATCCGCCGGCGCCGCACGCGC
>CAZAWM010000066.1:8363-13996 GCA_964488605.1 uncultured Steroidobacteraceae bacterium | reverse complement strand
TCCGCTCACGCCAGCGCAGCGCGAACAGCAGAACCGCGCAGAGGACCAGCAGCGTCGCGGTGGGCCATGTGGCTCGCCCCGCCGCGGGTGCAAGCAGTTGCGCAGCCAGCAGTCCCGCGGCGAGAACCGTACCGACCTGCAGCAGGCCGTTGGCGACCAGGCGCACGAAGGAGGCAACGCGGTCGCCTGCGAATACCGGTGGCCGTTTCATGCGCTGCGGCGTGTGTCGGACGCGGCATGCTCGACCGCGCCGTGAATCGACGCCGCCAGCAGCAGCCGGCTGGCCGTCTGCGGGTCGGCGAGCGTCGCACTGGTGTAGACGGTCAAGGCCGTAGCAGCCTCGGCTTCGCGAACCGCAAGCGGCGAGGCCGTCATCGCACCAGCGAGACCTAGCGGCCGCAGGCCGTGTCGCAGCAGCCAGTGCAGGCCCGCGACGGCTCCCATGGCATCTGGACTCGCGAACAGCAGTCCACCCATGAGCGCGCGCAGGCGCGGTGACCGAAGCAGCGCGGCCGTTTCCGCCTGATAAAGGCCGTCGGCGATCTCGACCACGATCGCGTCGGTCCGCGGCGATGCGAGATGAGCGAGGATCTGTTCGCTGGACTCTTCGATGGCGTCGAGCGGTGCGAGATAGGTGGTCGCGAGACCGACGTCGGTGAAGTCGAGCACCGCGACGGCACCGGCATCGCGCATCAGCATCGTGTCGGCGCAGGCGCCCGTGCCCGTGAGCTTGCCGGCACCCACCCGCAACCCTGCCCGCGTCAGTCCCTGCACGAGCTGCGCCGCGGCCGTCGTCTTGCCGGCATTCATCGACGTTCCGGCCACGACGATTACGGGCGGAAGCTGCGCCGGCAGTTCGCGCTGCGGCAGGCGGAAACGGCTTACATTCAGCGCTCGGCCGTCGTGATCGCAGAGGACACCGAAAGGCAACAGCTGGGTCGGCGGCTTCATGCGCGCATGGGCTGCGACGACACGCGCAGCGATGCCACCGCCGGCGGCGAGCGCGCAGGGACCCAGATCGTCGGGAACCAAGGCTTCGAACTGGTCCGGGGCATACCGGTTGCCGAAGGCGATGATGATCTCATCGCCGACGAACAGCGTCGCGCGCCGGCCGTCGGGCTGCTGCAGCCCGGTGTGCTGACCGAGGCGCATGACCCGTGCAACGGTCAGATCGCCGGCGCGCGGCACGCGGTGCGGATCGATCGAGCCGACCTCGTCGAGCCGCAGGCGGCGCGTCGCAAAGCCGCGCTTGGCCCGCTCGAGGCGGGCGGCCGTCCACTCACTGCTGGCGGCGTGGGCAGCCGCTGGAAAGGCAACTACAGTATTCATCGCTGGATTCCCCGAGCCGCGGCTCGTCGCGTCCTACTGTGAGGACAACGGGATCCGCCACGGTTTATTCCGCGGCGACACCGGGTATCTACGAAAGGTCTACTGTTCGAGGCGCGCGAGCACGCTACGAATCGCGGCAGCGTTGGCCTCGCGACCGTGCAGCTGCGCTACCAGATCGACACGGCTGCGCCTGCCGCTGCCGAACTCGATGGTCTCGCGGCGGATATAATGTCCAACGTCCGCGGAGTAGTACCAGATCACGCGGCGTTGCACGCGCATGGTGTCCGGCGAATAGCGATCGCAGCGGATCTGCTGCGTGTCGAATCGTCCCGCCGGAACATCGACGCGCTGCAGTCCGCTCGCCGTGCAGCTCCACAGCTCGGGAAAGCGGCGCATCGGTTCGGTGTCGCTGCGTACCTCGGTCAGCGTTCGGAAGCGCACCGTGCGACCCGCTTCGAGCGGCCAGAGCTGTGCGTGGTCACCGCGCACGATCCGCCGGCCGCGTGTCCTTGGGGTCGACCACTCGATGGGCGGCACGACGAAATTGCGGGGACGTGTGAAGCGCTGACCGTTCGCGGTTCGCCAGATCACGTCACGGGTCTCGATCCGCTCGGCAGTCTCAACGCGCCGATCCGAGTAGATGAAGGTATCGCCGGGACGGTATTCAGGCAGGGCCGCCTCGGCGACACTGATGCTCAACCCGCAAAGCAGCAGCACCGGGCTGCCGGGCATGCGCAGCGCGCGACGCATCAGCGCGTCATCGGGGCCAGCGGCACGGCGCCGAACCCGAATATGGGGTCATGCCCCGGATCGCCGAGATCAGTGGCTTCGCGCACGAGGTCGCTGACCGCACGTCGTGCCGACAGTGGATCGAGTGTCGTGTGGCGCAGCGCGAGTACCGCCGCGACGTACGGAGCGGCAAATGACGTGCCCGATACCGCGCCTTCCGTGCCGGCAGGGCTTGCGGCCGTCACGGCCACGCCAGGCGCCGCGAAGTCGACCTGCTGGCCACGCACGGCGCGCCGATAGACGCGCCCGTTGGCGTCGATCGCGGTGACACCGACCACGCCCGCGTACGCCGCAGGGAACTGCGGCCGCGCTGCCGGACCTGCGTTACCGACTGCGGCGACGACGATGTGACCGCGATCCTGCGCGCGGCGCACGGCGGCCTCGAGGATCGCGTTGGGCGGGCCGGCAAGGCTCATGTTGATGACCGGAGTCCTCTGCGTCATCAGCCAGTCAATCGCGCGCGCCAGATCAGCGGCGGCACCGATCGATTCGCCCCGCGACGACTGATGAAACACCGACGCGACGAAATACTGGCTGTGCGGCAGGAGACCGTTGTCGCGGCCCGCCAGGATCGATGCCACCGCGGTGCCGTGCTCACGACTCGGCGGTTCGCCGGTCGATACGAACACGCGCTGCTGGATACGGGCACCCTTGATCGCGGGCGTGGCCGGATCGATCGCCGAGTCGATCAGACCGATGGCCAGATCGTCGCGCTTCGATAGGCTCCGACGAGGCTTGGTTGCCGCCGCCGTACGCTCGATGTCCTCGGTGCCGCTGGGCGAGAAGTCGTACAGGTGCTCGTAGTCGAACACGGCGCCCGGATCCGCAGCGCGCAGTGACGCGAGCGCATCGCCAACCTGCTCGTGGTCCGGAAGGCGCAGCCGCACCACATCGATGCCAGCGGCCGCGAGACGGAATCGCTCGGTCACCGCATAGCCAAGCGCGCGCGCTTCGGCCAGCGCGCGCTCCGATGGATCCAGTGCCAGCAGCTGACCGCGACGCGCGACGTAGCCTGCAGCATCGTAGATCTCGTCGGGGCCCAGTGCGAAAAGATCGCGCCACCGGGACGGTGCGCCGTCGGACTCGTTCACGGCCTGCCGGCCACCGCCGCTGAGCCCAAAGCCGCCCGACCCGCGGGAGGCGCTGGCGTCCGCTGCAGCGGGGCCGTCGTCGTCGCTGCCATCGGGGCCGTCGTCGTCGCTGCCACCGGGGCCGTCGTCGTCGCTGCCACCAGCCGCGTCATCGTCCGCGCCCGGATCGTCGACACCGGGATCGTCGACATCGTCATCGAGATCGTCGCCGACGTCCTCCGGGTCGTCGTCGGGCGGTTCGTCGCTGCTCTGTGCGAGTGCCAGGACGTGGACGACCTGGGCACGCCCAGGGCCCGCCACGAAAGGACGCACATCGCGCGCGGCCACCGACAAGGCCGCCGTGGGCTGACTCGCCAGCAGCGGCGCTGTGGCACACAGCAATGCGATCCACTCACGAACCTTCATGCACACGGCTCCGCTGAGTGCCGGCTAGAACTCGATGCCGAACTCGACCACGCCAACGAAGCCGCTATCGGTCGGCCGTGTCGGCCGCCGCTCTTCGATGTGGATCAGGTCGCCGCGCAGCACGAAATACTCGCCCATGTTCCAGTAAGCGCCGAGACCGATCAGGCGCGAGTCGACGCCTACGGCATTGCCAACCGCGGTCGACACGGCGAGCCCCCATCTGTCGTCGCGCCACGCCACCCCGATGTTGACCTCGTGCTGGTCGGTTGGCGCAAGACGGTTGCTGTCGCCGCGTTCGACGAAGGCGCCGCCGATGACGAGTTTATCGCGGCGCGCCTGCAGGCCGGCGCTCCACGAATCGATATCTGCGCGCTGCGTGATCGGATCGGCGCGGGCCGTGACCCAGGCACCGCTGACGCCCAATGCCCAGTCACCCACAGGGCGCTGATACTGCGCTCCGAGCTCCACGCCGTCGCGCTGCACGGTGCGGTTGCGTGGATTCGGATCGCGCTCGTTGAGCTCGTACTTCGGCGCGTACGAAACACCCCAGCGCAGACCGTTGAAAGGCGCGGAGAGGAAGACGACTTTCGCGGCGTCACCAGTGTCGAACGGCGAGAGCAGGGCGCTCGAACCGGCATAGCGGGAGAACTCGCCGCGAACCTGACCGAGGCCGACGACGGGCGCGCGCAGCGACAGCGTGTCGGCGGCGCCGTCCTGCTCGCCGAGCTCGAAGCGGCCGAAGTCACTCGAGTAAAAAAGGTAGACTTCGTCGCGCGCGAGGTCCTCGGCCTGTCTGCCGCCGTCGTCGAATTCGACATGCAGGCCGAACAGCGCGCCGCCATCGGTCACCCGCTCGACGTTCAGCACCGCAGACCAGTTGAACTGCGAGTCGTCGCTGCCACGTCCCGTCTGCAGGTCGTCGAATGCACTGGCTTGCGCGCCCGCACCGAGGCGCAGTTCCACGTTGAGCGGTCCAAGCTGCCTGTCGATGGCGTGGGCCGTTGCTACCATGAGCAGAGGCGAAAGCAGCAAGCCGATGGTCGCAGTCCTTTGCAAGTGCATGGCAGGTTCTCGGTGGGTATTCTTTAGTATCCGCCGGTACGTCCGGGCCTCCTTCCCGAACAACGTGCGGCGCTCGCGGATATTCCTTACGAACGGCCCGATTGACAATAATCTGCTCCCTGGAGGGGTCGGCGGGCGCCGCGGGAATAAACCATTGAACGATTCCGTTAGCAAGTCGCAGAACAGCGACCGGACCGATTTCCGGTCCCAACTGGTGGAGCTGATGCCGCGCTTGCGAAGGTTTGCGCTGGGTTTGACCGGCTCGTCCGCGGATGCGGACGATCTCGTGCAGTCGACGCTCGAGCGGGCACTGGCGAAGCTCGACCAGTGGCAGCCCGGAACCCGGCTCGACAGCTGGCTGTACCGCATCGCACAGAACCTATGGATCGACCAGGTCCGCACGCAGCGCACGCGCGGCACCGCCGTCCACGTCGAAGCGCTCGAGGGCGTCGCTGGCAGCGATGGTCGGGTCACGAATGAACAGCGGCTCACCGTACGCGATACACGTCGCGCGTTCGCCGGGCTGCCGGACGAACAACGGGCCGTGCTGCTATTGGTCGCGGTCGAGGATCTGTCGTATGCGGAGGCGGCCCGGGTGCTCGACGTACCGATCGGTACTGTGATGAGTCGCTTGTCGCGGGCGCGACGCGCGCTCGCCGAGAAGCTCGGTGTCGGCGGTGAACCATGAGCACGATTTCCGATGAAACCCTCGGTGCGTTCCTCGACGGCGAGCTGCCGGAGGCAGAGCGGGCGCGTGTCGCTGCGGCACTCGGCAGCGACCCGGCACTCGCGGCGCGCTTCGCGCAGCTGCAACGCACGGAGGATGCGCTCAAGCAGGCCTGGCCGGCGTCGACGACACCGCTGCCGGCAGGCATTGCGGCGGCGCTCGACCGGCTCGCGGCCGCACAGCAGGCGCGCACCGCGGCGCCGGCGGCCGATGTCGTCTCGCTCGATGCC
>CAZAWM010000066.1:0-8353 GCA_964488605.1 uncultured Steroidobacteraceae bacterium | reverse complement strand
GCATGTGCTGCGCACCAGCCCGTGGCGCTGGTCGCTCGCGGCTTCGATCCTCGTCGCCGTCGGTGCGGGTCTCCTGCTGTTCGGTCAGCGACCTGCGGAATCGCGCTTCGCGCTCGCGCCTCCCGGGGGTGCGACGCTCGCCAGTCGTCATCCGCTCGCCATCACGCTAAGCGAGACGCCCAGCGGCACGGTGCGTCGGTGGTCCGGCGAGGGGATGGAGGGCGGCAGTGTGTATCCGGTGCTGAGTTTTCGCGATCGCGCCGGCGCACTGTGTCGCGAATTCGAGGTCGCCGATCGGCGCACGGTCCAGTTCGGCGTTGCCTGCCGCCGCGATCGCGGCTGGCAGATCGAGGTGATCGCGCCAGCGCCGGGGCTCAGCGCCGCGGCCGATGGCTACGTCCCGGCTGCGGGCGACGTGCCCGCCGTGGTCAATGCGGCGATCGCGCGGCTGATCCGGGACGAACCGCTCGACGCCAAGGCCGAGGCCGCGGCGCTTGCCCGGTGAGCGTACCCAGTCAGGCAAACGGCCGCCGCACCCGCGCTGCGGCACGGGGTCGGCGCGACGGTGGCAAACCCGTATTCCGGTCCGGTCGGAGCACGGGTTCAATGCGGCCATGGCAGCGAGTCGATCGCTTGCGTCGCCGGGTACCGAGCCGCGCATCGCGCTGGCCGGCTGCGCACTGCTGCTGGCGGGTGCCTGGGCCGGGGCGTGGTGGGACGAGTACAGCCGCGCGGGCTGGTCGAGCTGGCTGTCGATGTGCCAGACGGGTTCGCCGGATTTCCTGACGGTTCTCTATCTTTACGCTGCTCTGCTGCCGACCTCGCTGATCGCGATGCTGCTCGCCGGGCTCGTCGTCATCGGGTTCGCGGCGCTCGCGCGCCGGCGCCGTGCCCTGGCGCTGGGCGGCATCGCGGGCCATGCGGGCTGCATCGCCGCGATGCCGCTGACGATCTATCTCTGTGCGAATCTTTTCGACGATCCGGGTACTGCGGGTCTGCAGCTCACTTCCATGCTGCTGCTCGACCTCGGGCTGGCGTTCACGCTGACTCTGGGGCTGATCCGCGTGCTGCAGCCGCCGGTGCCCGACTGCTGTCGCGACAGCGTGGGGCTGTCCTGAGGATGCCGCATGTCAGCGCGGCCTGCTCGCCCGCAGCAGGCGCCATTCGCCGTCCTCGTCGACGAGTTCAACGACGAAGCGATCGCCGTCGACCGTCAGGCCGGCGCCGCGGCTGACCGATGCGACCAGCAGCCACGCGCGCGCGCGGTTCGCGTCGGGGAATTCGATCCGCTCGACGGTGACAAGCAGCTCGACGTTCGGATTCAGTGCGAGCCAGCCGCGCAGGAAACCGCGCAGCGCGGCGCGGTCGCGTCCGGCTTCGTCTCCATAGTCGGCCGAGACGAGTGCGATCGCAGCGCCGACGTCGCGCGCCTCGGCGGCCTGCTCGGCCGCCTCAAGGGTCGCGCGCACCGCGGTCTCGCGGTCTGGCTGCCCGCTGCAGGCGCCGAACGCTGCGGTGAGCGCCAGCAGGCAGGACAAGGCGATGCGCCCGTTCATGGGCCGGCGGCGTCCGGAATCTGCAGCAGCTTGTGCCGCGCGCTGGCGCCACGTTTGAGCAGCACGCTGGCTCGCGGTACGCGAAAGTGTGCCGCCACGAGGCGCAGCAGCTCGGCGTTCGCCTTACCGTCGACGGGCGGCGCCTTGAGCCGCGCGAACCACACGCCGTCATCGCGCAGCGTCAAGGAGCTCTCACGCGCGTTAGGCTTGACCTCTACTCGCAGCGTGCGCATGGTTGGCATGGTATCGAGGTGTGTTGCATGCACAAGCGCTTGTTCGGTCCGCTCCTGCTAGCACTCGCCGGAGGCATCGTGACCGCCGACGCCTCCGCGGCCGACGTCGAACCGCTGGCCGCGGGCACGGCCGTGCCATCGGCCGTGGTCGAGCAGGCCGCGGCGATCGCGAACCGGCTCGGCGCCGAACTGACGGCGCGTCTGCAGGCGGCGATCGCCGACGGCGGTCCCGTCGCGGCGATCGAGGTCTGCCAGAACGAGGCGCCGGCGATCGCGAGCCGGCTGTCGCGCGAGACCGGCTGGCAGGTGCGGCGTGTCGGCACGCGGGTGCGCAATCCGCACACGGGGCTGCCGGACGCCTGGGAGCAGCTCGCGCTGCAGGAACTCGAGCGCCGCGTGCGCGCTGGCGAAAGGCCCGAGAAGCTCGTCATCGCGACCCAAGTCAACGAACCGCGAGGCGCGGCCTACCGTTACCTGCGTGCGATCGTCACGGGGCCGCTGTGCGTCACCTGCCACGGTACCAAGGAGCAACAGTCGGACGAACTGCGCGCCGCGCTCGAGCGGGCCTATCCGCATGATGCGGCGACGGGCTACGCGCCGAGCGAGCTGCGCGGCGCGTTCTCGCTGCGCCGTCCGGTCGACAGCCGCTGACCGCGCCTCAGCGGTTTTGCCCTTGGGTTGCGTCCCAGGCGCGCCAGTCGTCGGTGACCTTCTCCTCGTCGATCAGCGTGCGGCGCAGCAGCTGGCCGGCGGCGAAGTACTGCGTCGCGCGCGAGCGGCGCGTGCCATCGGCGCTGCGCGTGATGATCTCGTAGACGCTCTGGCCGGAACCGTCCCTGTAGGTCATCACGAGTACGGCGCCGCGTCCTGAGGCATCGCCGGGGATGTCCATGCTCCAGCCTTCGAGCCGCTCGTTTGCGAACCATATGCGGCCATCACGCACCTCGCCGTAGGACTCGATGCGCTGCAGCGGCTCCCCAGCGGGCCGATAGATGTTCGTCTGGTGGTAGACGAGGCGCGCGCCTTCGGGACGGATGCGGGCGATGATCTCGCTCGGGAATTCGGCCATGAGCTTGCCAGAGGGATCGTAGCGCCGAAACACGCCGCGCCAGACGCCCTGCTGGGTAGCGATCGAGGGCAGCGCCGGCGGCTGACTGCGGCGGTCGAACAGCAGCCAGCTGAAGCCGTCGATCTCGCCGCGGATCGAGCCATCGCGGACGCGCAGGCTGCGGTCGCGATACCAGAGCTGATCAGCATGGAGCAGCATGTCGAATTCGGCATAGACGCGGCCATCGACCTCGTGGTCGTACTCGCAGGCGCGCGGCCGCATGGAGCCCCGATAACGGTCCAGTGCGGCCTCGTGGACGAAATACAGGTCGCACTCGGGCACGCGCCGGAAGTCGGCGCGCGACAGCCGCGCGACCGCCGCCGGCTCGAGCGGCTTGCGGTCATACGTGGACCCGGCCCTGAAGAACCACTGCTCCGCACGGACCTGGCCCGAGTCCGGGTCGACCACCAGCGTCATGACGCGCTGCCGATGGGCGACGCCCGGTGCGGTCTCGCGCATCTCCTCGAGGTACAGCACGGTCCTGCCGAGCTGCGGCGCGTCGAGCCGGCGCACGACAAGCTCGCGGCGCTCGCGGGTGAGCTCGGGTGCGCTGGGTAGCCCGCGCTCGATATGCGCGCGCACCTGACGGTGATTGTCGAACTCGCCGGTCCAGCGGCGCGCGATCTCTTCGATCGCGGCCTCGGCCGGCGTCGAGCTGGCATTGGCGAGTGCCGGACAGAGGCACAGCATCAGAGCGGCTGGGGCCAGGCGATTCATGGCTCGAGTTCCCGGTCTGCTTCAGACGTCCAGTTTGGCGGCGCGCATGCGCCGGATCTCCTGCTCGATCCACTGCTGGGCCTCCGCGTTGATCTCGCGCGGATCGCGCCCGGCGGCCTCGATCGGTGGCCCGATCGACACGGTGACCGAGCCGCGGCGCTTGAGTAGGCCGCGACGCGGCCAATAATACCCGGCGTCGTGCGCAACGGGCACGACACGGCAGCCGGCGCGGCTCGCGAGCAGCGCACCGCTGACGCCGTACTTGCGGGTTTCGCCGGCCGCCACGCGTGTGCCTTCGGGAAACACGAGCACGGAGAGCCCCTCACGCAGGCGTCGCTCGCCGACGGCGACGACGCGATGGACGGCCACGGCCCCGGCGCCGCGGTCGATCGGAATCATGCGCAACTGGGCAAGACCCCAGCCGAAGAACGGCAGCCACATCAGTTCGCGCTTGAGCACGAGCGTCTGCGGCCCGCCGATCACGAACTGCGCGATCGTCTCCCAGGCCGAGGAGTGCTTCCAGAGCGCCACGTGCGGCTCGGCCGGTATCCGCTCGCCGCCGAGCACCTCGTAGCGCAGCCCGCACAGCAGCGCGAGCACCGAGAGCACGGAACGCGCGTAACCGCGCGCGAGCGCGAAGCGCGCGCGCACCGGCAGCGCGAGGCTCGCGAGCACGAAGAAGATCGCGTAGGCGAATGTCCAGACGAACAGCCAGACGGTGAACAGCAACGAGCGCAACCACTGCATTGGGCGGTGGCTTCTGCAGTCAGCCCGGCAGCCGCGACAGGTCGGCGATCCGGCCGAAGAGGCCCGCAATCTCGCCGAGCAGCGCGAGACGGTTGGCGCGCAGCGCCGGATCGGGGTCGTTGACCATGACCGCGTCGAAGAACGCGTCAACCTCGCCGCGCAGTGTGGCCAGTTCCGCCAGCGCTGCCGCGTAATCACGGCGCGACAGGGCTTGCTCGACGGGACCACGGCAGCGTTCCACGGCGGCCGCCAGCGCCCGCTCGGCTGGCTCGCGCAGCAGCTCGCGATCGACGTGCGTCGCTGCGCCGGCCGGCGACTTGCGCAGGATATTGGCGATGCGCTTATTCGCGACCGTCAGCGCCGCTGCCGCCGGTTCGCGCAGGAAGCCGGCGAGCGCGCGCAGGCGCGCGTCGAGGTCGAGCGGTGAGCGCGGCGCGGCGGCGAGCACCGCGTCGAGCTGCTCGCTGCTTGTCGTGAACTCGGCGCCCGCGGGCTCGCCGGGCCGGCGCTCGAGGTAGTAGGCCCGCAGCCGCTCGAGGATGTACTGATGCACCTCCTCGGCCGCGGTATCGCTACGGACCGGCTGGGCGGCCACCGCCTCGTCGATGCAGCCGCGCAGATCGAGGTCGACGCGCAGTTCGATCAGCAGCCGCAGCACGCCGATCGCGGCACGGCGCAGGCCGAAAGGGTCCTTCGCGCCGGTCGGCTTCTGACCGATTGCGAAGATGCCGGCCAGAGTGTCGAGCCGGTCGGCCAGCGCGACCGCGAGTCCGACGCGCGTGGCCGGTAGTGCATCGCCGGCGCCGCGCGGCAGGTAATGTTCGCGGACGCCCTGCGCGAGCTCGACCGGGAGTCCCTCCGCGGCTGCGTAGTGGCTGCCCATGATGCCCTGCAGCTCGGGGAACTCGCCGACCATGTTGCTGACGAGATCGCACTTGGCCAGCAGCGCACATTGTCTCGCTAGAGAAACATTAGCGCCTATTTTCGATGCGATTGATGCTGAAAGAGATTCGACTCTACGACTCTTGTCTCCGACTGAGCCGAGCCTGGCCTGGAAGGTCACGGTGTCGAGCGCCGCGGCGCGGCTCGCGAGCGGGATCTTGAGGTCCTGCCGGAAAAAGAATTCAGCGTCGGAGAGACGGGGCCGCACGACCCGCTCGTTGCCGGCGCGGACCTGCGCCGGATCGCGGCTCTCGAGATTGCTGATCGTGATGAAGGCCGGCAGCAGCCGACCGTCCGCAGTCTCGAGAGGGAAGTAGCGCTGGTGATCCTGCAGCGTCGCGGTCAGCACCTCGCGCGGCAGCTCGAGGAAGCGCGATTCGAAGCCACCATCGATGGCCACCGGCCACTCGACCAGGGCGGTCACCTCGTCGAGCAGCGCCTCGGAAAAGAGGGCCCGGGCACCGAGCGCCGCCGCGCGTCGCTCGACCTCGTTGCGGATCTTCTCGCGACGCGCCGCGAAGTCAGCAATGACCTTGCCGCGGTCGCGCAGCGCCGCGGCATACTCGCCTGGCGAGGCGAGGTCGATGGCCGAGGGCGCCATGAATCGGTGGCCGTACGTGCTGCGTCCGCTGCGCACACCGAGCAGCGTCGCTTCGACGACTGCGCTGCCAAACAGCATCACGACCCAGTGCACGGGCCGTACGAACGCGGCGCTGCCGGCGCCCCAGCGCATGCGCTTCGGGATCGGCAGCGCGTCGAGCGCGGCCTGCACGAAGCCGGGCAGCAGCGAGACCGTGCTCGCGCCCGGCTTCTCGCCGCCGAAGTACAGGAACTCACCCTTGCCCTCGCGCACGCGCTCGAGTGCCGCGACCGGCACACCACAGCTCTCGGCGAAGGCGCACGCGGCACGGGTCGGCGCGCCGTTCGCGCCGAAAGCGGCCTCGACCGGCGGGCCGCGCCGCCTGATCTGCTGCCGCGGCTGTTCGGTCGCGAGTGCGTGCACTAGCAGCGCGAGGCGTCGAGGCGTCGCGAACGCTTCGACGCCGCGGCGCGCGAGCCCGGCGGCGGCGAGCGAGGTGACGAAGTGATCGCGCAGCGCCGATTCGAGATCACGGAGCGCCTTTGGCGGCAGTTCCTCGGTGCCGAGCTCGAACAGGAAGTCGCGCGTGCTCATGCGCTGCCCTCTGCTGCCGTGCTCGCCGGTGCCATGTCCGCCGCAGACGGCGTTCGGCCGGAGGCATCGCCCATCGGAAAGCCGAGAGTCTCGCGGCTCGCGTAGTAGGCCTCGGCGACGGCGCGCGCAAGCGTGCGCACGCGCAGGATGAAGCGCTGCCGCTCGGTCACCGAGATCGCGCGGCGCGCATCGAGCAGGTTGAAGCTGTGGGAAGCCGCGAGCATCTGCTCGTAGGCCGGAAGCGCGAGTTTCGCGGCTAGCAGAGCGTTGCAGGCCGACTCGTGTTCGTCGAAGTGACGGAACAGCACAGCCGTATCGGCATGCTCGAAGTTGTAGGCCGACTGCTCGACCTCGTTCTGGTGATAGACGTCGCGGTAGGTCACGGGGCCCTGCGGTCCGACCGTCCAGACGAT
The DNA here is from genome assembly GCA_964488605.1 of uncultured Steroidobacteraceae bacterium. GTDB lineage: Bacteria > Pseudomonadota > Gammaproteobacteria > Steroidobacterales > Steroidobacteraceae > UBA964. Next base: position 1,463 of record CAZAWM010000066.1, on the reverse strand, counting down.
GTCATAGACGCTCTCGACGCCCTGCAGGTACATCGCGAGCCGCTCGAGACCGTAGGTGATCTCGCCGGTGACGGGCCGGCAGTCGAGACCGCCGACCTGCTGAAAGTAGGTGAACTGCGTGATCTCCATGCCGTTGAGCCAGACTTCCCAGCCGAGTCCCCAGGCGCCGAGCGTGGGCGATTCCCAGTTGTCCTCGACGAAGCGGATATCGTGCGTCAGCGGGTCGAAACCGAGCATGCGCAGCGAGTCGACGTAGCGGTCGAGGATATCGAGCGGCGAGGGCTTCATGACGACCTGGAACTGGTAGTAGCGCTGCAGGCGGAACGGGTTGTCGCCGTAGCGGCCGTCGGTCGGGCGCCGCGAAGGCTGTACATAGGCCGCATTCCAGGGCTCGGGACCGACGGCGCGCAGGAAAGTCGCGGTATGGAACGTGCCCGCGCCCATGGGCATGTCATAGGGCTGCAGGACGACGCAGCCTTGCCCGGACCAGTACTTCTGCAGCGCGAAGATCAGCTCCTGAAAGGATACGCGTGCGTCGGGCGCGGGATCTGGCATGAGGTTCTCGTCGCGGGCAGCGTGGAGCCCGGGCAAGCCGCAAAGTATAGCCGGGGGCGACTCGGCCCCGTCGCCACGCTAGACTGCGCGCCCCGCCGCCGTTCCGCGGGCGAGGTGACCGTTTGTCCATCGACAACTGCCGTGACGGGCCGCCGAAGCGCCGGTCCCTGCTGTTCGTTTCCGTGGTCGCACTGCTCGCCGCCTGCACGCGGGGTGGGCCGCCGCAGCTGCCGCCGCCTGCCGTGACCGTGGCGGAAGTGCTGCGCCGGCCGGTCGTCGAGTGGGACCAGTACGAGGGGCGCATCGTCGCCATCGACAGCGTCGAGGTGCGCCCGCGGGTCAGCGGCTATCTCGCGGCCGTGCACTTCCGCGAGGGCCGACGCGTGGCCAAGGGAGCGCTGCTCTTCACGGTCGACGATCGCGAGTACCGGGCGGCACTGGACAGCGCGCGCGCGAACGCCGAGCGCGCCGCGACCCGTGTCGAGCTCGCCCGTATCGAGGCTGCGCGCGCCGAGAAGTTGCGCGCCGGACGCGCGATTTCGGACGAGGAACTCGAGGCGCGCCGCGGCGAACTGCGCCAGGCGCAAGCAGACCTCGCGGCGGCGCAGGCGCAGCAGCGCCAGGCAGCACTCCAGCTCGAATTCACGCGGATCACGGCGCCGATCGCCGGGGTCGTCAGTTCGGCCCGCGTGCGCCCGGGTAACCTCGTCAACGCCGGCGAGACGCTGCTGACGACCGTCGTCTCGATGGATCCGGTCTACGTCGAGTTCCAGGGCGACGAGCGCATGTACCTCAAGTACCAGGCGATGGCTCGACGCGGCGAGCGACCGAGCTCGCGTGACGCGCCGAACCCGGTGAGCGTCGGGCTCGCCTACGAGAAGGGATATCCGCACGAGGGACGCATGGTG
>CAZAWM010000065.1:0-14349 GCA_964488605.1 uncultured Steroidobacteraceae bacterium | reverse complement strand
GCTGGCCTCAGAGCTTTTTTCGGACGACTTCTCCCAGAATATGCTTGTCGAGCGTGAGCTCGGCGACTGGACGCTTCAGCCTCGCATTCTCATCCCGCAGCTGACGCATCTCCCAGATCTCGCCCATGCCAAGCTTGGCGTACTTCTTTTCCCACAAGTAGAAGCTCGCGTCGCTCACGCCCAGCTGCCGACACACGTCGACCACGGGCGTTCCGCCCTCAGCCTGGCGCAGCGCGTGGGTGACTGCTCGTCCGTAAACCGCTGGCCCTTCATGCTCCTCGTCTCCTCTGGTGGGAAACTTCAGAGCCAGCTTCGTCCAACTCGAAACTGTCCGTAAATCCGGGACGATGTCAGAGGTATCAGCGAATGACCACGCCCGATGCCAGGACAGGGCTCGTCTGTCACGAACTGTATTTCTGGCACCACACTGGCCCGAGTGCCGGGCCGCTGCCGTATAACCTGATCAATCAACCTGACGGCCACCCGGAAAGCCCGGAGAGCAAGCGTCGGATGCTCGGACTGTTGGAGGTCTCGGGACTACTGCAAAAGCTGGCGAGGATTGAACCGCGTTACGCCACGGAAGCGGAACGGCTCTACTTTCACACCCCCGGGTACCTCGCGCCTATTGCGGCGTTGAGTCAGGGCGAGGGTGACGATGCGGTCGAACTCGCGCCGTTCGGAACGGGGTCGTACGAGATTGCGAAGTTGTCGGCAGGCGGTTGTTTCGCCGCCGCGGACGCAATTATGAATCGGCGATTCCGAAACGCGTACGCATTGGTTCGGCCATCGGGTCACCATGCCGAGGCCGATCGGGGTCGCGGCTTCTGCATACTCGCCAACAACGTCCTACTGGTGCACCACCTGCGGCGCACATAGGGAATTGACCGAATCGCCATCGTCGACTGGGATCTGCACCACGGCAACAGTCAGGAAACGGCGTTCTGGTCCGACCCGACCGTGCTGACGATCTCGGTGCATCAGGACGACTATTACCCGCCGCAGTCGGGTGGACTGGCATCGAACGGTGCAGGCGCCGGTCTCGGCGCCAATATCAATGTGCCGCTTCCTCCGGGGTCCGGACACGGCGCCTACCTCGACAGCTGGCAACGGGTGGTGGTGCCTGCCATGCGGCGCTTTCGCCCGTAGTTCGTCATTGTGGCGAGCGGCTTCGACGGTAGCGCCATGGATCCATTGGGCCGCAACATGGCCACGAGCGAAACGTATCGGGCGTTAACGAGCGCGACGATCTCAGTCGCGGAGGAATGCTGCGACGGTCGCGTGCTCGCGCTGCACGAGGGTGGGTATTCGACGGCCTTCGTACCGCTCTGTGGTCTCGCGACGCTGGAAGCCAGGCCGGAGTGGCGACGGGAGTCACGGACCCTTCGCTCCCCATCTTCATCGGCCTCACAGGTCAGGACACTCAGCCTTACCAACGCCACGTGATCGAGAGCGCGGCATCACTCGTCACCCGCGTCCCGTTGGGCTGACCCTTGCCGGTGCGGCTGTCAGGTCGAGCTGCGGAGGCCACCGAACCGCCGCAGCAGTTGAGCGTCGGCGCGCGGCAGGCGCCCGGCAAAACAGGCGCCGACGGCGGACAGGTGTCGTTCCGACGGATCGAGCACGGAGGCGTACACGTCGCGACACAGTGCGTAAGCAAGGGTCCCGGACCAGGTATCGGGCAACAGTTCGCTCGGCAACTGCGGATCCCTCAAGTTCACCTTGCGGAACTCGTGAATCAACAAGGTGCGGATCGAATAGGCCGTTATCGGCGAGATGGCCGTCGCCCGTCGCAATGCGCGAGCCACCGGGTCGAACAGACGCGTGAAGCTCTGATAGCTCGACTCGATGCTCGAGAGATTCCAACCCAGGCGGACCACACGCAAATCCTGCGCACGCGCCTGCGGCTCCGATCGCACCACAAACGGTGCAGCCTCACCGACCAGCGCAGTGAGCAGAGCCATGGCTGATTCCACAGTACGCGTCGGGTGGATGAACACACCGCGCCCGAGCTCGCCGAAGCCCTCCCATCGCAGTGCATTACGGAGCTGCTGAATCGCGGGTGCCTTGGCATCGGCAGGCACGATGATGGTCCAGCGTCCATCCCAGACACGCGGCATCGCACCGTAGATGCGTTCCGTCGCGGCGGCGAAGCGCGCTCGCCCGGAGGCCGACAACGAGTACTCGCTGATCCTGCCCTGGCGGACGGCCTGCAGCCACCCATCGATGGCGAGCCGACCGACGGCCGTCCGTACGAGGCGTTCATTCAGGCCGAAAGGGGCCGCGAGTTGGATCAGGCTGCCGAGTGTGATGGCTCCGCCCCGAGTTGCGATGCCGTCGCCGAACATCGTCACCAGCAGCGAGCCCCCACGAAGGGGCCGCTGGCGCCTGAATCGCGCGATCAGCGTTGCTGCGTGCACATCCGGCCGGTCGCTCACGCCATCGACCTTGGGGAAAACACATCAAAATTATGCCACGCCAACGTGACACAAGATTAATTGCAAAAACAGGAAAAACGTGTCACGATAATCGCGTCAGCAGGATCCACAGGGGCGCAAGATGTACACCCAGGGTCTAGATCAGGCACGCGTCGAAGCGGAATCCGAACCGGCGGAGCTGGAGCGACGTTTTCAACAGCGCATAGATGCCGAGGAGAAGATCGAACCGAACGACTGGATGCCCAGCGCCTATCGACGAACACTACTTCGTCAGATTGCGCAGCATGCGCATTCGGAGATCGTGGGCATGCTGCCGGAGGGCAATTGGATCACGCGTGCACCGACCCTGCTGCGCAAGCTCATTTTGATCGCCAAGGTGCAGGATGAAGGGGGGCATGGCGCCTACCTGTACAGCGCGGCAGAGACGCTCGGTACGTCGCGTGCGGAACTTATTGATCAGTTGCTTACGGGGAAGGCGAAGTACTCGAGCATTTTCAACTATCCGACTCCGACGTGGGCGGACATCGGCGCGATCGGGTGGCTCGTGGATGGCGCTGCGATCATGAATCAGATCCCCCTGTGCCGTTGTTCCTATGGGCCGTACTCCCGCGCCATGATTCGGATCTGTCGGGAAGAGAGCTTTCATCAGCGCCAGGGCTACGAAATCATGCTTCGCCTTTCGCGCGGCACGTCCGAGCAGAAAGCAATGGCACAGGCCGCACTGAACCGCTGGTGGTGGCCGACCCTGATGATGTTCGGACCGTCGGACGCGGATTCAAAGCATACGGCGCAGTCGGTTCGATGGAAGATCAAGCGCTTCACCAATGATGAGCTGCGGCAGAAGTTCGTGGACATCACCGTGCCTCAGGCAAAGTTCCTCGGCATCGACATACCCGATCCGGACCTGCGCTGGGATGAGCAGTCGGGACATTTCCGATTCGGCGAGATTGATTGGTCAGAGTTTCATCAGGTTTTGCAGGGCGACGGACCCTGCAATCGCGAGCGCTTGGCGGCGCGGCGCGCGGCGCACGAGGAAGGGCGGTGGGTTCGCGACGCGGCGATCGCTTATGCCGAGAAATGTCGTGCCCGCGCGGCTGGGAGGGTCGCATGAACCGGGTGAGCACATCATGACATCGGTCGATTGGGCATTGTTCGAGGTGTTCATCCGCGGCCGCGGAGGCCTCGATCACAAACACGTCGGCAGCGTTCATGCAGTGGACGCGGCCATGGCCCTCGAGCATGCGCGCGATCTCTACACGCGTCGGCAGGAGGGGGTCAGCATCTGGGTCGTGCGATCGTCGGACATCACGGCATCGGATCCCAACGACGCCGACGCGCTGTTCGAGCCGGCGCGCGACAAGGTTTATCGACATCCGACCTTCTATCAGCTCCCGGATGAGGTCGAGACGCTGTGAGTGTCGCCCCCACCCCCACCGCCGCACATACGGCGTATGTCCTGCGCATCGCCGACACCTGCCTCATTCTCGGCCAGCGTCTGGGCGAATGGATTGGACATGCGCCTGCGATCGAGGAGGACCTCGGCCTCGCCAATATCGCCCTCGACCTGATTGGCCAGGCGCGATTGCTACTGTCGTACGCCGGGGAGATCGAAGGGCGAGGTCGTGATGAGGACGCGTTGGCCTTCCTCCGTGCCGAGCATGAATACCTCAACTTGACGTTGTCGGAGCAACCGAACGGAGATTTCGGCCAGACCGTCGTGCGTCAGTGTCTGATCGATGCGTGGCAGGTCGAACTCTATGCGGCTCTCGCCCAGTCGCGCGATGAGCGGCTTGCGGGGATCGCGGCGAAGGCCATCAATGAAGCGCGTTACCACCTTCGTTACAGCAGCGCCTGGGTTGTCCGGCTCGGTGATGGGACGAGCGAGAGTCATGTTCGCGTGCAACACGCGCTCGACATCCTATGGCCCTGGACCCAAGAGCTGTTCTCGGCAGATCCGATTGATGGGCTGATGCACCAAGCAGGAATCGGCCCCGATCTGGCGAGTCTGCGACAAGCCTGGCTGTCGCAGGTGGATACTGTCCTCGCCGACGCGACGCTTCGCAGGCCACCCGACGTGCCGCAACAACGGTGGGGCAAGCTCGGGCATCACGGGGAACATCTGGGTCACCTGCTCAGTGAAATGCAGTACCTGCAACGGGCGTACCCGGGTGCGGGGTGGTGAGGTGGCGAAGAATCATGCGGCCGTCGAAAGGGCATGGCGCGCTCTGGGCACCGTCCCGGATCCGGAGATCCCGGTGCTTACCGTCGTCGACCTCGGCATTGTGCGGTTCGTTGAGTATTCGGACGGCGCCGGCCTGCGTGTGGGGATCACGCCCACATACTCTGGGTGTCCGGCCACAACGGTCATGCGACAGCAGATCCTGGACGTACTTCTCAGCGCGGGGTTCGAGTCTGTGTCGGTGTACGAAGTGTTGTTCCCCGCGTGGACGACGGACTGGATGTCCGATGAGGGGCGTCGAAAGCTGCACGCATACGGCGTGGTCCCGCCTCCCGATCGCCTCGGCCGGTCGCTGGATCGGTCCGCAGACCTTCTTCCGGCTTGTCCGCGTTGCTACGCGCAATCGACGGAGCGGTTGAGTGAGTTCGGGTCGACCCCGTGCAAGGCGCTCTACCGATGCACGAGTTGCCTCGAGCCTTTCGAGCGATTCAAGTGCATATGACCGCCACTACCTCTGACCGCGACGGGTCCTGCTGATGCTCACGTTTCATCCCCTCGTGATTCGCCGACGCGAACACATCGCCACGGACGCGATCGCATTGACGCTCGAAGTACCGGACTCGTATCGCGAAGCGTACCGCTTCGCGTGTGGTCAGCACGTTGCGGTGCGTGCCGTGATCGGTGGGCGCGAGCTTCGCCGCACGTATTCGATCGTGTCCCCCGAAGGCGGCACACTGCGCCTTGGCGTACGCGTGCAGGGACAGATGTCGCGATACCTTGCGGAGACCGTCCGAGTGGGTGACACCCTCGACGTCATGACGCCCAGCGGTCGTTTCCATCCTCAGGACCGTCCCGGTGATGACGGGTACTATGTTGCCTTTGCGGCCGGTAGTGGGATCACTCCAGTGCTGTCGGTTGTGACGACCTTGCTCGAACAACGTGCGCAATGCCGCATCACGCTTTTCTACGGCAACCGCGATACCGCACGAACGATGTTCTCCGAGGACGTTCTTGCGCTGAAAAATCGCTTCATGGATCGGATTGTGATCCACTTCTTGATGACGCTTGAACCGCAGGATGCTGGCCTCTTCAATGGTCGTCTCGATCGCGACAGGATCGCCGCATTGGCCGGCGCATTTTTCGAACCTCAGGCCGTCGACGAGTATTTCGTCTGCGGCCCGTCTGGAATGATCGAAGGCGTGATCGCGGCGTTGAAAGATCTGGGCGGGCCTGGGCGCATACACGCCGAGCGCTTCATGTCGATGGCTTCCGCTCCCGCGGATTCTCGACACGAGGCATCTAACCGATTGGGAATCGGCGTTGAATCGTCAACCGAAGTCATCGTGCAGCTCGACGGTCGACGGCGCGCATTTCGAATGCCCGCGGACGACGTCAGCCTCCTCGAAGCCGCTGAGCGTGCAGGTCTCGAGTTGCCGTTTTCATGCCGCGATGGGATCTGCTCCACGTGCCGCGTCCGCGTCATCGAAGGCCGCACGGAGATGAAGCGTAATCAATCACTCGAGCCGTGGGAGGTCGACGCCGGCTTCGTCCTGTGTTGTCAGGCTCGCCCGATCACGCCACGCGTCGTTCTTAGCTATGACGAGAAGTAGACACTCATGACACGCGACACCATCCAGTTCTCCATCACAGACCAGATCGCGCGGCTCACGTTGAATCGCCCGGATCGGCTCAATAGCTTCAACGTCGCGATGCATGAGGAGGTGGCCGTAGCGCTGCAGGAACTGCGGGCCTCCGACGCGCGTGTGCTTGTCTTGACGGGTGCTGGACGCGGATTCTGTGCCGGTCAGGACCTCGGTGACCGATCTATTGCGCCCGGTTCGGCTGGTGTAGATCTCGGCGCATCCATTGAGCGGTATTACAAGCCGCTCGTGATGGGTTTGCGACAGTTGCCGCTTCCGGTCATCGCGGCCGTCAACGGTGTTGCGGCCGGGGCGGGCGCCAACATCGCGCTGGCCTGTGACATCGTGATCGCAGCACGGTCGGCGAGCTTCGTGCAGGCCTTCAGTCGTCTTGGCCTGGTCCCGGATTCGGGAGGCACGTGGTTTCTGCCGCGGCTCGTGGGCAATGCCAGAGCGATCGGGTTGACGATGCTCGGCGACAAGCTCTCGGCCGAGGAAGCATGCGCATGGGGCCTGATTTGGCAATGCGTTGACGATTCAGAACTGTCGGCCGTGGTTGATAACCTGGCTCGTAAATTGGCCACGGCGCCAACGCGCGGGCTTGCGTGCACGAAACAAGCCATCTACCAGAGCTGGTCCCAGGAGCTGCCGGCCCAGCTTGATCTTGAGCGTGATCTGCAATGCGAACTGGGGCAGTCCGCCGATTACGCCGAGGGGGTGGCGGCATTCACTGAGAAGCGCCTGCCGCAGTTTCGGGGTCGATGATGTCGAACGCGCTCGAAGCGGAGCGGTTGACTTGGGCGGTGGCACGCGCCATTTTCGATCGGGACGCCGCGTCGCGTGCTCTCGGTATGAGTATCGTATCAATGGGGCCGGGACGTGCGCGCCTCGAAATGACTGTACGCCCCGACATGGTGAACGGGCACCAGATTTGTCATGGCGGCCTGATTTTCACGTTGGCCGACAGCGCCTTCGCATTCGCGTGCAACTCCCGCGATCGGGGCGCGGTCGCCGCGGGATGCTCCATCAATTCATTGCGCCTGCGAGGCTGGGTGATCGACTGGTGGCGAGCGCAACCGAGTTAACGCGTATGGGTCGGTCAGGTGTGTACGAACTGCACGTCACCGATGGGACTGGCCAGACGGTGGCGCTGATGCGCGGCCGATCGTGCGAGCAGGACGAAACGGTACTCGGCGGACAGCCGTCGACCCCGGAGGAACCATGACTGAGGCTTTTCTATGCGACGCCGTCCGTACGCCGATCGGGCGATACGGTGGTGCACTCGCGAGTGTCCGCACTGACGATCTTGGCGCGTTGCCCCTGCGGGAGCTCGTCTCGCGTCATCCAAAGATCGACTGGGAGGCCATCGACGATGTGATCCTTGGATGCGCCAACCAGGCGGGTGAGGACAATCGAAACGTCGCGAGGATGTGTGCATTGCTCGCCGGGTTGCCGACCAGCGTACCGGGGACGACGGTCAATCGCTTGTGTGGCTCGGGCCTGGATGCACTTGCGATGGCAGCCCGCGCGATTCGTACCGGCGACGCCTCGATCTTGATTGCAGGCGGAGTTGAAAGCATGTCTCGCGCGCCCTTTGTCCTCGGAAAAGCGGACGCCGCGTTTGCACGCGACCAGCCGATGTTCGATACGACGATCGGCTGGCGTTTCGTCAACCCCCTCTTGAAGAAGAAGCACGGCATCGACTCCATGCCAGAGACTGCGGAAAACATCGCGGCCGACTTTGGGATCACGCGGCTCGATCAGGACCGTTTCGCTTTGAGGAGTCAGCAGCGCGCGCTCGCCGCGAAGGCCGCGGGCCGCTTCGCCGATGAAATCGTGCCGGTGTCGATTCCCGTGAAGCGTGGCGACGCGAGGCTCGTGACCGACGATGAGCCTCCGCGCGAGACGTCGATCGAGGCCCTCGGGAAACTCGCGACGCCCTTTCGGGCCAATGGGTCGGTGACTGCCGGCAACGCCTCCGGCGTCAACGACGGTGCGTGTGGAATGATTGTCGCCAGCGAACAGATGGCGGTTCGATTCGGCCTGCGACCGCGGGCCCGCATTCTGGGAGCCGCAGCCGCGGGCGTCGAACCACGCGTCATGGGACTCGGTCCCATCCCGGCGACGCGCCGGCTATTGGATCGACTGAAGATCGGCATCGGTGATCTCGACATCATCGAGATCAATGAGGCGTTTGCAGCTCAGGCGCTGGCAGTCCTGCGCCAACTCGGCCTTCCAGACGATGCTGAACACGTGAACCCCAACGGCGGCGCCATCGCGTTGGGACATCCTTTGGGAATGAGCGGCGCCCGCCTTGCAATGACGGCAGTTCGGGAACTGGAGCGACGCGACGGCCGACTCGCGCTGTGCACGATGTGTGTTGGCGTGGGGCAGGGCATCGCGCTGGTGCTGGAGCGTGTCCGTTGACGGAGACCGTGCGCATTGAACGTGAAGGTGCGGTGGCGTTGATCGTCATAGATCATCCGCCCGTCAATGCCATGTCGTACGCCGTCCGTGCTCCATTGCTGGCGGCAATTGAGGCGTGTGACGGTGATGCGGATATCCACGCAATCATCATTCACGGAACGGGTCGGCACTTCGTGGCCGGTGCCGACATTTCCGAGTTCGATGCGGGGCCGCAGCCCCCGTTGCTGAACGACGTCCTGCTGCGGCTCGAGGCGTGTACGAAACCCGTAATCGCGGCCTTACACGGCGCCACGCTGGGCGGCGGAGCGGAACTGGCTTTGGCTTCGCACTTCAGGGCGGCGGCTACGGATCTGTCGTTCGGCTTTCCGGAGACACAGTTGGGATTGATTCCAGGGTCCGGCGGCACTGTTCGACTGCCCCGGCTGGTGGGATTGGACGCCACTCTTAGGTTGATGAAGCATGCGACACCGATCGGCTTAGCCGATGCGGTGCGATTGGGATTGGTCGATCGAGTCCTTGACGGAGATACGCGAGCTGCGGCGATCTCTTGGGCGCGGGAACTCATCGAAGCAGGGACTCCGCCACGTCGAACGCGGGACATTGCGTTGCGCGAGGACCGCAGCGCAGCGGATACGATTTCAGACGCGGTCGTTACCGCCGGAGCACCGCGCCACGTGCGCGCGGCGGTTCGCCGGCTAGGCGAAAGCCTGCGTGGCTGCGTCACGCTTTCATTCCGAGATGCGTTGTCGCTGTCCCGCGAGCAGTTCGAAGCCTGTCGCGTCTCCGAGGAATCCCGCGCGCTGCGACATCTGTTCTTTGCCGAGCGCGCCCGGCTGTCGGAGGAGGGTGCGCGAACCGTCCGGACCGTCGGCATCGTCGGTGCCGGCACGATGGGTACGGGCATCGCGATCAGTGTCGCGCTCGCAGGCTACGATGTCTTGCTGTTCGATCAGGCGACGGCTGCGCTGCAGGCGGCTCGAGAGCGCATCCAGTCCACGCTCGATGGCATGGTCCGACGCGGTCGCCTGACGGCAGAGCAGGCCGGTGCCGCGGCGGATCGCGTTCGGATGGTCAGTTTTCTGGCGACTTTTTTCTGTGCTGACCTCGTGATCGAAGCTGCGTTCGAGAATCTGGACGTCAAGCGCGCAATTTTTGCCGAGCTCGCCGACGTTTGTCGCGACGGTACGGTGCTGGCGACCAACACTTCGACGCTCGACATCGATGCCATCGCCGCCGGCGCGGTCGGTCGGCAACGAGACGTCGTCGGCATGCACTTCTTCAGTCCAGCCCATGTGATGAAGTTGGTGGAGGTCGTTCCCGGGGCCGAGACGTGTGGCGACTGTGTGGCAACTGTTGCCGCGATCACGCGACGGATCGGAAAAATCGGTGTGCGTGTCGGAAACGCGTTTGGTTTTGTCGGCAACCGCATGCTGTATGCGTACGGGCGTGAAAAAGAGCTCATGCTACTGGAGGGCGCGACCCCGCAGCGTATTGACGCGGCGCTCGAGTCCTTCGGCATGGCGATGGGGCCCAACGCCGTCGGCGACCTCGCCGGGCTCGACGTGGGCTGGAATGCCCGTCGCGCGTGGGCGGGAAAACCGGTAGATCCACGTTACTACCGCGTCTCGGATTACCTCGTGGAGCTCGGTCGGTACGGTCAAAAGACAGGACTCGGCTTCTACCGCTATTCGGGTGCGGAGAGGCAGCGCGAAGTGGACCCGGAACTGCCTGCGCTCATTCGTCGTGAGGCGGAACGGCTCGGTGTCCCGCAACGCGAGATTGAAGACGCCGAGATTGTCGATCGGTGCATTCTCGCGCTGGTCAACGAGGGCGCGTTGTTGCTGGAACACGGGATCGCAAAGAGTGCGGCGGACATCGACGTCATCTGGTGCAACGGCTACGGCTTTCCGCGCGAGCGAGGTGGCCCCATGCATTACGCAGAATCACGCGGCCTGACAGCCGTCGTTGCCCGCATTCGCGAACTTGGTGCGATTTGTGGCACGCAGTACTGGTCCCCCGCGCCTCGACTCGAGCTGTGCGCCCGCGAAGCACGGCGCTTTGACGCCGTGCGAACCTGATGAATAAGAGTTTTCCAAAGGTGATGAATGACTATGAAACTTGAGAGCTATGTGCAGGGATCCTGGCGAGCGGGGCGCGACGAAGGCACGGCGCTACGAGATGCGTCGACCGGCGAAGTGATCGCCTGGTCGGACACTAGTGGTCTCGATTTTGCGGCGATCCTGCAATACGCACGCACCGTCGGCGGACCGCCCCTCAGAGCGCTCACATTTCACCAGCGCGCTGCCATTCTGAAGGCGCTTGGCAAGCAGCTGCTTGACCTGAAAGAGGAGTTCTACGAACTGTCCTTGCATACCGGTGCCACGCGTGCCGATTCCTGGCCCGACATCGAAGGCGGAATCGGCACCATGCTGGTGTTTGCCAGCAAGGGCGCGCGCGAGCTCCCGAATAGCCGAGTACTGCTCGACGGTGCCGTAGAGGGGTTGTCGAAGGGCGGAACATTTGTCGGTCAGCACGTGTACGTCTCGCGCGACGGAGCAGCGGTGCAGATCAACGCCTTCAATTTCCCGGTGTGGGGGATGCTCGAGAAGTTTGCGCCCGCGTTCTTGGCGGGCATACCCGTGATCGTGAAGCCCGCGACGGCCACAGGATTTCTGGCGGAACGCGTCGTGCGGCGTATCATCGAAACCGGACTTTTGCCGGAGGGCTCCTTGCAGCTCGTCAGTGGCAGCCTCGGGGATCTATTCGATCACCTGGGCTGCCAGGACGTCGTGTCGTTCACCGGCTCAGCAAGTACGGCTGAGAAGCTGCGCACCCATCCGGCCATGGTGCGGAACGCCGTGCGGTTCATTGCCGAAACGGACTCGTTGAATTCGTCGATCCTTGGCCTTGATGCCGCTCCCGGTACCGCAGAATTCGACCTGTATGTGCGCGAAGTGGTTCGCGAGATGACGGTGAAGGCGGGGCAGAAGTGCACCGCGATCCGAAAGGTGATTGTGCCTGCGGCGTATCTGTCGTCCGTCGCTGCTGCGCTGTCTGCCGGGCTCGGCAAGATCGTGGTGGGCGATCCGCGCGAGGAAGGTGTGCACATGGGGCCGCTCGCGACGATGGAGCAGCGACGCGATGTACTGGCATGCGTACAACGGCTTCGCACCGAGTCGTCCGTGATACACGGCGAGTCACCGCTGACATCGGTGAAGGGCGCTGACATCGAACGCGGTGCGTTCATGGGTCCGGTGCTATTGCAAATTCGCGACGCGGCATCGTCCCGCGTGGTGCACACCCTCGAACCGTTTGGTCCGGTGGCCACGCTGCTGCCGTATGCGAGCCCCATTGAGGCGGTGGAACTTGCGCGTCTCGGACGTGGCAGTTTGGTAGGTTCCGTATTCACGGCAGACAACGCGTTCGCGACTGATGTCGTGCTGGGCCTTGCACCGTTTCATGGGCGAGTGCTCGTCGTGAATCGCGACTGCGCCAAGGAGTCCACGGGGCACGGTTCTCCACTGGCTCATCTCATTCACGGTGGGCCCGGTCGCGCCGGCGGTGGCGAAGAGATGGGAGGCATTCGAGGAGTCATGCACTACATGCAGCGAACCGCGATCCAGGGTTCACCGGAGACGCTCACCGCGATTGGCGGTCGCTGGATTCGCGGCTCCGTACTGAAAGATCCCGGAATGCACCCATTCAGGAAGTCGCTCGGGGAGTTGCGCCTCGGCGACACGTTGGTCTCTGAGGAACGCGAGGTGACGGTTGACGACATTGAGTCGTTCGCTGCGCTGACCGGCGACACGTTCTATGCCCACATGGACGAAGTACAGGCGGCCCGCAATCCTCTGTTCGGTGGTCGAGTTGCTCATGGCTATTTCCTGATCTCGGCTGCGGCGGGCCTGTTTGTGGATCCGGCCTATGGACCGGTACTTGGCAATTACGGACTCGACAATCTCCGGTTCGTGAAGCCTGTCAAGCCCGGCGATCGGATCAAGGTTCGCCTGACCTGCAAGTCCAAGTCGCTGCGAGCGGACAAGGGCTGGGGGGAAGTCGCCTGGGACACGGAGATCACGAATCAGAACGGTGAAACCGTCGCGGCCTACGACGTGCTCACAATGGTGAGCGAGCGACGCGTGCCTGACGCAGTGACCGGATAACGCACCATGTACAAACTGCTTGCGATCTATCAAACCCCACCGGACATCGATGCCTTCGAGCGCCACTATCGAGAGGTCCACCTGCCGCTGGTGCGCCGAATTCCCGGGTTGCAGAGAATCGTCCTAAATCGCGGTATGTCGCCGCCTTGGGGCGGGGATCCTGAGTTCTACATGATCGCTGAACTGCATTTCGCGAACGAAGCGGAATTCCGGGTTGCAATGGAATCCGCTGAAAATCGTGCGACCGGCAAGGACCTGCGCAGTTTTGCGAGCTCCATCGTCAAGCTGACCGTGGCGATAGAGCATGCGGGGTAACACATGTCACTTGTCACTATGGCGAAGGCGTTGGACGTCACCCGCGCAGATGGTCCAACGGTAGCGTCGGAGAACTCTTGATCGTTTGGAGTACGACGCTCGAATTGATATCTCGTACGCACGGTATCTTCAGAAGTCGTTTCAGCACCACGTTACTGAGGGCGTCAACATCGGGTGCCAAGACTTGCAGTAGTGAACCGTCCCGGCTTTCCCGGGGGCTCCATCACCTGAGAGGATGGAGCAATGGGAACACAGATGAAGTATTCAGCGGAAGTTCGGGAGCGGGCGGTGCGCCTGGTGCTCGAGCACCCGCATGAGCACGGTTCGCAGTGGGCGGCCATGGAGTCGATCGCCGGCAAGATCGGCCGCACGGCGTGGTGCGGGGCCGGCGATGCCGCACGACGATCCCGGCGGAGATGGGTGAGCGACCGCTCGAGCGCGTCCAGCGCCAGTTCACGGCCTCGCGGCTGAACCCGCTGTGGGGGGCCGACTGCACCTACGTCGCCACCGGGGCCGGGTTTGTGTACGTCGCCTTCGTCATCGACGTGTTCGCACGCTGCATCGTCGGCTGCCGGGTGAGCCGCACGATTCACACGGAGCTCGTCCTCGACGCGCTCGAGCAGGCACTGCACGCCCGACAGGCGAGTCGCGGTCTCATTCATCACACGGATCGCGGCTGCCCATATCTGTCGATCCGCTACACTGAACGGCTCGCCGGGGCCGGCACCGACGCTTCCGTCGGCAGCGTCGGCGACTCCTACGACGATGCGCTGGCCGATATCCTCATCGGGCTCTTCGAGACGGAGGTGATCCCCGCTCGGGGCCCGTGGCGCACCCTCGACGCCGTGGAATATGCGGCGCTGGAATGGGTGGACTGGTTCAACCATCGGCGGCTGCTCGAGTCGATCGGCCACGTGCCGCCGGCCGAGTACGTATGGGACTATCATCGACTCGACGAGGCTCAGACGATGGCGGCCTGACTCAATCACCGGAGCCTCCGGACTTCCCCGGGGCGGTTCAGTCCAGTTCGGCGAGCGGTTCATCTTCAGCGATTGACCAATAGGCTCTCACACAGAATTTCTGACACTCCCCTGCAGGACAGCGTTTTGCGCGTCACTTGCGTGCCGCTTGGCTCATCCGGAGACGGCCGCATGGTCGCTAACCCATTGATTGGATTGGTCGGGATGAGA
>CAZAWM010000064.1:6858-14455 GCA_964488605.1 uncultured Steroidobacteraceae bacterium | reverse complement strand
TAGATCCAGCGACGAACCCGCGACCGATACTCGCGGTACTCGTCGCCGAACTTCTCGACGACGGCACGCGGCACCGGCATCGCGAAGCTTGCCAACACCTCGGGAAGATACGGTGCCGGATGCTCGAGCGTGAGTACGAGCGTGCGCGAGTCGCTCGCCTTTACCCCGAGGCTGTCGATCGGCGCCTTGCCGGCCGAGACGGCGCGCGCCTTACGGATTGCAAACAGCCGCCCTGCATACGGGAAGGCGGTCGCTGGCGACAGCGCGCGCCGCAGCGAGTACTCGAAGTCGCGGGCGTCGAGCGCCGAGCCGTCGGACCATTTGAGCCCGGCTCGCATCCGGAACGTCCAGGTCCGCCCGTCCGGACTGACCGTCCAGCTCTCTGCGGCGCCCGGAATCGGCCGCGCACGCACGTCGAGTGTGGTCAGGCCAACGAACAGGTCGGACATGATCGTTGTCTCGCCCGGGTAGCCAACCTTGTGAGGATCGAGCGTCGTCGCGTCATCGGTGCCAGCCCGGTGCACGACGTTGCGGGCCACCGTCTGCGCTTCGGCGGCGGGTGGTCCGAGGGAGAGCAGCAGCGAGGCAATGATGCCGAAAGCGGGGGGAGCGAGGCGCCGCATCGTCAGTGTCCCGCCGCGAGTCGCTGGCGGCGCCCGAATAGGGCTGCGCGGGCCTTGCGGTCCGGATTGCCGATCTTCATCTTGTCCTCGAGAAGCGCCACGCCGCGCTGCACGGCTGGTCGCTGCTCGATGGCCTCGTACCAGCGCCGGACGCGCGGAAAGTCCTCGAGATCGATCCGGTGCAGCCATCGCACCCGAACCCACGGCCAGGTCGCGATGTCCGCGATCGAATAATCGCCGGCGAGAAACCGCGCACGGCGCAGTCGACGATCCATCACGCCGTAGAGACGCAGGGTCTCGTTGCGGTAACGCTCGATCGCGTAGGGGATCTTCCTCGGCGCATAGCCTAGGAAATGCCCGCACTGGCCGAACATCGGTCCGACGTTCGCGATCTGGAATGCGAGCCACTGCAGTACGGTGTAGCGTTCGCGCGCCTCACGGGGCATGAACATCGCCGATTTCTCGGCCAGATACTGCAGGATCGCACCCGATTCGAACAGCGTGAGCGGCCGACCATCCGGCCCGTCGCGATCGACGATGGCAGGAATCTTGTGATTGGGGTTGATTCGAAGGAACGCCGGACGGAACTGCTCGCCGCGCAGGATGTTCACCGATCTGAGCCGATAGGGCAGTGCGCACTCCTCGAGCATGATCGAGGCCTTGTGACCGTTCGGCGTAGGCCAGTAGTACAGATCGATCAAGTGGAACCTCGCGCGCAGTCGATGTCGGCGTTGCTATGATGGCAGGCGCACGCTCGTCGTGTCGAACGGGTGGGAAAGACCACACATGCTCAGCGCCATCGTTGCCGTCACGCTCTCGGTGCCCGATCTCAACGCGGCCGAGCAGGCCTATGCGCAATGGCTCAGCTATCGCACGGTCGAACAGGGGCTCGTCTCCCGCGAGACCGCGTCGGCATGGGGTGCGCCACTCGCCGAGGGGCGCCGTTACGCCGTGATGCAACCGGCGAGCGGCGAGCCGGTCTATCTGCGACTCGTGCAGTCGCCGCCGACACCCGGCTACGAGGTCATGAAGACACATGGCTGGAATTCGAACGAGATCCTCGTCCAGGATCCCGACGCGCTCGCGGCACGGTTTGCGGCGCCGAACTCGCCCTTCCGGGTCATCGGACCCCCGCGTCCGCTGGCGTCCAATGCGGCGGTCCGCGCCATGCAGGCCATCGGACCTGCTGGCGAACTCAACTATTTCACGCGGATCCCGCCCGACGGCGGCGCGCTGATCAGGACGCCCGCACGGTCCGAGGTCGACCGGACCTTCATCGTGGTGCTAGGCGGGCCGGACATGGACGCCATGCGCAGGTTCTACGGCGAGGTCATCGGCGCCACGGTCACGGCCCCCTATGCGACCAAGGTCAATGTCCTGCAGGATGCCTACGGCCTGCCACCGGAGCATCTGACGACGCTCGCTCTCGTTACGATCTCACCGGGTTTCCTGATCGAACTCGACGAGTACCCGACCGCAGCGCGGCCGAGACCGATCCGCGCCGGCGACCTGCCCCCAGGGATGGCGATCGTCAGCTTCGCGGTATCTTCTCTCGATGCGCGCGCGCTGCCATGGGCCGTACCGCCAGCGCGCCGCGCGGGCTCGTTGTACGGAGGCAGGCGCAGCGGCACGGTGCATGGCGCCGCCGGCGAATGGATCGAACTCATCGAGTCGCCGGAGCAAGCGACAGCCAGCGACTGACGTGCACTCCGCGTGGATTGTCCACCCAACCTCGCACGCGTGGCGAGACGAGGCGGCGGCTTACGTAAACGTACAGCGGCGCAACGGGCTGAAGTGTCATGGCACGCTGCTCTGCCGCTCGTAGCGCCGCCGCGCGTGCGATCGGGTCGACGAGCATCTCGGCGCGCGCGAGTTCGCGGTCGTAGACGGCATCGCGAAAGCCGGCGACATTCATCGTACCGGCGCGACTGTCGAGCAGGCGCAGGAACGACGAGGCATCGGTGTCCTCGGCATACCAGGCCGCTCGAGCCACGTCGAAATCGCCTTGCTGGATCGCGAGCTGATGGGTTCGCAGGTCACCGCTCAGCAGTTCGGTGCGGACGCCGATCGCTTGCCACATCGCCGACACGGCCAGCGCTACGCGCCGGTAGGTCTCGCCGTTCGGGTGCCGGAAGCGCAAGGTCAGGGGGCGCTGCTGTCCGTAGCCCGATGCGGCCAGCAGTGCGCGCGCCTCCGTCAGCCGGTGCTGCTGCGTCCACGATGCGAAATCGGCGTAGCCACCCTGCGGGTAATCGCGGACGCCCGGCGGCACCAGACCGTACGCTGCCGGTTCGCCTGCGCGAAGAACGCGGGCGCCGAGTACGTCGCGATCGATCGCCATCGACAGTGCGCGCCGTACACGCGCATCATCGAGCGGCGGACGGCGTGTATTGAAGGCCAGGTACTCGAGGCCGATCTGCCGGACGAGACGCAGTTGCGGGCCGAAATCGCGACGCAGATCGTCGATCAGTTCCGATGGCAGCGTGATCGCAATGTCGATTTCGCCGGTACGGTAGCGCGTGAGCGCGGCACGCGGATCTTCGATTGGGATGTGCAGCACGGCGTCGAGATGCACGTTCTTCGCGTCGTGGAAGAGCGGGTTGCGCACGAGCCGAACGAACTGGCCTGGGCGCCACTCGGCGAGCGTGAACGGTCCGTTCGAGACCAGGATGCCGGCGCGGGTCCACGCCCGGCCATGCCGCTCGATGACGTGGCGCGGTGCCGGGAACGCCCGGTGGACGAGCAGTTCGGTCAAAGAGGGCGCTGGATGCTCGAGCTCGATCACGAACGAACGCAGGTCCGGCGCCGAGACGCCGAGCGCGTCGACCGGGAGCGTGCCGGTGTTCACGAGCCGTGCGTTACGGATCACGTAAAGCAGCGCGGCTGCGGGCGAAGCCGTTGCGGGATCGAACAGCCGGCGAAAAGAATAGAGGAAGTCGCGGCTGTCCAGGGGGGTGCCGTCGGACCACTGTAAACCCTCTCGCAGTCGGAATGAGTAGCGGCGGCCGTCGGCCGAGACGCTCCAGGACTCGGCCAGGCCGGGGACCGTGCGTGCCGCCGCATCGACGGTCGTCAGACCCTGGAACATGTCCTGGGCGATATTTCCGTCCTGCCCATAGAGCCAGAGCTGCGGATCCAGCGTCTGCGGCTCCCCAGGGCTGGAACGGCGCAGGACCTGCTCAGCGATCGCAGGCGCCGCCGCAAAGGCGACCAGTCCCATACAGAGCACTGCGGCCAGCACCGCGGAGCCGTGCCGCTCTGCGGGGCCGATCCGGATCATGGCCGCGCTTCGATGCGCTCGTACTCGGTCAGTTCGTAGCGGGTCATCATGTAACCCGTGACATAGGCGAGCAGCATCACGTACTCGCCATCCGCCGTCACCCAGAGGTGATAGGGCGGATGCTTGCCGGGTTCGTTGCGCGTGTCGGTCGCGTCGTCGGCGGTCTCGGTGAGACGGAAATGCAGCGCATCGAAAGTGCCCGCTGCGACCGTGATCCGTTCGCGGCCGACGAAGGCGATTGGCACGCCGAGTGGATGCCGCATGAGGATTGGACCGGTGGCGCCGCGATGGTCCAGCGAGCACATCAGCACCTGGTGGTAATGGCGAGATATGCCTGGCTGATCGAGCGAAACGATGCTCATGAGCCAGGCATCGCCCTGGATCGGATGCGTGCCAAAGGCATCGATCGGCGTTTTCAGCGACATGCGCTGCGAGATTCTCCCCTCGTTGACCGTGTAACCCTCGCAGAGCGCCTCGGTCTCGGTGAACTGGAACCAGCTCGAACCCATGAACCGGTCGCCGACCGACAGGCGCACGAAGCAGTCCGTGGGCCTCCAGTCGGCACCGACGCTGAGCGTGACGTCGCGCATGACGTTCGGCGCATCGTCGATCTCGACGTAGGCGCGCAGCGTGCGGCGGCCATCGCCGTGCCGGGTGATCGTGAAAAATTCGCGGCCACGCTCCTGCCCCTTTCGCTCGGGCTTGTCGCTCGTGTAGCGCAAGACGCCGCGGATGCGAGCGTGTGGAATCGGCATGCGTCTACTCCTCGGGAATCAGGGGTTCCCGGAAAATCGTCGCGCCCGACACGGCGCGGAACCAGGCTGCCGTGCGCGGCCGGCCGGCGAACGGGTCATACGCCGGATCGAGACAGACCGCCGCGGCGCCGACCTGCGCCATCTTCAGCTGCAGGAACTGCAGCGCACCGATCGTGCGGACCTGGCCGATATCGAGGCGTCCGTAGCCGGGCACGTCGCGCTCGATCTGATCGAGCATCGCGATCACCTTGGACCAGCAGCGTCGTACATACTCTGGCCGCTGCTGCTCGCGCGGCAACCACGACTCGATCACGATCAGTACGAACGTGTCGAAAAGGCCGTCGGCCATCCACGCCTGGCGCAGCGTCGTCCAGCGCCGCGGTCCACGGGCCGGATACAGCCTGCGCCGCCGATGCAGACTGTCGAGGTATTCGTAGATCACCGGGCCGCCAGCCAGGTACTCGCCACTGTCGAGCACGAGCGTAGGCACCTTGCCGAGCGGATTGACGGCCGGCAACGATGTCTCGGGGTCGAACGGCCTTGTCGGGATCGGCTCGATCCGGCTCCGCAGTCCGGCGTAGTTGATGACCGCCTCGACTGTGTGAATGTAGCGCTTGATCGGCGTGTAGAGCAGCTGCATCGTCCAGGATCATCGAAACGAAGAGGCCGCGACAGTGACTGCCGCGGCCCCCGATCGTCAAGCGTCCGTCCGAACGGCGATCAGAACTTGATGCTGATCCGGACGCCGTACTGGCGCGGCACCTGCGGCGTCACTGCGACGCCCTGGAAACTAACCAGCTGGCCAAGCGTCGGCGCCGAGTCGAAATCGGTCCAGCGTGCGCAGGCCGCCCAGCTGTCGTCGTCGAACAGGTTGCGGACGAAGCCCTCGATACGCAGTCCGTCCTTCTCGCCGCCGACGCGCAGGTTGGTCAGCGAGTAGGCCTTGCAGTAGCCGAGATTGCTCTCGTCGACGAAGGTCTTGCCGACATAGCTGAC
Organism: uncultured Steroidobacteraceae bacterium; assembly: GCA_964488605.1. Lineage (GTDB taxonomy): Bacteria > Pseudomonadota > Gammaproteobacteria > Steroidobacterales > Steroidobacteraceae > UBA964. The sequence continues at coordinate 8,801 of CAZAWM010000064.1, read as the reverse complement.
GTCCGTGTTCGCAAACCAGGTCCAGTCGCTGTTGGCGATCGGCGCGTTGTAGCCAAGCGCGACGCTGCCCGACCACTCGGGGAAGCGCGCGTTCTGGTTACCGGCCATCTGCTGGAAACCGGCAATCGGCGTGACGAAATTGAAAATGAAGTCGTCGTACTCGCTGCTCGCCCAGGTCGCCGTCAGGCGCAGGTCCCAGTTCTCGGTCAGGCGCGCCGCGCCCTCGAACTCGACACCCTTGAGTGTCGAGTTGCCGGGCACGTTGGCGTTGCGCGTGTTGAGGAACGGTGCGCCCGCCGAGGGTCCGCTCGCCACCACGGCTGGCTGGCCATTCGGGCCGTTCGCGCAACCGTTGCCGGGTGTCGCTCCGGTCGTACCGCCGTGCGCGAAACTGCCGCAGTCCTCCTGGATCTGGAACGCCGAGCGGCCTTTCTGGTTCTTCCACTCGGCCCAGTAGACCGCGACGTTGACCTGCGCACGGCGGTCCCAGAACTGCTGTTTCCAGCCGATCTCGTACATGTCGAGTTCGTCACCGGCGACCACGGCCGGGACTTCGGGCGCCGCGACGCACTGCGGCAGCGAAGGGTTGGCCAGGCAGGGAAAGCCCCCGGCGTTGTACTGGTTGAGCTCGCGCGGCGTGGCGCGAGCGACCTCGGCGTTGATGATAGGCGGCAGGAAGCCCTTCGCGTAGCTTGCGTAGACGTTGGTTTCCTCGGTCGGCTGCCAGCGCAGGATCGCGCGCGGCGAGGTTTGGTTTTCCTTGATGACGAAGGGGCTGCCGGTCAGGATCGCCTTGCGTGTCTCGTCGCGCGAGTAACGTGCCTCGAGGCTCGCGGTCCAGGCATCGGTGATGTCGTAGCTCAGCGAGGCGAAGACGCCTTCGGTCTTGACCTTGTCGGTATTCTGCGCCAGCGAATTGGCGGTAAAGAAAAACCCTCCGATGGCGCCCGTAGGATTGGTCGGCGACGGCCGCCCGCAGGGCGAGCCGACGGGACGGGCCGGCCCGAAATCCGCGCAGAGCCAGATCGCGTCGCCACCGGAGCCCGACTGCAGGAAGGTCTGGTCGTACTGGTTGACCCCGACCAGCCACTTGAGCTTGCCGTCCTGCGGTGAGGCGATGCGGAACTCGTAGCTCTCGTCTTCGGAATCCTGTGGGTCGCGGGAGAACCAGCGTCCGAGTGGCGAGAGGCCGAAGGCGCGGATCCAGTTCGCCTTGAGCTCGTTGATGCCGGCCTGGAAGGTCGCCGTGTAGCCGCCGGCGAACTCGTAGCTCGTCGTCAGCGAGAAACGCGTCACGGTGCGGATCAGGCCCATGTGATCGATGGTCGGGACGTCGAGCACGGCGGGCACAGGCCGGTTGACGAGGTTGTCGATCAGGTAGTTCGGATTGCCGTTGATCGCGGCCTGCGCCGGGAACAGCGAGGTGACCGTGTCGATGACGTTCCGCGAGCCGTTGAGCGCAATGGCCCCGCCCTGTTCGGGCACGGCCCCGCAGATGTAGTTCATCGGCGATGCGACCGGGAAAAGCGGGTCATTGGTCGTGAGAGTCTTGCCCGTGCAGGAGTCGTTACGCCAGCCAGAGACCAGACCGCCGGTCGACGGTCCATCCTCGTCCTGCGCATGGAAACCACGCAGGCGGATGTCCCAGGCGTCGCTCGGCTTGAAGTACAGCGTCAGTTGCGCCGACTTGCTCGATTCCTCGCCGAGACCTCCACCGTCGGTGGCATTGAACAGCGCACCACGCGTGTAGTAGCGGGCGCCGACGCGAAACGCGAGCTTGTCCGCGACGAGGGGTCCCTCGAAGCCGGCCGACACGTCGGCCTCCCCGCGGCGGCTGCGGATGCAGCCCAGCGGGGTGCCGGCCGGCAGGTGGGTGCCCTCGGCGACCGCGGCCGGGCTGACCGTCCCCCGGGCGGGGGCCACGACGACCCGCCAGTCGGGCA
>CAZAWM010000064.1:0-6848 GCA_964488605.1 uncultured Steroidobacteraceae bacterium | reverse complement strand
GCCATAATTCGCTCCCGTGGCATTGAGCCTGCCCGAATACTCGGTCAGCGACGGCGTGCGGGTGATGTAGTTGATCGCACCGCCGAAAGTGCTGCGGCCATAGGTGGCCGACTGCGGACCCTTGATGACCTCGATCCGCTCGACGTCGTCGTACGGAATCGACTGGGTGCCACCGAGTACGTAGATTCCGTCGACAAACAGCGAGCCAAGCTGCAGCGAAGGGCTGTCGGAGTTGACGTTCATGCCGCGGAAGCGGATCGCCGAGGTGAAACGGCCCGGGATCTGGCCGCCCTGCTGCGAGTACTGCACGCCGGGTGCGCTGCGCGCGACATCCTCGAGAGTCTTGAAGCCTTTCTCCTCGATGTCGTCGGCCGAGAAGGCGGTGATCGACAGTGGCGCATCGATCAGGCGCTCTTCGGTTTTGCGCGCAGTGACGATCACCTCCTCGAGTCCGAGCGACGCTTCCTGAGCGGCGGCGCTCGGCGAGACGAGCGAGGTGATGCAGGCGACGGTGGCGAGAGCCGAACAGAGCCCCGTGATCGTTCTAGTTGGCATCTTTGCTCCCCTGTGCAGACGGCTGCGAGGCCAAATCGGGCCCCGCCAGAGCCCGATCTAATCGTTATGTCGGCATAATGTCAACTTCATCATCGCTCGGCGAGCCCGCTCGTTGCCGACTCGCAACATCACGGGATCGATCGGAGTGTCTCAGGCATCCTGCTCGAGGGCCTGAAAGACGCGCTCGATGAGCCCCTCCCTCATCTTCAGGCGCAGGGCCGCTTCCGCCTCGTCGATCTCGTGGGTCTCGATCGCGTCGGACGCGAGCTGACCGCGCTCGGCGAGCACCCTCTCGAGCGTTAGCAGGCGTTCGCTGACCACCGAGAGTTCGGCCGTCAGCGCGGCGACGATCGCGAACAGTCGATCGACATTCGGATCGGCATGGAAGCGCACCCGTTTGCCCTTCGGCACGCGCGGCAGCAGCCGCCCGGGCTGCAGCGCGGCTGACTGGTGCGGCGCAGCGCGCCGTCCGCCCGGGGGTCGGACGCGCGCCGCCGCGGAATCCTGTCGCTTGCGGGTCGCCATGCTCAGTGCATCTCCTGGCCGCCGGAAACGTTCAGGGCCTCGCCGGTGATGTAGGCCGCCTCGTCTGAGCAGAGGAAGGCGCAAGCCTTGGCCGTGTCCTCGGCGAGGCCAACCCGCCCGAGCGGGATGCGCTCACGCATTTGCCGCAGATACTCCTCGACCGTCAAGCCGCGTTGCGCAGCGCGATAGGCGTTCTGCACGTGACCCAGACCGGTGGTGACGTGATTGGGACAGATCGCGTTGACCGTGATGCGATGCTCGCCGAGCTCGAGCGCGGCGCTGCGGGTCAGGCCGATCAGTCCGTGCTTCGAGGCCGAATACGCGGACAGGTGAACCGAGCCCGATTTGCCGGCGACGCTCGCGATGTTGACGATCCGTCCACCCTGCCCCTGGCGAATCATCTGCGCCGCTGCATGCCGGCTGCAAAGGAAGGCGCCTGTTAGGTTGACATCGAGCACGGCCTGCCACTTGTCGCGGCTCAGCGCGAGCATGGGCTCCATGAGATAACCGATGCCGGCGTTATTGACAAGGATGTCGAGACGGCCGAAGGTCGCGACGGCGCGCGCAACGGCCGCCTCGACCTGCTGCTCGTTCCGCACGTCGAGCGGCACGCCGATGGCCTGCGCGCCTCCTGTGACGAGCTCGTCGACGATCTGTTGCATCTCTGCCGTCGTGCCGATGCGGTCGGCCGGCAGATGGGCTGCCGGCGCGCCGATGTCGGTCAAGACAACGGCGGCTCCCTCGGCCGCAAGACGCCGACAAATGGCCTCCCCGAGACCCGCACGCCGACCCGCGCCGGTGATGATCGCGACCTTGCCAGCCAGCCGCGGCGGGCCGCCCCAAGCTACCCGCGTCATGCTGCCTCGATCTCACGCCAGCGATGGCAGGCTACGCGCCGCTCGTCTTCGTCGGCCGCGGCGAATGCCGGCGGAACTTCGGTGCAGCGCGCGATCGCATGCGCGCAGCGCGTGCGGAAGACGCAACCCGACGGCGGCGACAGCGGCGACGGCAGCTCCCCCTCGAGCGCCGCGCCGAGACGCGCAGGCTGTGTGTCGGGGTCGGGTAGGGGCACGGCCGCAAGCAGGCCGCGCGTGTAAGGGTGCAGCGGACGGGCGTAGAGCTGCGCGGTCGGCGCGAGCTCCATCGTTCGCCCCAGATAGAGAACGAGAACGCGATTGCAGAGGCGCCGCACGACGGCGAGGTTGTGGCTGACGAACAGGATCGTCATCCCGAAGTCGCGCTGCAGATCCTTGAGCAGGTTGATGATCTGCGCCTGGATCGAAACGTCGAGCGCGGAGACGGGTTCGTCGCAGATCAGCAGTTTCGGTTTCAGGATCATCGCGCGCGCGATACCGATACGCTGGCACTGACCGCCACTGAACTCGTGCGGATAGCGGTTGATCACGTCGCCCGGGAGCCCGACGCGTTCCAGCATGCCGGCGACTTCGCTGCGCCGCGCCGCCCGATCGAGTTCGGGACGATGCACCCTCAGCGGTTCGGATACGATCTCGCCCACCGTCATTCGCGGATCGAGACTCGCGAGCGGGTCCTGGAAAACGATCTGCAGGTCACGGCGCAGAGGCCTCAGCTCGACCGCCGACATGCCCTCGAGCGATCGACCCATCCAAACGACGCTACCCGACGTGGGCCTGACGAGCTGCAGAACGGCGCGGGCCAGTGTCGACTTGCCACACCCCGACTCGCCGACGATGCCGAGCGCCTCGCCGGCCCGCACGTCGAGGTCGACCCCTTCCACGGCATGCAACTGGCGCTTGGGGCCGAACAGCCGGTCGCCAATCGGGAACCAGACGCGCAGACCGCGCAGCGAAAGCAGCGTCTCGCTCATGGGACCCCTTCCTCCATCGGATGGTGACAGGCCACGGCCGACCGCATCCCTGCGACGAGTGCTGGGCGCTCGCTGCGACAGCGCGCTGAAGCGCGCTCGCAGCGCGGGTGGAACGCACAGCCGGGCGGCAGGCGCCGTGGATTCGGCGGCTGGCCCGTGATCGCCACGAGCGGCCGGTCCGCCCGCTCGTCGATGCGCGGCATCGAGCGCAGCAATGCATACGTATAGGGATGCCGTGGCGCCTTGAGGATGCTGCGCACGGAGCCGAGCTCGACGATGCGCCCGCCGTACATCACGGCGACCCGATCGGCGACGCCGGCGACCACGCCGAGATCGTGGGTGATCAGCGTCATCGCCATGCCCTTTCCGCGCTTGAGTTCCGCGAGCAGCTGCAGGATCTGCGCCTGGATGGTGACGTCGAGCGCCGTGGTCGGCTCGTCCGCGATCAGCATCAGCGGGTCGCAGGCCAGCGCGACGGCGATCATCACCCGCTGACGCATGCCGCCCGAGAGTTCGTGCGGGTACTGGTCGAGGCGCCGCTCGGCGTCGGAGACGTGGGTCTGTCGCAGCAGTTCCAGCGCGCGGGCGCGGGCCGCCGCCGCCCCCGTGCCGCGGTGACGGATCAGCGATTCGGCGATCTGTTCCCCGACCTTGATGTGCGGCGTCAGCGACGTCATCGGATCCTGAAAGATCATCGACAGCTTGGCGCCGCGCAGCTCGTTGAGTTCCCTGCCCCGCAGGCCAATGAGCTCCCGGCCCTGCAGTCGCGCGCTGCCGCGCACGGTGGCGTTGCCGGCAAGCAGGCCCATCACCGCGAGGAATGACTGGCTCTTGCCTGCGCCCGATTCGCCGACAACGCCGATGCACTCGCCCGCGTGTACTGACAGCGTGAAGTCAGTGACCGCATTGATCACACCGTCCGGCGTCTCGAAACTGACCGAGAGCCGTTCGATCTCGAGAATTGGCGCGCGCGGCTGCAACTCAGCGGTCCTGCGGATCCAGGGCGTCGCGCAGGCCGTCGCCCAGGAAGTTGAAACAGACGAGCAGTGTGACGAGGAAGCTCGCGGGAACGAGCAGCATCCACACGGCCGACTCCATCTCCTGCGACCCTTCATTGATAAGGCTGCCAAGACTCGCCTGCGGCTCCAGAACGCCGAGCCCGAGGAACGACAGGAAGCTCTCGAACAGGATCATCTGCGGGATCGTAAGCGTCGCATAGATGATCACGGGCCCGATTACGTTGGGCACGATATGCCGGAGCAGGATGCTCGCGGTCGACACGCCGGTCGCGAGTGCAGCCTCGATGAATTCCTTGCGCTTTAGCGACAGAGTCTGGCCGCGGACAATACGCGCCATCGTCAGCCAGCCGACGGCACCGATCGCGAGGAACAGCACGAAGATGTTGCCGCGGTCGAACAGAGTCGAGAGGATGATGACGATGAAGATGTACGGCAGCGCATACATGATGTCGACGAAACGCATCATGAGGCTGTCGATGCGTCCGCCGAGGTAGCCGGCGGTGGCGCCGTAGGTCAGGCCTATCGTCAGGCTGACCAGCGTCGCCAGCAGGCCAATCTGCAGGGAAATCTGCACGCCGTGCAGCGTACGGACGAACAGGTCGCGCCCGAGCCGGTCGGTGCCGAACCAGTGATCGTTCGGGCCGCCGGGGGGCACTGCCATGTGATCCCAGTCGATGGCATCGAAACTGTGCGGTGAAAGTGCGGGTCCGATAAATGCGAGCATCGTGATGAGCACGATCACGATCGCCGCGATCATCGCGGCGCGGTTGCGACGCAGCCGGCGCCAGGCATCCGCCCAGAAGCCGCGTGCGCCGACTGCGCCCGTGTCACCACTCGCCACGGCAGTCGCTACCGCTTCACTCATATCGGACCCGCGGATCCAGCCAGCCGTAGAGCAGATCGGCGATGAGGTTGCAGAGCAACGTCAGCGAGCCATAGACGACGATCATTCCCATCACGAGTGTGTAGTCACGGTTGATCGCGCCCTGAACGAGGTACCGGCCACTGCCGGGCAGGCCAAAGACCGTCTCGACCACGAGCGAACCGGTGACGACGAAGGCCGTGGCGGGACCGAGATAGCTGACCACCGGTAACAGCGCTGGGCGCAGCGCGTGCCGGACGAGCACGCGCGCCTCAGACAGACCCTTCGCACGGGCCGTGCGGACGAAGTTCGAGCGCAGCACCTCCAGCAGGCTGCCGCGCGTCAGTCGCGCGATGTAGGCGATGACCGGCAGTGCGAGCGTGATGACCGGCAGCACGAGATAACGGAGCTGCCCCGTTTCCCAGCCCGCAACCGGCAGCCAGCGCAGATAGAGACCGAATACCAGCGCGAACAGCGGACCGGTGACGAAGCTCGGCAGGGCGATGCCAAGCACCGCAAAGCCCATGACCGAGTAATCGGTGCCGCTGTTCTGGCGCAGCGCCGCGACGGCGCCGAGCGGGACGCCGACCGCGAGCGCGAGCAGCACGGCCGACAGGCCAAGCGCGAGGCTGATCGGCAGCCCTTGGGCGATCAGTTCGGTGACGGAGAAGTCCTTGAACTTGAACGATGGTCCGAAGTCACCGCGGACGAGCCCGGACAGATACCGCAGGTACTGTTCCCAGAGGGGCTTGTCGAGACCATAGGCCGCTTCGAGGTTGGCCTTGATCTCGGGAGGCAAGGCCTGCTCCTCGTCGAACGGACCGCCTGGGGCGATACGGATCACGAAGAACGAGAGCGTGACGATGATGAACAGCGTCGGCATCACGCCGGCGAGCCGCCGCAGAGCGTAACGCATCATGACTTGCGCGCCTCGACGTCGGGAGTCGCGACCCGAAGCAGTGCGGCGCAGACGAAAGCGACACCGATCAGTCCGGTGACGGTGAGGAAGCCCAGCTGATAGTCGCCTTGGGTGTCCGCGAGTCGCGCGGTCAGATAGGGACCGAGCGCGCCGCCGCCGGCATCGAGCACGGTCACCGCGCCCATGACATGACCGAGTGAGCGGGCGCCGAACACGTCGCCGGCGACCGCCTGCAGCAGCGTGTAGTTCGCACCCCAGCCGAGCCCCATCACTATTGCCGCGAAGGCGACCAGCGTCGGGCGCATCGCCGTCAACGCGGCAGCAGCGACCAGCATGCAGCCAAGACTGACGAGCCAGACCGGCTTGCGGCCGAAAAGGTCGGTCAACCAACCCGAGGCGAGTTTACCAACCAGACCGGCGAGGAACAGCGGCACGGCCACCAGCGCGCCGATCTCGCGACTGACGCCGAGGTTCTGCATATGCAGGATCATGTTGTTGTTGACCGCAAGGATCGAATAGAACGTCGCGAAGGCGGCCGTTCCCATCAGCCAGAACTCGCGGCGCCCGAGAATCTGCGCGTAACCGAGCTGTTCCCCCTGGACATCCGAACAGGGCGTCCTGGCGGCGAGCCGGTCGGCGCCATGGGGTTCGAGGCCCATCGATTCGGGCCACTCGCGCAACGACACCATCACGAGCACGACCAGTCCCAGCAGAGCCCAACCCGCGTACTGACCCGCCTCGCGCCAGCCATCGAGGTCGATCAGGCGCGTGAAGACCCATGGGAAGAAGGCGTTGCCGAGGCTGGTACCCGCGAGCACGATGCCGAGCGCACGGCCGCGCCGCAGCACGAACCAGCGCGACACGGCAACGACGCAGATTGCGAGACCCGCGCCAGATAGCCCGACCCCCATCCAGAACCGCGACCAGTAGTAAGCTGACAGCGACTGTATGTCGCCCAGCGAGAAGAACCCCCAGGCCAGAGCCACGCAGCCGACCGCCATGACGGGACGGACGCCGTAGCGGTCCGCGAGCCAGCCCGACGCGATCGTCGCGATCGCGGTCACGCCGAGCTGGATCGCGTCGCCAAGCTTGATGTCGGCCCGCTGCACGCCGAGCTCCGCG
>CAZAWM010000063.1:0-14585 GCA_964488605.1 uncultured Steroidobacteraceae bacterium | reverse complement strand
AGAACCTTCATGCCGCGTGTCTGAGGCGAGTGACTCCAGCAAGGTGGCTCCACGCGCCCGATGCTTCCGCGCCTGGATCGCTTGAGGATGAGGTGAGCTGACAAGAACCTGCGCCGGAAGCTGAGCCGTCGTTGCACGAGGTCGCAGCAGAAATGTCGAGCAGCGCGATTGTTGTAGTCCACCCGGAGCTGGACGAGCAGAAGCGGATCGGAGAGGTGCTCTCGGAGCTGGGACGCCCGATCGAGTTCGCCACCGACTTCAACGGGCTGGCCCGGATCCTGAAGTCGACGCGGGTCGGCTTGGTGGTGTCCGCGCGGATCAAGGTGCCGCGTGAGAAGCCGAAGATCGTGGAGGGCATTCAGCGCAACTCCCTCCGCATCCCGGTGCTCGTCCTCGTCAACGACCCAAGCGACGTGAAGCACCCAAGGATCACCGAGCTGCTGCTCGGCCTGCAGCATTACCTGCTCTGGCCCGAGGACGGGGACGAGCTCCCGGTAGCGGCGCGGAGCCTGCTCTGGACTGCGTCGCTGACCGAAGGCGTCTCGGAGCAGCCGGGCGAGCCCGGCTGGATCCCCGCGCTGCGCGAGTCGGGGGAGGTCCGAGAGCGGCAGGAACTGATCGCCGCGCTTCGCGTCACCAACGGAAACATCACGCGCGCGGCCGAGATCCTCGGGATCTCTCGCGGGGGGCTCCAGTACCGGCTGCGGAAGCACGGGGTGCACCCTGGTGGGGATCGGGGAAGGAAGCGGCGCTGAGAGGATTTGGCTGGAGGAATGCTGAAAATCCAATGAGTTATGTCTAGAAGTTCACAGCGTACCTGATCCTCGTCCTGGGCCCGTGGGCCCACGCGCTGGCTCGCTTGGGCCCCAGCGATCCGGATGGCTTTCGGGCCCCGAGCGGGTCTCTGTCACGCGCCATCGTCTCCCAGCAAGAAGGGATGAGGGATGCGAGGCTGGACGTAAGCGGATGGCCGCCGAGGGGTATCCGTCGGATGCGGAGCTCGTAGCAGGTCTCGGCCGCGGTGAGTCCGAGGCCGTGGGGGCGTTCATCGAACGCTATGGCCCCCCGATTCGGGCGCGGCTCCGGCGTTTTCGAATGGGCGACGACGACCTCGACGACCGCAGCGTTCGGGTCGTCCAGAAGGTCATTCGGCGGATCACGGGAAGCCAGCCGGTTACCAATCTGAGAGCCTACGTTGCGAAGGCGGCGACGAACGAGGGAATCGACTGGGCCCGGAAGCAGCGGCTTCAGCCGAAGCTCGAGGATGGAGTCGACCTTTCGAGGTTGCCTGCCGATCGCGTGCACATCGATGCCATTCGCACCGACCAGCTCGGCGACGTGGAGTACTTCCCGCGCAATCCCGACGCCGCGCGGGTGCTCGAGGAGGCGCTGGCGTCGCTCGAGCCCTGGGAGCGAGTGCTCCTCATCCTGCACGAGAAGGGCGAGTCCTACGCAGACATCGCCCTCATCCTCAAGGACGAGAGGACTCCGGTGAAGGAGGCGACGTGGCGAAAGCGGCACGAGCGAGCGCACGAGAAGCTTCTCGACGCGTGTCGGAGACTTGCTGCGGGGAAGCCCGACGTGATGCGGGCCCTGCAGGAGGGGCGAGGCCTGCTCCGAACCGACGACTCCCCGTCGGACTAGGAGAGCCGCAAATGGACGACAGGACTTGGGACAGGAATCGGATCGCGGAGCGTCTCAGAGCACTCGTGAGAGGCAGTGCATCCGATGAGATGTTGGGCAATGCGCTGGCAGACGAAATCGAACTCGACGCGCAGAGTGAGAAGCTCTCCTCCCAACTCCAGGAGCGCATGCGTGCGGCAGCCGAACGAGGAATGTTCGACGGGCAGGTGGCGCGCGGCCGGGTGCGCATGCGGGGGACACTCGGAGGGTTCGGGTCGGCGCTTCGCCGCATTCGCGAAGCAGCGGGTGTGTCTCTGACGCAGATGGCAGAGCGTGCGGGCGTCACGCGCGAACTGTGGGACAGACTCGAATCACATCGAGGTACGGTGGCGACGCTCGACGTCCCGACTCTTGCTTCCGTTGTCGAGGCAGCGCAGCTTCGATTGGCTGAGGTCGCCGACATCCTTCATCGAACCGACCGCCTTCACGTTGCATCGGTCGGTCCTGCCTCGTTTCGCGTCGACGAAGACGCGAGATCGGATGCGGCCGCTGCTTACGATGACCTGGTCAGCGCAATCGCGGAAGGGGAGCGAAGACGGCGTGGAGAAGAGGCCAGCGGCCAGGACTTCGGGAACCTGATCGAGGGCCTTCGCGAGGAACTCCGCCGGCGAGGCCGAGAGGATCTCCTATAGGCGGTGCAGAAGCCTGCCGTCCTGAAGTGCAATGAAGATGGTCTGGTCGCTCACGCGAAACAGCCGAGCAAGCTCTTGAGCCGTGCAACCGGGACGAGCTTCTCTTTTGAGGATTGCTCGCGGCACCAGGAGTTCGGCGGCGAAGATGTTCGCCTCTCGCTCCGGGGTCCGATCCTCTCCCTCGCAGCCCTCGCTCGGGGGGTTGTCGATCGACACATCGTGGTTTGAGTCGAACCACATGTGATGATTAAGGACGAAGTGCCCGAACTCGTGTGCGAGGCTGAAGAGTCTGCGCACCGGCGGGTGATTTCGGTTGAGACCGATCACGCGCTCTCTGCGCAGCAAGATCCCGCTCGTCCGGGGCGGCCAGTCTCGTTCAAGTACGTGAAGTCCGGACCGTCCGACGATCTCTTCCAGAGGAGTGGGAGGAGCCGTGACCCCGTGGTCCTTTAGGACTCTCCGGGCCGCACTCCTGCAGAAGCCGACTCGTGCCCTGACCTCGCCGAGCTCCGTCACGCGGATTCGTCTCCGAGAAGAGAGCCTGCCACAGGCGGCCTTCCGGGAAGACCCCGATCGAGGCCACCAGATGGTTGGACGTTTGGGAGTGACTCCATGAACAACACCAGTCTGCAGGAGGAGATCCGCGAGGAGATCGCCGATCTCGAGGAGTACGCTGCGCGCGGAGCGCGGCCTCCGATCTGCCGCGGGTATCGCATCCGCGTGAACCACCAGCACTTCGTGGTGCACAAGGCAGTGGTGCTCGGCCGCGAGGTGCTCGAGCTCGCGGGCCTCATTCCGCCCGAGCGCTACTTCCTCGAGCTGCGCACGCGTGGCGAGAAGCCGCGGGTCATCGGACTCGACACCCAGGTGGACCTCACCGCACCCGGTATCGAGCGCTTCGAAGCCGAGGCGAGAAAGCTCGTTCGAATCAAGGTCAACGAGCACGAAGTCCCGGTGGAAGGGCCCAAGGCCACGGGCCTCGAGATCAAGCAGGCGGCTATCAAGGCCGGGGTCGGGATCCAGCTCGACTTCGTCCTCACCGAGGAGCTCCCGGGCGGCCGCACGAGGCCGGTCGGCGACCAAGATCTCGTCACGCTTCGCGAGGGCGCGTGCTTCGTGGCGGTCGCGCCGGACGACAACTCCTAACGATGGCGCTCGTGGAGCCCGTCGCCAGGGCGATCGACCAAATCCGAAAGGCCTTCCCCGAGAGCCAGATCAGCGCCCGTGAGGACGGGCAGGGGGGCGCCTATCTGATCGTGGAACCCGTCGACCTCGGTGCGCCTTACGAGCCTCGGGAGTCTTGGGTCGGGTTTCGAGTGACGTTTCAGTACCCGTATGCGGACGTCTACCCGCACTACATCCGCGGCGACCTCCGGCGCGCCGATGGCAGACCAGTGGTCGGGGACGGTGTTCAAGCGGGCCAGGTCTTCGAGGGTCGGCCCGCCCATCAGGTGTCTCGACGCTCCAACCGGCTGAACCCTCAGACGGATACGGCTCTTCTCAAGCTCGAGAAGGTTCTCGGGTGGCTCCGGAGTCGGCTGTGACGGATTCCTTCACGCTGGTTCTGCCCGCTCGTCTCAAGGCGAGGCTCTTCGCTCATCTCTTCCCCGGTGATGGTGATGAGCACGGCGCTGTGATTGCCGCGGGGGTCGTCAACACAGATCGAGGTGTCTCTCTGCTCGCACGGGACCTGTTCCTGGCCGAGGACGGAACGGACTACGTGCCGGGGCAGCGAGGCTACCGGATGCTTACGGGTGCGTTCGTGACCGAGCGCATCCGCTACTGCCGGGATCAACGCCTCTCCTACCTCGCGATCCACAACCACGGCGGCACGGACCGCGTTGCGTTCAGCGCCGATGATCTCGCGTCCCATGAGCGGGGATACCCAGCCCTGCTCGACATTGGACGAGGGAATCCGGTGGGCGCACTTGTGTTCGCGCGGGAGGCGGTGGCGGGGGACCTCTGGCTGTCGAAGGAACACCGACTCCCGCTGGCTGAGACCCGCGTGGTGGGAGCCTCGATCCATCGACTCTACCCCCAGCCGCCGCCGCGGCCGAAAGGTGTGGACGAGACATACGATCGACAGGCGCGCCTCTTCGGGGACGCTGGTCAAGGGCTCCTTTCACGACTCAAGGTCGGGATCGTCGGAGCGGGTGGAGTCGGGTCACTGATTGTTCTGTATCTCGCCCGGCTTGGTGTGGGTCATCTCGTTGTTGTCGATCCAGATCGCATCGAGCCCTCGAACCTTCCCCGGGTTGCAGGCTCGACGCGCTTCGATGCCAGGACCTGGCTCACCGCGCAGGAGCTCCCTCATTGGGTGCGCCGACTTGGAGCGCGTTTCGCCGCCCGGAAAGTTGACATCATGGGAAGAGTCGCGAGGCGTGCGAACTCCCGAGTTCGTTACGAGGGGATCTTCGGCGACTTCACGGTAAACGAGATCGCTATGCGCTTCCGAGACTGCGACTACCTCTTCCTCGCAGCGGACCGGTTCCAGGCAAGACTCGTCTTCAACGCGATCGTTCACCAGTATCTGATCCCCGGGGTCCAGATCGGTGCGAAGGTGCCGGTGGAGAAGTCGACTGGCGCCGTAGGTGAAGTCTACGCAGTCTCGCGACCGGTATCGCCGGAGTCGGGCTGCCTCTGGTGTTATGGACTCATCCCGCCTGCACGCCTACAGGAGGAAGCCGCAACCGAGTCGGAGCGTCGTGCTCAACGCTATGTGGAGGAAGGGACCATCGTTGCGCCGAGCGTGATCACGCTCAATGCCGCGGCGTCCGGCATCGCCGCGAACGACTTCCTCTTCGCCGTCACGGGCCTTCGCACCGAGGACGGAGTGGGTGACTACCTACGTCTTCTTCCGAGGAAGCGAGAGACTCGTTGGGACGAGCCGAGGCGCGATCCGGCCTGTCTCGAATGCGGTCGTGGTGCTGCTAGCCGGTTCGCTCGAGGTGATTCTGTTTCGCTTCCGACTCGCTGACGCTCCTCAGATCTGAATCCGCTCGATCTCATCGAGCGTCAGTTCGTCGTTCGTGCGGTCGTAGAGCTTCGTGGTCCGCGGGCTCGAGTGCGCGGCGATCTGCTGCGCCTTCTCGAGCGTGCCGCCGTTGCTCAGGTACGCCGTGATGCCGGTCGCGCGGAACGTGTGGCAGCAGATCTCGGGAGGTAGACCGGCGTTCCTAGCGCGACGCTTGATCATCCGGAAGACGTCGACACGCGTCATTCCCTGAGCGGTGAGCTCGCGCTGCCGGTTCACCGTGCGGAAGAGAGGAGTGTCCTTGGCTCCCGCGATGCCGGCGGCCTCCAGGTAGGCGTCCATGTACTCCTCGGCGTTGTGGTGGGCCGGGACGGCGTGGTGCTTGCCGCCTTTCTCGTGGAGCCGGAACCACCAGCGCTTCCTCTCGCGGTAGTAGTCCTGGACTTGCATGCCGGCGGCCGCGCTGACGCGCGCGAACGAGTAGACCATCAGGCCGATCAAGGCGCGGTCGCGGAGACCGACGATGGTGTCGGTCTCGATCGAGTCGAGGAGCTGGCGAGCCTCGTCGGCGGCGAGGACCGGCGTCTTGCCCCGCGTGACCACGTGCTTCGGTCCCTTGACCGACGTGGCCGGGTTGCTTCGCACGACCTGGCCCGTCACGAGCCAGTCGAAACACATCCGGATCGCCGCGAGGTGCTGCTTGACCGTCGGGGCGGAGCCCGGGTGCTGCTCGATGTAGGCGGCGACGACCATGGGCTCGATCTGGTCGAGGCGTTCGATCCCGCGATCCTCGCACCAGGCGAAGAACTGGCCCAAGGCCCGGGCGTAGGCCGCCCGGGTGTTCGGGTTCCGGATAGTGGCCGCGAAGAACTCGAAGAAGCGGCGGGTGGCGTCCGGTCCGGCGCCAGCAACAAGCGCTGGAACGGCCCAGGAACGCGGTTCTTTCCTGGGGACGAGCCCTCGGTCGACTTGGTCGAGATCGTCGCTCACAGTGCGATTCCTGCGGTCTCTGGCTGCCCACGGGCTCGGATGCGCGCCCTTCTCGCCCTGACCTCGGATCGGACGTAACATAACGTCCTTTATGTTTCTCCACAAGCGAGAAGGGGAGAACGGCCTAAAGGCTCGATAATACAGGAGAATCCGATTCTGGCGAGATCTGCTCTGTTTTGATTCTAAAGATTTGCGTCATTCGTACGAATCGGTAGGTTACTCCGCGATGCGAGGAGACCCCGTGACCGATCTGACCCTCAGCGAGGCGCGGAGCGACCTGGCCCAGCTCGTCGAGCGGGTCCGCCACCGGCTCGAGCGCGTCTGCCTGACGAAGCACGGGCGCCGCGTGGTCGCGATCGTGCCGATCGAGGATTTGGAGCTGCTCGAGAAGCTGGAGGATCGCCTCGATCTCGACGCCGCCCGCGCCGCGCTCGCCGAGGGTGGCCCCCGCCTCGACTATGAGAAGTTCCGGGGAGAGCTGGGGCTCTAAGCGGTGGCGTACCGCGTCGAGCTGACGCCTGCGGCCCAGCGCGACCTCCGCTCTCTCGATCGGCCGGTGCTGCGGCGCATCGACGCCAGAATCCGATCGCTCGCCGAGGAGCCGCGGCCGCACGGCGTCGAGAAGCTGGCCGGCGATAGCGAGGTCTACCGGGTCCGCGTTGGCGACTATCGGATCCTCTACCAGATCGACGACGCGGTGCTGGTCGTGCTCGTCGTGCGCGTGCGGCACCGGCGCGAGGTGTATCGAGGGTTCTGATCAGGCGATCGGCCGGAGGCCTTTAGCTCTCGACCTGGTTGTGCGATGGTTTGTGTGAGGGTCTACACATGGCGACCAACCTCGATCTCGACCCCGACCTCGTAGAGCGTGCGCTCAAGCTCAGCGGCGAACAGACGAAGCGCGCGGCCGTAACGTCGGCTCTTCGCGAGTTCATTGCGCGGCGGGAGCAGAAGCGACTGCTCGAGCTCTTCGGGGAGCTGGAGTGGGATCCGCAGTTCGACTACAAGCGCGAGCGCTCGCGGAGGTGACCCTCTTCGTCGACACGAGCGTCTGGTCGCTTGCAATGCGTCGCGATCGCCCCTCGTCCCTTCCCGAGGTCGGTGCCCTCGAGCGAGCTCTGGCAGGCGGCGATCTCGTTGTTACGACCGGACTCGTCTACCAAGAGATCCTTCAGGGCTTTCATGGGCCTCGTGCGGAGGAGGCAATCGTCGCGCGCTTCGCAGTCCTCCCGTTCGTCACCCCCGACCGCCACGACCACTTCGAGGCCGCGCAGATCCGCAATCGCGCACGGCGGCGAGGAATTCAGGTGGGCACGATTGACGCGATCCTCGCTCAGCTCTGCATCCGACATGAGCTGCAGCTTCTCACGACCGATGTCGACTTCGCACGGATCGCGGAACAGGAACCGCTCCGATGTTGGCGCGCGTAGCTCCGCGGCACGAGGGCGGCGAATGATCCGCAACGATTCCGAGTACCAGCAGGCCCTGGAGCGCGTCTCCGCTGCGACGGCCCGCTTGAGGGATCACGAAGCAAGCATGCGCGCGCGAGGCTTCCTGCCAGCAGAGATCAAGCGCGCGCTCGATCCGCTTCGCTGCTTCACGATGCAGCTCGACGAGGAAGTAGAAGCCTACGAGGGAATGCAGCCGGGCCGGCACCGGGCGACAACGACTGCTCACGGCCCGAGCGGTCCAGACGATGGCTCACGTGACGTCTGATGAGCTGCGCACAAAGCTGGCGAAGCTCGAACCGAGCGCTCTCGCGGCCTTTCTCGCTCGCTTGGCCGAGGAGGACAGCGCCTTGCGCGAGCGCATCGAGACCCTCGCGCAGCGGGAGGAGCCGTCCGCGGTCGCGGCCGCGCTCGAGCGCCGGCTGAAGCGATTTCGGAGCGGGCGAGACTTCATCTCCTACCGAGAGAGCGGTGAGTTCGCGCGAGAGCTCGAGGCCTGGCTCGACGACGTCGAGGCGCCGCTCCTCGCGGCGGACCCGGAAAAGGCGTGGAAGCTCATCGACCGGTTCATCCGCGCCGACGAGCAGATCCTCGGCCGAGCCGATGACTCGAACGGCTCGATCGGCGACGCCTTCCGGCGCGCGTGTGGCTTGTGGCACCGCGCGGCGGCAGGTCTCGCGGCCGATCCCGCGTGGGTCGAGCGCGTCTACGAGCTGCACGCCGGTAACGGCTATGGCGTGCGCGACGCGATTCTCGATGAAGCCGCAACGCGCCTTTCCGAGATCGAGCTTCGCCGCCTCGCCGGCAACTACGAGCAGGAGGCCGAATCCGCGCCCAGGGATGGCAAGAGTTATCAGGTCGTCTCCGCGTCCACCGCCATGGGTCAGGTCGCGCGGGCGCTCGGCGACGCAGCGCTCTACGAGCGGTCCGTGAGGATTCTCTCGCCGCGCCCCAACAGCCTCCAGGCCGCCAAGATCGCGGAGCAGTACCTCCGCTTCGGCCCCGTCGAGCGCGCGGTCGAGTGGTTGACGCTTTCCGACGACGCTGGCTCGGAGCGCGCCGGCGACGCGCGACTCGACCTGCTCGCGCAGGCCTACGAGAAACTGGGCGATCGCGACGCGCTCCTCGACGTGCGCCGGCGGCTCGCCGAGCGCTCGCTCAGCGCGGAGCTGTTCTCCGAGTACGCCGCGCTCCTGCCGAGCGATCAGAGAGAGACGGCTCGCCGGGAAGCTCTCGAGCGCGCGGAGCAGAGCAACCACCCCGTCGCCGCTGGCGCCTTCCTCCTCGACCTCGGAGAAGAGGAGCGCGCAGCGGCGCTGGTCCTGCAGCTCCGTGAGCGCCTGGGCGCCGCCTACTACGCGAGCCTCCTCTCGCTCGCTCAGCGGTTGGAGAAGGCCGGCCACCCGCTGCCCGCGGTCGCGTGCTACCGCGCGCTCACCGACCAGATCCTGACGGAGGGCCGAAGCAAGGCCTACGGCCACGCCAAGCGCTACGTCGATCGCTTGGCCGCGCTCGATTCGAGCGTGGGCGACTACCGCGACCTCGCCAGCCACGCCCAATATCTGGCGCAGCTCCGGGAGCGACACCGACGGAAGTTCAGCTTCTGGCAGCTCTTCGAGGCGTCAGCTTCATCGGTCGACGATTGACGAAGGATCACCCCCGGAGCGGCTCCTCAGCAAGGATCAGCCCTCGCTCGAAGCGTCCTGGATTGCGCGGATGGCGAGGAACATCGGGATGGGCGCGGGCCGCGCGTCGGATTGCCCCTCGACGACGTCGACGGAAATGAAGCCGAACTGCTTGTAGAACTCGACCGCGTCCGGCTTGGCGTCCACCGCGACTCCGATGCACCCGTAGTCGCGAGACATCTGGAGAGCGAGCTCCAGAACGAACCGAAGCAAGCGGCGGCCCAGGCCCTGACCGCGGGCGACCTGCTCCACGGCGAGACGGGCCAATCGCAGCACCGGCAGCGGATAGCGAGGGAGCCTCTTCCGAGCAGCGGCCGGGAGATCCTCGATCTCGATGTGACCTGGCGCCACTGTCGCATAGCCGAGGATCCGCCCATCCTCGACCGCGACGTACGTGACACCCAGGTAGTGCCTGAACTGGTTCTGGCCCGCGAACTTGTGAATGAAGCGATCGAGGTCGGGATCGCCGGAGCGAAACCGCGACCGGTCGTCTCCCTCGCGGAGCGCCCTAATCTCCATTGCGGAGCAGGTCCCGCAAGGCCTCCGTCGGCTTCCCCTTTGCGATCTCCTTGATGATCGCGTCGCCCGACTTACGGGTGACCACGAGCTTCGGGTGAACAATCACGTCCGTGGGCAGCTCTTGCAGGGCCTGCAGATGATGACGTAGGGCTTGCTCGACGAGATGCCCTTTCTTCACGCCGGTTGCGCGGACGTGGCGCTCCAAGAGCTCCTTGGTGGTCTCGGAGACGACAGCTGAAATCTGTGTTTCCCTGTCCATGGCTTCCTCTACAAGATCCTACAGTTCTGTAGGAGCTCCCGCAAGCGACCGTCGTCCGTCGTGATGGATCTGCGGGCGGTGTTCACAGCCTACGGCCGGTACTCGCTCAGTCCGCCGAGCGTTTAGGATCGGGTACCCCTCGCCCCCGAGGTTCGATCTGCCTGCGCTGACGGCCACCGACAACGATCTATCCGTTGGCCGCCTTCTTCTCGGATTCGAACTGTGTGATTCGTACATCAGCCTCGGGGAAGCGAGCGATCAGCTCGAGCTCGCCGCCGAGCGCATGGATGTACTCGGCCAGCTTGCTCAGCAGCACGTCGTGGCGCTTTTCGAGCTGAGAGATCGCCCCCTGCGTCACCTTCATCAACTCCGCGAGATCGCTCTGGGTGATGCCGCCGACACGCTGGCGAAGCTCCTGGAGGCTCATCTCGAGGAGCGTCTCGCGCACACGCCGGTCGACACGGCGGCGAGCCTCGGGGCTCATCCGGTCTCGTAGTTCCTTGAAGGGTCGCGCCATCGAAGTCTCTCCTTGCCTTCCCGTTCTCCCTAGACCAGCCCCTCGCGCTCTAGTTGCTTCAGATGGTCGTCGTAGAGCCGGTCAGCGGTGGGGACCATCCTTTCGTAGAAGCGGTTGTCTCCCGTCTTGTCGCCGGCGATGAGCAGAATGGCGTTGCGCCTCGGATCGAACGCATAGAAGACGCGATATGGCCGCCCCTGATGCTGGACCCGAAGCTCGCGCATGTCGCCGTGCTTCGATATGGCGACTGCGGAGCAGTAGGGATGTCCGAGAGTTGGGCCCCTCGCCTCGCGCAGGCCCACGACGTCGGTGTACTCGACCTCCGTCACGCCCCCGCTCCCCGGCCCGGCTAGCCGATATTAGACCCGCCTGATTATCAGTCAAGGCTAATATCGCAGCTAGCCCCAGTCCCTGCCCCCGCGGGGCTGCCACGGGCTTAGCGTCGCGCCCTCACGTGCTCGGCTGGCTCAGCGATCTGCCTCAGCGCCGGCTGCATCCACGCCGGCGCGTTCGAGACGTGCTTCGCGAGGCCCTTGCGTTCCTTGTCGCCCAGCGCGGCGCGAACCCTGGCGAGAACCGCAGGGGTGACTCCACTGCGCCCCAGGTAGCGAAGGGCCTGGATCACCAGGCCCTCGGCGGTCCCGACGCTCGTGAGTGTGCGGGGGGATGCGTGGCGGAAGTCAATGACGCGGCGGCCGATGCGGACCCTCCGAGTCGGTCCGTCGGTGAGGTACACGAGGCGGGCGGGCACCTGCGTCGATAGGCCGAGGGTGTTCGCTGCATGCGCGCCTGAGAGCTGGATTCGGCTGCCAGTCGAGCGCGCGATCGCGGCGGCCACGCGCGGGAGCTCGGGCGAGAGGATGCCGAGTCGCGGATGTTGGCGCGGGAAGTCGTAGAGGCCCCGGGCGATCCGCCGGATTGTCTCGGCTCGCACGAGGCGCGAGAGCGCCTGGTCGACCGCCTGCCGGCTACCGAGGTCGAGAAAATCACCGGGCACGTGGATCGATCCGTGGCCCTTGCCGCGGATTCGTTCGAGGACCGTGCTCTGAACCGACATCGGCACGTCAGATACATAGACGATTCTTCTGACGATCAGGCCAGCTGGTTGAGGTACCTACCGCAGCCGACTCGCCGGCCGCTGGCCCTCGCAGGGATCGAGGGAAGAACAATCAGCTTCCGGCGGGTTCGATCGCCGTCCTGCGTTGAAGGCGCGACGCCCTCCCTCGTAGGGTGCTCCCCCGATGGGGGGCGAGATACTCGAGGACCCGCGCGCGGTGCGCGCGGCGCGGCTTCGCCAGAAGCTGGAGCGCGAGCTCGGCGAGGTGATTCTCGCGGCGCTCGCCGACGAGCGCGTCGTCGAGGTGATGGTCAACGAGGACGGCGCCGTCTGGTGTGACCGCCTCGGCGACGGGATGGCGCTCCTGCCGGAAACTCTGAGCGCCGACCGCGCGGCGAGTCTCGTCGGCACCGTGGCGGCGCTCCTCGATCGCGTGGCGAACGCGGAGCAGCCGATCGTCGAGGGCGAGCTTCCGTTCTTCGGCTTTCGCTTCGAGGGGATCGTGCCGCCCGTCTCGCCGCGGGCGACGGTCGCGATCCGGAAGCGCGCGCGGCTCGTCTACACGGTCGACGACTACGTCGACCGCGGGCAGCTCTCGCGCTTTCACGCGGAGATCCTGCGGAAGGCAGTCGCCGAGCGGCTCAACATCGTGGTCGCCGGCGGTACAGGCTCGGGGAAGACGACCTTCGTGAACGCGCTCCTCCGCGAGAAGGTGGAGAGCGGTGAGCCGAGCCAGCGCATCGTGATCCTCGAGGACACGATCGAGCTTCAGTGCAGCGCACCTAACAAGGTTCAGCTCCGCACTTGCGATGTCGTGGATCTCGCGCGCCTCGTGCGCGCGACGATGCGACTTCGACCGGACGCCATCGTGGTGGGAGAGGTGCGAGGGAGGGAAGCCCTCGACATGCTGAAAGCGTGGAACACGGGTCATCCTGGCGGACTGACGACCGTCCATGCCAACGGCGCGAGGGCTGCCCTCTCTCGCCTTGACCAGCTCGTCCAGGAGGCGGGCGTCCCGAGCCAGCCGCAGCTCCTGGCTGACGCCGTCGACGTGATCGCGTTCATCCAGCAGCGCGCGATCCAGCAGGTCGTGCGCGTCCACGGCTACGACGCCGCGGCGTGCGCCTTCGAGCTCGAGGAGCTTGCACCGCCCACCCACCTGGAGGTTCCCGATGAATCCGAGGTTTCGTGAGCGCTCCGGCGCCCAGCGCGCGGCGATCGCCGTAGCGCTGGCCTTTCTCTTCCTCGTCGCCGGCGCCGACGTCGCTTTCGCCACGCCGGCCGGCAGCGCCATGCCCTGGGACACGCCGCTCACGAACCTCCTCAACAACCTGCAGGGAACCGTGGCCCGCATCGCGATCACAATCGCCATCGTGCTGACGGGTCTCATCTTCGCGTTCGGCGAAGCCGGAAGCGGGCTCCGCAAGGTCATGGGCATCGCCTTCGGCGGTGCGCTCGCGCTCGGAGCGCTCGCCTTCATGACGGCCCTCGGCTGGGTCGGCGCAACGTTCTGAGGGCGATGGTGGAGAACGAGGCGCACCAGAGCACCGGACCGAGGACGCTTCCGATCCACGTGGCGCTCACGCGCCCGATCCTTCTCGCCGGCGCCGACCGCGAGCTCACGCTCGTGAACGCGATCGTCTGCTTCGCGCTCCTCTTCGGGATCGGCTTCTCGCGCTGGACCGCTGGCATCGTGGCGCTCCTCGCGACCGTGGGCCAGTGGGCGCTCGGCCGGGTCACCCGGTACGACCCGGACTTCCGCCGCGTCTACACGCGGCACGTGCAGCTCCAGCCGTTCTATCCGGCGGCGCCGTCGATTCACACGAGCAGGCCGATCATCCACGCGGCCGTGCCCTACTCGGAGTAGGGGTGGCGATGCTGCGCGAGTTCAGGTCCGAGCCGAAGGGCTTCCCCGATCTCCTGAACTACTTCGCGCTCGTCGCCGAGGGCGTTCTCTTCAACAAGGACGGATCGCTCCTCGCCGCCTGGTGGTACGCGGGCCCGGACATGGAGTCGGCGACGCCGAACGAGCTCGCCGTCCTCTCGGCGCAGATCAACGGGGCGCTCCGCGATCTCGGGAACGGCTGGATGATTCAGGCCGACGCAATCCGAAAGCCCGCGCCCGGCTACGCCGAGGCGGGCGCCTTCCCCGACGCGACGTCGAGGCTGATCGACGACGAGCGCCGGCGCCTCTACGAGGGCGGCGCCGACACCTTCGAAAGCGTCTACGCCCTGAGCGTCACCTACCTCCCGCCGCCGGAGATCCAGAACCGGCTAGGAGCGCTCTTCATCGAGAGCGACGAGAGCCAGCGCGCGCCGAGCTGGCAGACCGTGCTCCGCCACTTCGAGCGCGCGCTCACGCAGCTCGAGGACGCGCTCTCCGACCGGCTCTCGATTCGCCGGATGGACTCGGCCGACCTCCTGAGCTTCCTCTGCACGTGCGCCACCGGGAGCTTCCAGCAGGTCCGCGTGCCGCACCCTCCCGTGGACCTCGACGCCCTCGTCGGCTCGCAGGACCTCGTCGGAGGCTTCGAGCCGCGCGTGGCGCGCGCGTGGATCCATCCGATCGCGATCGCGGGCTTCCCGAGCGAATCCTTCCCCGGGATCCTCGACTTCCTGAATCGCCTCTCGATCGAGTACCGCTGGTCGAATCGCTTCATCCCGCTCGATCCGACCACGGCCGAGACCAAGCTCAAGGTCATTAGGCGAAACTGGTTCCAGAAGCGCTACGGCCTCTCAGGTCTGTTGCGCGAGGCGATGCAGCTCGGCGGGCAGACCTTCGCGAACCAGGACGCGGTCACGATGGCCGAGGACGCCGACGCGG
>CAZAWM010000062.1:8082-14638 GCA_964488605.1 uncultured Steroidobacteraceae bacterium | reverse complement strand
GCGTTGGCGCGTCGATGCGGGCCGGATCGCGCATGACGTGGAAATGTCGCTGAATCCGGCGCTGATCGGCACGCGCCAGTGGCGCGAGGCCAGGTTCGACGACGCGCGGCTCGTGCTCGGTGCCATCGAGCAGCTCGGCCCCGGCCGGTCGCGTCGCCACTGCATCGTCTGGCGCCGACCCTGACAGCAGCCAGAGCGTAGATCCTGCACCGCGCTCAAGAGGCGCCCGGCACGAGCCGCTGCAGTTCGTTCGGGCGTTCATAGTTCAGTGGCACGAGGCGCCCCGCGTCGAGCTCGGCGGCCGACTTGCCTACCGCACCGGCGCCGCCGGCGATGCTGATGCCCTGATCGGCAATCGCCCCGGCCGGGCAGACACCGTTGCTGATCCAGTTCAGCGCCGCGGCCGTCATGGCCTCCGCGGGATCGCCTGGCAGGTGCGAAAGATCGTCGACGGCGGCGCAACTCTGTCCACCCGCTGCCGCAAAGCCTTGATAGGGCAGCCCGGCGAAGTAGTCGCCGTCGCCGCGTGCGTTCACCGACTTGAAGGTCACGAGTCGCAGCCGGAAGTCGCAGGCGGCGATGTCGAAGGCGAATTGACCGACGGGCTTGCCGAAGGTTCGCCCACCGACCAGCACCGTCTGCGCGTAGGGGGCCAGCGAGTTAGCGACCAGTTCGCTCGCCGAGGCGCTCTGTCTCGTGGTGACGAACGCGACGCGCAGCGTCGGGATCGTCTCCGCCTGAGCCTGAAACCGCACCGTCTGCTCGCTAGATGCCTTGCCCGGGTTGAATCGGGTCGCGTACGACACCTGGTTCGTGCGATCTCCGGCCAGCAGGTTCAGCAGCAGCTCGGCAGTGCTGACCAGTCCGCCGCCGTTGTAGCGCAGGTCGACGATCAGGTCGCGAACGCCGTTGCTGCGGAATGTCCGGAAGGCGTTGCGCAATTCGGCATCGGCCGTGCTGATGAAGGTCCGCAGCGTCAGATGACCTACCGGAGCGAGGCCCGGGCGCTGAATGAGCCGGACCTGCGCCGGTGGCACCGGCACGATGCTGAAAGTCCTCTTGATGATCTCACGCGTGAACTCCTGACCGGCGAGGTTGCGCCAGCGCAGCGTCCGGACCGTGCCGGCGGTCGATGGTCCGATAGCCTCGGTCAGCCCATTCGGCGTCGCGAGCAGTGTCGCGACCGGCTGCAGCGTCGCCGCGCTGGTGCCGACCGCGAGGATCTCGTCGCCACGCGCCAGGCCAGCG
Organism: uncultured Steroidobacteraceae bacterium; assembly: GCA_964488605.1. GTDB lineage: Bacteria > Pseudomonadota > Gammaproteobacteria > Steroidobacterales > Steroidobacteraceae > UBA964. The sequence continues at coordinate 13,390 of CAZAWM010000062.1, read as the reverse complement.
TCGGCGGCAGCCGAGCTCTCGAAGACCTGACCGACGAACACTCGGCGCGCCGGCTCGTCGATCAGCAGCGAGATGCCGAAGCCGGCGCTCTCGCCGCCGCTCAGCAGTGCCTGCTCGGCCGCGATCGAAGTCACGTAGCTGAAGGAGCGGTCCCGGCCCTGCGCGCGTGCTGTCGCGGTCAGCGCATCGAGGAAGCTCGTCGCATCGGCGTAGGTGCTGGGGTCGATGCTGGCAGGGAGCAGCTCGGGGAACAGATACCATTCGCGGGCGGTATTCAGAACGAACTGTTTCTGCGCCGTTGCATCACAGCTACCGCCGCCGACGACTTGCCCGCTGCCGGTACCCGCCCCCTTGCCGCCGCAGGCGACCAGAAGGGCAGCGGCAAACAGCGAAACGAGGGTGCAGCGAGGCCTTGCTCTGCCGGATTTCGTGGTCACGAGGGCGGCCCTCCGAGAGAGGTGCGGATGCGCTCGCGGACTTCTGCGATCCGTGCCTTGTCGACCCGCGCATCGGTGTCCCTGCCCTCGAGCAGGGTCAGCAGTTCGCGCAAGGTCGTGGCGCTGCGCTGGCGGCCCATCGGGTCATCGCGCGCAAGCGCAGTGGTCCACTGCGCGATCTGCGCCACGGCTTCGACGAGCACATCGGGACGGTCGGCAGTCAGCGCGGCGCGCGAGCGCAGCACGTGCAGTCCGAGACTCGGTTGCACGACTGCAAGCCGGTCGAGCATCGCGATCGCCTCGTCGGCGAGAGCCTTGGAGACGCCCGGGTTCGTCACGCGGGAGCGCCATTCGGCACGCAATTGCAGTGCATCGGCAAACCACGGATCGGTCCAGGCTGCGGCGGCGAGCACGGGGTCGAGCCGCGCGAGTTCGTCGAAGCGCTGCGCGCGAAGCAGGGCGACGCCGCGCAAGGTTGCCTGCGCGCTCGCCGGCAGCGTCGCGATGGCGGACTCCAGCGCACTGGGCGCACCCGCCTCGGTGCGTGCGCGGGCGAGCTCCGCCTGCAGCGTCAGGTAGCGCAGGCGCGAGTCCTGCGGGTAAATCGCGCTCAGTTCACGCGCCAGCGCTGCCGCGCGCTGCTGCTCGCCGAGCCCGGCAAGCAGTACGACTTCGATGTAGCCACGCGTGGCCGGATCGGGAATCGCCTGCGCCATGCGCCGCACCCGATCGACGACGCTGCCATCGAGCACGCGGAAGAAGGTGAGGCGGCGCGCCATGTAGCCGAAGTCGAGTGCCGCGGCGTATTCGCGGAAGATCGCGCTGTCGCGCCGCTGCAGCGGATCGTACGCGGCGAGCGCACGGCCGGCCGCGTCGGCGCTCAGGCCGCGACCGAGCTCATAGACGCTAGAGGTGGCCATGCGGTTTGTATCGTCCGTGATCAACGGAGCGCCGGCTGCCAGCGCCGCAGCGCCGGCCTCATCGGCGGCGAGCGCGATGACGAGTTCCTCCGGGGTGTTGATGCCGAAGCGCCCATAGTGCAGCGGGTGCAGCGACAGCGGCACGCCCGTGCGAAAGAGCCGCTCCTCGGGCGCGAGGGGTCCGGCGGAGGCCACGAACACCAGGGTGTTCGGATCGGGCCGGTAGATCCGTACGGCGCCGAAAACGTCGATCAGCGTCGCGGCGAGCGATCGTAGCAGGGCTTCGTCGAGAAACGCGACGTTCATCCACTGGACGAAGACGCCGTCGGCTGTCAGTCGCGAGCGGGCGAGCTGCATGAACTCGCGGGTATAGAGGTGTGAGGCACCGGCGGTCCACGGGTGCGATGGCTGGGAGACGATCGCGTCGTAGCGTTTATCGGTCAGCGTCAGCGCACCACGCGCATCGTTAGTGATGACGTTGACGCGCGGATCGCGCAGCGGGTCGAACTTGCGATAGGCGCGCGTCGCTTCGTTGGCGTCGATGACCTTGGGTTCGAGCTCGATGACGTCGACGCGCCGTACCGAAGGCGGCACGCCCTCGAGAACTACGCCGCCCCCGTAGCCGACCACCAGCATCTCGCGCACCTCGGGACGCGTGATCACGGCGAGCGGCGACATCCAGAACTCGCCACTGAAACGGGCCGTCATGCCCGGACTGTCCATCAGGGCCTCGGGCAGGCCGTTGGTCCGCAAAGCCAGTCCGCCATCCTGCCGCAGCACGACAACGCTCGCACTGCGCCCGACGTCGTAATAGAGGATGGAGCCCGTGTTCGGGATGTTGAGCGGCGAGGTCAGCAGCAGTCGTTCGGGCACGGCCGGGCGAAACAGCAGTAACGCCGCCAGGACCGGCACCGTGGCCAGGCCCCAGGCCCGGGTGGGACGCCGCTCGAGGGCGATCAGCGCCAGCAGAGCGAGCAGCGTGCTCGTGATGACCGCGACCTGCACCGTACCCTCGTAGCGCAGGGCCGGGATCAGCATGAAGCCCGCGGCGAGCGAGCCAGCGATCGCGCCGACCGTGTTCCAGGCATAGACCCTGGCACTCGCCGGCGCGGCATCCGCGGTCCGGTCGGCGAGGATGCGCACAGCGAGCGGGTAAGTCATGCCGATCGCGAAGGTCAGCGGCAGCAGCAGCAGGAATGCGAGCGCCGCGTTCTCATACAGACCCGTGCGTTCGGGAATCAGCCGATCGAGCACCAGAAAGGCGACGGCGGCCCAGACCGCGGCCAGCAGCTGCGCGCCGACCCAGGCGTTGACGGCCCGCGCGCGCGCGGTAGCCAGCCAGGCCCCAACGCCGCCGCCGAGAGCGATTCCGGCCAGGAAGCTGCTGACCATCACGCCGAACGCGTAGATGCTGCTGCCGACGATGTGCGACAGCATGCGTGTCCACAGCACCTCGTAGGCGAACGACACCGCGCCCGAGATCAGCATCAGCGGCAGTATCCATTGCGCCGATGGCAGCCTCCAAGAGCGGACCGTCCAGCCTGCGCCGGCGCGGTCGTCGCCGTACGAGCCGAGGGCTGCGGACTCGGCGATCGGGCGTCGCTGCGCGATGCCGGCAGCGAGCAGAAAGACGATGCCGTTGAGTGCCGCACCGCTCCAGACGCTGCGCTGCAGACCCAGGACCGGCAGCAGCACGAAAGCGGCGAGCAGGGCGCCGAGCACGGCGCCGAGCGTATTGCTCGCGTACAGGAGGCCGATGCGGCGGCCGATCTGCTCGCGGGCATGAACGGCATGACGCGCCAGCAAGGGCAGCGTTGCGCCCATCAGCGTGGTCGGCAGAGCGAGCGCCACGAACGCGCTGGCGAGGTAGATCGTCGAAGTCGACAGTTGCTCGCTCGAGGGCGGCGTGCTCTGACCGCCAGCGACGGCGATCAGGAGCATGCGGGCCGCGCCGAGCAGAAGCGGCACGATCGCCAGTGCCGCCACGGCGATCCCGAGCTCGAGCACGGCATAGGTCAGTACCGGGCGGCGAACCCGCGGCAGCCAGCGTTCGACCAGCCAGGCGCCGAGCGCAAGTCCGCCCATGTAGGCGGCCAGGACGGTGGCGACCGCGAGCTCGGACGTGCCGAACACGAGCGCGAACTGTCGAGTCCAGGCCGTCTGGTAGACGAGCGCGGCGGCACCGCTGAGCACGAAGCACAGGACGAGCAGCAGCAGTTCGGTGTTCGCGACGTCGTCACCGGCGGATTTGACAGAGGTCTGGGATCGGGACATGTTCGCGGCTTTGTGCCTGCATGCTCCGGGATTGTCAAACCGTGGCGGTAGGGCGGGAGTCCGGGTGCCCATGAGCTGGAACAGCGCTTCGGGAGTGATCACACTGACGACTGATTTCGGGCTGCGCCAGCCGTTCGTCGGCGTCATGAAGGGGCGCATCCTCGAGCGCTTCCCGGCTGCTCGGATCATCGACCTGACACACGAGATCCTCGCGCATTGGCCGGCCGAGGCCGGCTTCTGGCTGTCGCGCTCTTTCGAGCACTTCCCGCCCGGCTCCGTGCATGTCGCGGTAGTGGACCCCGGTGTCGGCACGGCTCGCGACATCGCCATCGTCGCGGCGGCAGGCCACCTTTTCCTGGCCCCGGACAACGGTCTCTTGGCGCCGGTCGTCGAGGCACACCCCGAGGCGGGGATCTGGCGCCTCGAGCCGGCGCTGCTCGGCTCGCTGGGGATCCGCCGCGCCAGCGCCACCTTCCATGGGCGCGATATCTTCGCGCCGATCGCAGCGCTGCTCGCGGCCGGGCAGGTGCGGCCCGAGCGGCTCGGGCCGCGGATCGATGCGCTGGTTCCCGGCTGGGTCGAGGCGCCGGCAGTCACGGCCCAGGCCGTTTCGGGGGTCGTGATCACGGTCGATCACTTTGGCAACCTGATCACCAACATCGAGGGACGCTGGCTCGCCGGGTGGGTGGAGCCCAAGGTCTACGCGGGAGCGCACGTGTTCTCGGTACATCGCACCTACGGAGACGTGCCTCCAGGAAGCCCGCTGGCGCTCATCAACTCCTTCGGCGTCCTCGAGATCGCGATCGCGGAGCGTCGCGCCGACGAGCAGCTCGGCCTGTCCCGGGCCGCGCCCGTGGTGGTCCGCGACGCCGTGCGGCACGGGTGATGCGGCGACGGCGCGCCGACTTGCAGCCGCTGCGGTTTCCGTTATAGTTCGGGCTCGCTCAGGGCCTCTTATATCCCTAAGCGTTTGATTAAATTAGGTTTTATTAGAGATGAGCCAGAGAGATTCCGAGAGCTTCGACCTCTACGACGACTACCTCGGTGACGCCGCCCAGAACGACGACAACGCCGACTACGACCGTTTTCTCGAAAAGGTCGACCGGCGCGTCCGGCCCACGCCGGGTAAGAAGCGAGGCAAGGCGGCGTGGAGCAAGCTCGAGGAGGTCCTCGCCGATCGCAAGCTCGAGAAGGACCTGCGCGACATCTACGACGAAGAGCCTTGAAGCATCATGAGCGACTCGTCGCCTGCGGCGTCGCCGGAAGGCGGCTGGGTCGTGCTGAAATTCGGCGGGACCAGCGTCTCCAGCCGCGCGAACTGGCTACGCATCGCCGACGTGGTGCGCGCGCGGCTCGCGGGCGGGGCACGCATTCTGGTGGTCCACTCGGCGCTGTCCGGCATCACTGACTGGCTCGACAGGCTGCTAGCGGCCGCGCTCGCCGGCGACCCCGAACCGTCGCTGGCGGCGATCGAATCGCGCCATCGCGAACTGGTCGCGGAGCTCGGGCTGCCTGTCGGCGAAAGGCTCACCGCGCACCTGACGGAGCTGCGCCAGGTAGCGGCCGGCGTGGCACTGATGGGCGAGGCCAGCGATCGCATCCGGGCGCGGGTAATGGCCATGGGCGAGCTCATGGCGACAGACATCGGCGCGCAGTTTTTGAGATCGCAGGGTCTCG
>CAZAWM010000062.1:0-8072 GCA_964488605.1 uncultured Steroidobacteraceae bacterium | reverse complement strand
TCTCGAGGCCCGGTGGGCCGATGCGCGCACGATGCTGCGCAGCGAGGAGCGGCGCGAGGTCACCGAACGCGCGTCCTACCTCTCGGCAACCTGTCAGTTCGCACCCGACCCCGAACTGCGCCGGCGGCTCGAGGCGATGGGCCCACTGATCGTCACTCAGGGCTTCATCGCCAGCGACGCAAGCGGCCATACGGTGCTGCTCGGACGCGGCGGATCCGATACCTCCGCCGCTTACCTCGCCGCCAAGCTACGCGCCACGAAGCTCGAGATATGGACGGATGTGCCCGGCATGTTCAGCGCCAACCCGCGCTCGACGCCTGCCGCGCGTCAGCTCCGGGCGCTGACATACGAAGAGGCGCAGGAGATCGCGACGGCCGGCGCCAAGGTGCTGCACCCGCGCTGCATCCTGCCGGCCCGTCAGTACCAGATCCCGCTTCATGTCTATGCGACCCAGGCGCCCGAGCTGGATGGTACCGTCGTGTCGGCCGTCGCCGGCAGCGATGCGGCCCAGGTCAAGGCCGTGTGCATCAAGAAGGGCATCACGCTGATCTCGCTCGACAGTCCCGGCATGTGGCACGAGGTCGGCTTTCTCGCCGATGCCTTCGCAATCTTCAAGCAGTGCGGCATGTCGGTGGATCTGATCTCCACTTCCGAGACTACGGTGACAGTCTCTCTGGATCCCCAGGCCAACGCGCTCGACCAAGTGGCATTGGAGCGGCTGGTTGACGGCCTTTCGCGCCTGTGTCGTGTGCAGGTCATCGGGCCGTGCGCCTCGGTCAGCCTGGTCGGCCGCAACATCCGCGCGATCCTCCATCAGCTCGGCGAGGCGCTTGCGCTGTTCGAGGAGCAGCGCATCTACCTGGTCAGTCAGGCCGCCAATGACCTCAACTTCACGTTCGTCGTCGACGAGTCGCAGGGCGATCGGCTGGTCGAGGACCTGCATGAACTGCTGGTCGCGCACGTACGCGCCGGCGACGTCTTTGGTCCGACCTGGGACCAGCTCATGGCGGCGCGTGGCGCGGCCGAGACGCCGGCACCGTCGATCGCCTGGTGGCAGCGCAGACGCTCGGAGCTGCTCGCCGCGATGCAGGGGCGCGACTGCGTGTATGCCTATGACCTCGAGGTCGTGCGGCAACGCGCAGTGGCCCTTCGCACGCTCGGCTCGATCGACCGCGTGCTGTACGCGATGAAGGCGAACCCGCATCCGGCAATCCTGCGCACCGCTCACGAGGCCGGACTTGGTATCGAGTGCGTGTCGCGCGGTGAGATCGAGGCGGCGCTTTCAGTCGTGCCTGGTTTGGAGGCTTCTTCCATCCTCTTTACACCGAATTTCGCCGCGCGCGACGAGTACGAGTGGGCGCTGGCGCGCGGCGTGCGGGTGACCGTGGACAACCTTTACGTGCTGGCGCAGTGGCCGGAGCTGTTCGCGGGGCGCGAGATCTTCGTGCGCATCGATCCCGGCGCCGGCCGCGGACACCATCAGCACGTGCGCACTGGCGGCGCCCATTCGAAGTTCGGAGTGCCGGCGCATGATGCCGACGAAGTCGCGCACCTCGCCCTAGAAGCCGGCGCCACGGTCGTCGGTCTGCATGCGCACGTCGGCAGCGGCGTGCTCCTCGTCGACAGCTGGGCGCAGACGGCGGAGGTGCTACGGGAGGTGGCGGGTCTGTTCCCGCGCGTCCGTGTGCTCGATCTCGGCGGCGGGATCGGCGTCCCCGATCGGCGTGGCCAGGCAGCTTTCGACCTCGCGAAGCTCGACGAGAACCTCGCCAAGATGCGCCAGGGTCTTGCGGGTCTCGAACTGTGGCTAGAGCCCGGCCGCTACGTCGTGGCCGAGGCCGGCGTGCTACTGGCGCGCGTCACCCAACTGAAGGGAAAGGGAGGCATTCGCTACGTCGGCGTCGCCACCGGCATGAATTCCCTGATCCGCCCCGCGCTCTATGGTGCATATCACGAAATCCACAATCTCTCGCGGTGGGGCGAACCGGAAACCGAGCTCGTCAACATCGTCGGTCCGATCTGCGAGAGCGGCGACTACCTCGGGCACGACCGGCTGCTACCGCCGACGAGGGAGGGCGACGTGCTGCTGATTGCTACCGCCGGTGCCTACGGTGCCGCGATGAGCTCGCGCTACAACCTGCGCGAGCCCGCGGCGGAGATCCTCGTCTAGCAACGGCGCCGGGGATCTCAGGCTTGCGGTCGCCGGGCGCGATGCCGCGCCTCGAGTTCGGAGGCGACGCGTGCCAGCGACAGGCCGCGCGAGCGCAGTAGGACGGCGAGGTGAAACACGAGATCCGCGGCCTCGTTGACGAGTGCCGCGTCGTCGCTGCCGATGCCGGCCAGGGCGACCTCGACACCTTCCTCGCCGACCTTCTGCGCCAGACGTCGCGGGCCGTCGCGGTACAGGCGCACCGTGTAACTGTCGTGCGCGCCCTCCTCGATCCGCTGCTCGACCAGCTGCTCGAGAACGCCGAGAAAGCCGAGGGTTTCGGCGCGGCTCAACGGTCCCTCGCCGAAGCAAGTTGCCGTGCCCTCGTGGCAGACGGGGCCGGCAGGGCGTACGAGTACGAGCAAAGTATCGCGGTCGCAGTCGGCATGCATGGAGACGAGTTCCAGCGTATGGCCCGAGGTCTCGCCCTTCTCCCAGAGCTCGCCGCGGCTCCGGCTCCAGAACACGACTCGGCGGCGCCCGAGCGTCTCCGCTGCCGCTACCCGGTTCATGTAGCCGAGCATGAGCACGGAGCCGCGCTCCGCATGCTGGACGACCACGGGTACGAGTCCGCCGCCCTTGGCGAAGTCCACACGCTCGAGATCTCGTTCGGTGACGATCATGCCGGTTCTCCAGCGTTCGGCGGCCATGGTCGGATGGTGATGCCCTCGGCCGCGAGCCGCCGCTTGAGCTCGGGGATGGCAAGCGCGCCGGAGTGGAACACGCTGGCTGCGAGGGCGGCGTCCACTCCGGCTTCGCGGAATACACGCGAGAAATGTTCGGTTTCGCCGGCTCCACCCGATGCGACCAGAGGTACGTGGCAGATCTCGCGCACGGCGCGCAGCTGCGCAAGATCGTAACCGCGGCGGACGCCATCACTCGACATGCAGTTGAGTACGATCTCGCCGGCACCGCGGTCCTGCACCTCGCGGATCCACGCGAGCGTCTCGCGCCCACTGTCGCGGGCGCGATCGGGATCGCCGGTGAACTGATGCACTCGCCACCCTGAAGGCGTCGTCTGGCTGTCGATGCCAACCACGACGCACTGCGCGCCGAAGCGCGACGCGAGCCGGTCGATCAGGGCAGGGTCTACGAGTGCCGGCGAATTGACCGACACCTTTTCGGCGCCCGCATTGAGGATCGCCTCGGCATCGGCGACCGAGCGGATGCCGCCGGCGACACAGAATGGAATATCGAGGATGCGGGCGATGCGCCGGACCCACTCGCGATCGACGGAACGGCTCTCCGGGCTGGCCGTGATGTCGTAGAACACGAGCTCGTCGGCGCCCTGGTCGCGGTAGCGCGCCGCCAGCTCGAGGATGTCACCGACGACGCGATGGTCGCGGAACCGCACGCCCTTGACGACCTGGCCGTCACGGACGTCGAGGCAGGGGATGATGCGGCGCGCCAGCATGTCAGCCCAGGTAGGGTGCGAGTTCCGCTGCGGTCATGCGCTGTTCGAGCAGCGCCCTGCCGCTGACGGCCGCGGCCACGCCGAGCGCAGCGAGGGCGGCGAGGTCGCGCGCATCGCGAACTCCCCCCGATGCCTGCCATGCGAGGGTCGGATGGCGGCGTACGGCCTCGCTGTACAGTTCGAAGTTGGGACCCTCGAGTGCGCCATCGCGTTCGACGTCGGTGCACAGCACGTGTCGAAGACCGCAATCGCGGTAGGCATCGACGATCTCCCAGAGCGTTCGCCCAGTCGCCTGCGTCCACCCGCGCGTCCGGATCAGCGGGACTCCGGCGGCATCCAGCCGGACGTCGAGCGCGAGGCAGATCCGTTCGGCACCGAAGCGCGCGACCCAGGCGCGCACTTCCGAGGGCTGCTCGATCGCCGCACTGCCTATCACGAGACGATCAACTCCGTGCCGTAGCAGGTCGTCGGCGATCGCGAGGCTACGCAGCCCGCCGCCGACCTGCAGACTTACCGCTTGCTGGCTCGCGAGGGCGACGATCGTCTCGCGATTCGCGAGTCTGCCGTCACGCGCGCCGTCGAGGTCGACGACGTGCAGCCACGAGGCCCCCAAAGCGCGATATCGCGACAGCAGCTCGTGCGGTTCGTAGTCGTACCGCGTCTCGGCCGCGAAATCGCCTCGCAGCAGCCTGACACAGCGTCCGCCACGAAGGTCTATAGACGGGATCAGGAGCATCAGCAGAGCCTCAGGAAGTTCTCGAGCAGACGCGCACCGGCCACGCTCGAGCGTTCAGGATGGAACTGTGTACCCCAGAAGTTATCGCGACGGACGACGGCGGCAACTGATACCCCGTACTGAGTGCTAGCGAGAGTCGTCGGGCCTGGGCAGGCCGCGTAGCTGTGTACGAAATAAAACCACGAGTCGTCGCCGATACCGCCGAGCAGCGGGTCGGGCTTGCGCTCGTTCAGCGAGTTCCAGCCCATGTGAGGGACCGGCAGCCCGGGCGCCGGCTCGAGGTGGCGTACACGGTCATCGATGATCCTGAGACAGTCCGTGTCGCCTTCGTCCGAATGGCGGAACAGCAGTTGCATTCCGAGACAGATCCCGAGCACGGGTTGCCGGAGCGCGGGAAGTACCGTGTCGAGATGCGTCTCGCGCAGACGTCGCATAGCCGCCTGCGCCGAACCGACTCCCGGCACGATGACGCGCGGCGCCGCGGCAATCAGCGTGGCCTCGGACGTTACGAGACATCGGCCACCGATACGTGCGAGCGCGTACTCCAGCGATGCGAGATTGGCGCCGCCGGAATCGACGATCACGACGTCCACGTTTGCGAGCCTGCTCAGCGCGCTCACAGTACACCCTTGGTCGACGGCACTTCACCGTCCGACTCGCGGTGTAAGGCCTGCCGCAGAGCGCGGCCTACGCTCTTGAAACAGGCTTCGACCATGTGATGGGCATTCTCACCGTGGACGCGAACATGGATTGCGGCACCGAGCGAATCACCAAGCGAGCGGAAGAAATGCGGCACGAGCTCCGTCGGTAGACCTCCGACGTGGTCTCTGCTGAACACGCCCTCGAAGACGTGGTAGGCGCGACCCGACAGATCGATGGCGACCTGCGCGCTCGCCTCGTCCATCGGCAGCAGGAATCCGTAGCGCCGAATGCCGCGTTTGTCGCCTAGCGCACGCCGCAGTGCCTCGCCGAGCGCGAGCGCGCAGTCTTCCACGGTGTGATGCTCGTCCACGTGCAAGTCACCACGACAATCGAGTTCCAGAGCGAAGCCGCCATGCTTCGCAATCTGCTCAAGCATGTGGTCGAAGAAGCCGATACCCGTAGCGATACGCTGCGGGTCCGGCTTGTCGAGATCGACCCGAACCACGATGCGGGTCTCCCGCGTCGTTCGCTCGACCGTCGCGCGACGGGCGAGCAGGTCGTCGACGATCGCGCTCCAGCGCGTATGCGGCGGCCCGTCACGCAGTACACGGAAGGCGCGCACCCCGAGATTGCGCGCAAACTCGAGGTCCGTGTCGCGATCGCCGATCATCGCGCTTTCCTCGAGGTTCACCTGCATTTCGCGGACCCAGTCGTCGACGAGTGCCGTGCCCGGCTTGCGACAGTGGCAGGCATCCGTACGGAAATGCGGGCAGACGAAAGTCCGCTCGAACTCGATCCCCTGGCTCGAAAATGCGTCGAGAAGGAAGCGTTGCGGAACTTCGAAGCTGGCTGTGGGAAAACTCGCCGTTCCGAGACCGTCCTGATTGGTGACGATCGCGAAGCGGTAGCCGGCGTCGCGGAGCCTGGCAAGCGCCGCGAACACGCCCGGCATGAAACGCAGCTTCTCGAGCGAGTCGACCTGCTCGTCGGGCGGTTCCTCGATCAGCGTCCCATCGCGGTCCAGGAAGACGACTTTCATAGCAGGCTATCCAGCATTCTCGAATTCTGCGCGGGAGTGCCGATCGTGATCCGAAGTGCTTCGCCGAGTCCGGCCGTACCTCGAAAATCGCGGACGATGAGCCCCGCGGTGGCGATTCGTTCGAGCGCAAGACCTGCGTCCTCGAACTCGACCAGCAGGAAGTTCGCGTCGCTGGGCCAGATGCGACGTACGCCCGGGCGGCCGGCGAGCGCCGCGGCGGTCCTCGCGCGCTCGCGTAGGATGTCGTCACGGCGAACGCGCATGATCGCGAGCTGCTCCGGCTCTAATGCCGCGAGCGCAGCCTCGACCGTCGGCTGGGCGAGCGCATATGGCGGAATGATCCGCCTCAGCAGCGCGATGATCTCGGGGACCGCGATCAGCGCACCGATGCGCGCTCCGGCGAGTCCGTGCGCTTTCGAGAGCGTGCGCAGCACCACCACGTGCGGCTGCGCTGCGATCCGCGCCACTGCGCTTGGCGCCAGCGAGAACTCGGCATAGGCTTCGTCGATCACGACGAGTGCGCGGCCGCGAGCTCCCTCGACCACTCGGTCGATGTCGGCCGCGGCGAGACTATTGCCAGTCGGGTTGTTCGGCGTACAGAGGTAGACGAGCTTGGCGCGATCGATCGCGCCGAGTACCGCCGGCAGGTCGAGTGCGAAACCCCGCTCCGGGTCGAGCGGTACCTCGATCACCTCGGCTCCCTGGATGCGCGCGGCGACGGCATACATCCCGAAGTTCGGCGGGCAGACGAGCACGGCATCGCGGCCGGCTCGGCAGAAAGCCCGCGTCAGAAGGTCGATGCCTTCGTCGCTGCCGCGCGCGACGAGCACCATCGATGGCTCGACGTCGTAAAGCGCGGCGAGGCGTGCGACGAGCTCACGCGGTTGCGGTTCGGGATAGCGATTGAGGCCGGCGATGCTCGTATCGCCCTGCACGCGCCACGGTAGTTCGTTGGCGTGCAGTCGTTCCAGACGCGGATCCCAGACGGCGTGCGAGTACGGCTTGAGCGCCCGGATCTCCGGGCGCGCCAGTGCGAGCGGATCGGTCATGCCGGGGCCTCGAGATCCGTTGCGCCATTGACACGATCGAGTGCGCCGAGGCGCAAGCGCACGGCCTGCGCGTGGGCGTCGAGTCCCTCGAGATCGGCAAGTGTCGCCGCAGTCGGCCCGAGATCCCGAAGTCCGTGTGTCGTCAGTTCCTGCACGGTGATTCGCTTAACGAAGTCGAGCAGCGACAGTCCGCTGTAGGCGCGTGCGTAACCATAGGTCGGTAGCACGTGATTCGTTCCCGAGCAGTAATCGCCGATGGGCTCCGGCGTCCAGTGGCCGAGGAAGACGGAACCGGCATGCACGACTCTCGCCAGCCAGCGGCGCGGTTCGGCGACCTGCAGCAGGAGATGTTCGGGCGCGTAACGATTCGCGACCTCGATGGCCTCACCGATGTCGCCGACCACGATGGCCCTGCTGTGGGCGATCGACTCACTGAGGATCGCGCCGCGCGACAGGGATCGCTGCTGCTTCTCGACTTCGGTCGCGACCGCTGCGGCGAGCGCCGCGCTGTCGGTGACGAGGATGGCTTGCGACAGGCGGTCATGTTCGGCCTGTGCGAGCAGATCCGCGGCGACGAACAGCGGGCGCGCGGTCCGGTCGGCGACGACCAGCACTTCGGATGGACCTGCCGGCAGGTCGAGCGCGGCGCCCGCCGGGTCGTTCGCGACGATCTGTTTTGCCGCCGTGACCCAGGTCGAGCCGGGCCCAAATATCTTGTCGACCTTGGGCACACTCTCGGTGCCATAGGCCATCGCAGCGATCGCTTGCGCGCCGCCGATGCGGAACACGGCGTCGACTTCGCAGAGATCGGCGGCGACGAGAATGGCTGCATGCACCTTGCCATCGGCGCCAGGCGGAGAACAGAGGATACGTTTGCGGCAACCGGCGATTTGGGCCGGTACCGCCACCATGATCAGCGCGGACGGCAGCGGCGCGCTGCCGGCAGGGACGTACAGACCCACCGAGGGAATCGCGCGCACGAT
>CAZAWM010000061.1:0-14839 GCA_964488605.1 uncultured Steroidobacteraceae bacterium | reverse complement strand
CCTTCAGCACCTCCACGAGCTTGCGCACGTCACGTGCGGGTAACTTCACCGGCGCGATGCCGAGCCGGCGCGCGAGCGGCGCCGCGGTCTGCTGGCTGCGCCGCGCCTCGGTCGCAAAGACGCGCGTGATCGGCAAGCCGTCGCGGCGTGCACCGAGCATCGCGGCGAGACGCTCGGCGCGTGCCTCACCCTCGGTCGTGAGCGGCGGATCCTCGATGGTGCCGAGCTGCTTCTCGGCATGCCGGACGACGATGACGGTGGTCGTATCCATCGAACGCAGTACTCCCACACCCACGGCCGCGGCGCCGATCGCCGCCAGCATCGCAAGAAACGCAAGCCAGATCGGTGCGAGGAAGGTGCGGCGATGCGCACGCGAGATGCCCGGGGCGGCCATGCCGCGAATGATAGCCTTGCGCCATGACCGGCGCACTGCTGCTCGACCTCACCACTGCCCTGATCGCGCTCGGGCTGTTCGCGGCCGCCGTGCAGCTCGCCCTCGGCGCCCGCCATGTGCCCAGGCTCACGGATCTGCCGCCGCTCGCCGACGGCGGCAGCGCGGCGCCGCCCGTCTCCATCATCGTGCCGGCGCGCAACGAGGCACGCGGCATCGCGGGGGCCGTCGGTTCGATGCTCGCCCAGGATTATCCCGACTTCGAGGTCATCGTCATCGACGACCGCTCGACCGATGGCACGCGAGCGGCCGTAGCTGCCCTGCCCGATCCCGCCGGACGGCTGCGAGTGCTGGAGGTCGTCGATCTACCGGCCGGATGGCTGGGCAAGAACCACGCCAACGCGCTCGGCGCTGCTGCCGCCCGCGGCGAGTGGCTGCTGTTCACGGATGCCGACGTCCGCTTCGAACCGCTGACGCTGCGCCGCGCACTGGGCGGTGCGCTCGCGTACGGCTGGGATCATCTGACCGCGGCGCCGCAGGCCCGCCTGCCCGGCGCCGTGCTGTCGCAGTTCGCACTGTACTTCGGCCTGCTGTTCTCGCTCTATGCGCGGCCCTGGGCGGCGCAGGATCCGCGCAGCCGCGCCCACGTCGGCATCGGTGCCTTCAACCTCGTGCGGCGCCGCGCGTACGAAGCGATCGGCGGCCACGCCGCGCTGCGCCTGCGTCCCGACGACGATCTGAGGCTCGGCAAGCTCCTCAAGCGGGCGGGCTTCCGCCAGATGTTCGCGAACGGGCGCGGCGCGCTCGAGGTCGAGTGGTACTCGAGCTGGGCCGAGGTTCGCGACGGCCTTATGAAGAACCTGTTCGCAGGATCGGGCTACAGCGTGCCGCTGACGGTGTTCGGCAGCCTCGCTCACCTGGTCGTGCTCGCAGGCCCGCCGCTCGGCGCGCTGCTCGCCGACGGCGCAGCCCGGTCATTCAGCATCATTGCTTGCCTGCTGCTGCTCTGGCAGGGCTGGGTGAGCGCGCCGAGCCTCGGCACGCGCCGCTGGGCTGGCGCACTGCTGCCGCTGTTCGGCGTGTTCGGCACCTACCTGATGTGGCGCTCCATGTACCTCGCGCTGTCGAGCGGCGCGATTGAGTGGCGCGGCCGTCGTTACGCGCTCGACGAGTTACGTCGGCACGACCCTTGACGACTGTGCGCGCTGGCGCCGCTGCTTCATCAGCGAGCGCAGGGCACCCCGAACGTACTGCTCGCAACCACCCCTTGAATGTTTGCGGGCTGCCCCTATTTGCGGGCTGCCCCTAGATGAGGGGCAGCTTGACGATAAGGAGGTTCACCATGGACTTCAAGAAACTCGTTCCCTGGAACTGGTTCAACAAAGAGCGCGACGATGATCGGGCGCCGCACTCGGTACCGGTGCGGAGAGATCGCGCCATGGAGCCGGCGGCGCTCGGTGCGTTTGGTCGCATCCTGCAGCTGCATCGCGAAGTCGACCGTCTGTTCGACGAAGTGTTCCGCGGCTTCGGCCTCGGCTTTCCCGCGAACTACTCAGCGGGCGCTCGGCTGGCTTGGGCCGTGGCGCTGCGCCCGGCGGTGGACATTCAGGAAACGGAACGCCAGTACCGCATCTCGGTGGAACTTCCCGGTGTGGAGCAGAAGGACGTCGAGATGAACGTGGCGGACGACGTGCTCGTCATCCGTGGCGAGAAGCGCCAGCAGCAGGAGCATGCCGAAGGCCAAGTGCACTGGGGCGAGCGCTCGTACGGCACCTTCCAGCGTTCGCTGAACCTGCCCGGTGACGCCGATCAGGATTCCATCAAGGCGACATTCAAGGGTGGCGTTCTGACGATTACGATCGACAAGCAGCAGGCAGTGCCGGCGGCGCGCGGTCGCTCGATTCCCATCACGAGCTGATCGCAGTAGAGTCGACGAGCGCGTCACACGCGCGCGCGCCGCCGCGGCGTGAGCCTTCAGGCTGGTCCGAGGTACTCGCCCGTCGGAGCGGTTTTTCCCGCAGAGGAACTGGCACTCGATGTTTGACGATCCCTCCGGACGCCGCCCCGAGGACCGCTTCGCGCGACGCGCGCTGGTCGTGACCGCGTGCGTCGCAGCCTTGTTGCTGCTGTGGCGCACTCTGCCGCTCATCGAGGAGCTGCTCGCGCCGCAGCGGCCCCTAGTCGAGCGCACGGTTTCCCCACGCGGCGACCTCGCGGCCGATGAGCAGTCCACGATCGAACTGTTCGAGAAGTCCCGCGATTCCGTGGTTTACATTTCGACCGCGCAGTTCGTCCGTGACTTTTGGACGCGCAATGTGTTTGCCGTGCCGCGCGGCACCGGTTCAGGATTCGTCTGGGACGACGCCGGGCACGTCGTCACGAACTTTCACGTGATCGATGGCGCGGCGCGGGCAACCGTGAGGCTCGCTGACGGCCGTGATTACAACGCGGCGCTGGTCGGCACGAGCCCTGCCCACGACATTGCCGTGTTGCGTATCGGAGTCGGCTTCCGCCGCCCGCCGGCTGTGCCGATCGGCACGAGTGCCGACCTCAAAGTCGGCCAGAAGGTTTTCGCGATCGGTAATCCATTCGGCCTCGACTGGACTCTGACGACGGGCATCGTCTCCGCGCTCGACCGCACGCTAGCCGGGCAACAGGGCGGCCCTGTGATCCAGAATCTGATACAGACCGACGCTGCGATCAACCCAGGCAATTCGGGTGGCCCACTGCTCGATTCCGCAGGTCGTCTCATCGGCATCAACACCGCTATCTACAGCCCTTCGGGCGCCTCCGCAGGCATCGGGTTTGCCGTCCCCGTCGATACGGTCAGGCGTGTCGTGCCGCAGCTCATCGCGACCGGCCGCTACACCCGGCCGGCGCTGGGCATCGAGGTGGATGAGCAGCTCAATCGGCAACTCGCGGCGGCGACAGGCCGCGAGGGAGTGTTCGTGCTGCGTGTCCAGCCCAGCTCCGCGGCCGAACGGGCCGGGATCGCCGGGGTGGCAACCGGCCCGGACGGCATCGTCCCGGGCGACGTGATCACGGCCGTCGATGGCAACGCGGTGCGAACGGTCCGCGAGCTGTTGACCCGTCTCGACCAACGCTCGGTCGGTGATGTCGTGCGCTTGACCGTCGAGCGCGCCGGTGCGGTCCGGGACGTTGCGATCGAGCTTCAGCCCGGCTCCTAGCCGGGCGGCGAGCTTTGGGCGCTCTCTGTCGGCCTGTTGCCTTGAAGACGCTCGCGTCGACCCCATACTCGCCCCACAAGGGGCATGGGGCCCCGCTGTGACATCTGACTCGCAAGGAGGTGTTTCGCCATGACAAACTCGGTGCTATACGAGCCGTGGAGCGTGATGCCGCGGCTCCAGGACGAGATCAACCGGCTGTTCAACTCGTTCGGATTCCCGTTCGATGCCGATTCATCGGCAGCGACCGTAAGCTGGGCACCGGCCACGGACATCCACGAGTATGCCGATCGTTTCGAGCTGTACGTCGACCTGCCGGGTGTCGACGCCGACAAGGTCGAGCTGACGCTACACGACGGGGTGCTCACGATCCAGGGCGAGCGCACACCGGTTAACCGTGCCGCCGAGAATGGTTCGGCCGAGACGCCTGAGTATCGGCGAACGGAGCGCGGCCGCGGGCGGTTCTACCGCCGGTTCGTGCTACCGGATACCGCGGACTCGGACAACGTCAAGGCCACCGGCCGTAACGGCGTGCTAACGATCACGATCCCGAAGCAGGCCAAGGCCCTACCGCGCCGAATCCAGATCGCCGCGTAACATCGCTGACGGCAAGGCCGCATCGCCGGCGCGTGTGCGAGCCGCGGCACGGTACGATGCGGCGCCGTGCCGAACGCAGCGCCCCGGCTCGCAACCGCGCTCGAACGAACGACGCTGCCGTGCCGGGCGAGCCTGAGCGCCTGCAGGTGAGCCTTCTCAGGTGAAGATCAGCTTGGCGCCGGCGATCGTCAGCACCGCTGCCAGCAGGCGCTTGATCGCGAGATGCGGCAGTCGCCGGCTACCGACGTACGATCCTACTGAGCCGCCGACGATGACGGCCACCACGAGAGGCAGTATCAGTTCCGGCAAGTCATTCGTCGAGCTCAGCCGGCCGCTCAAACCCGCAACGGAATTCAGCAGGATGAATGGGGCCGACACTCCGGCCGCCGTCGTGATACGCGCCCACCGCAGGAAAATCAACAGCGGCGTCAGAAAGATGCCGCCGCCCGTGCCCGTCAGCCCCGATAGCAAGCCGATGCCAGCGCCCGTGATCAGCGCTATGGGCCTGCTCGGCGCCCGCGGCTCGCCTTCCCGCGGTGGCCTGAGAATGAGCTGCGACGCCGACAGCAACAGCACGAGGCCGACGAGCATCGCAAAGAGCTTGGCCGGCAGCTTCAGGTGGCCACCGAGGAATGCCAACGGCACGGCAAGCAGCGCGAACGGCCAGAAGAGCGGCCATGAGAAGTGACGGGCTCGCCCGAACTGCCAGGTCGCAATGGAGGCGACTAGGATGTTCAGCGTCAGTGCCGTCGGCCGAATCTCCTCGGGAGCCATGCCGAACAAGGACATGACCGCGATATAGCCCGAGGCCCCCGCGTGTCCAACCGAAGAATAGAGCAGCGCGACCAGGGTGACCGCTGCGATGAGCAGCCAGAGGGCTTCGATGGCCATCAGCGCTCTGTCTCGATGCTAGATCGAGACCAACGCGTTTTTTTGGCGGCCCGCCGAGACGCTCGGCGGTCGCCGAAGAACCGCGGCCTCCCGCCGTTGCGACTGACGATGGCGGAAGGGGTGGGATTCGAACCCACGGTGCGTTGCCGCACGGCGGTTTTCAAGACCGCTGCAATCGACCACTCTGCCACCCTTCCGCAATGACCGGCTGAACACCCGTCAGATGCACGACCTCGCCACCGCTCGGCGACGCTGTTACTCAAGCTTCCTGAGGACCCCCAAGCCGCCCATATACGGGCGAAGCACCGCCGGGACGGTCACGGAGCCATCCTCATTCTGATAGTTCTCGAGCACGGCGACCAGCGCGCGACCGACCGCGACGCCCGAGCCATTGAGCGTGTGCAGTGGCTCGGGCTTGCCAGTCTCGGGGTTGCGCCAGCGGGCCTGCATGCGCCGGGCCTGGAAGGCTTCGCAGTTGCTGCAGGACGAGATTTCCCGGTAGCGACCCTGCCCAGGAAGCCAGACCTCGAGGTCATAGGTGCGGGCGCTGCCGAAGCCGATATCGGCGGCGCAGAGCGCAACGACACGATACGGCAGTTCGAGCCGCTGTAGCACGGCCTCCGCGTTCGCCGTGAGCCGCTCGAGTTCGGCATAGGACTCCGAGGGTCTGGAGAGGTGCACTAGTTCTACCTTGTCGAACTGGTGCTGGCGAACCATTCCACGGGTATCTTTGCCAGCCGCGCCGGCCTCCGAGCGGAAGCACGGCGTATGTGCGACGAATCGTAACGGCAACCGATCGGCCGGCACGATCTGCTCGCGCACGAGGTTCGTCACCGGCACTTCGGCGGTGGGGATCAGGTACAGCTCGCGCTCCCCGCGCACGGCGAACAGGTCCTGCTCGAACTTTGGCAGCTGTCCAGTGCCTGTCAGGGTGCTCGCGGTAACGAGATACGGCACCTGCACTTCCGTATAGCCATGCTCGCTCGTGTGCAGGTCGAGCATGAACTGCGCGAGCGCGCGGTGCAGCCGCGCGACGCCGCCGCGCAACACGGCGAAGCGCGCGCCCGAGATGCGCCCCGCACTCTCGAAGTCGAGACCGCCGAGACCGGCACCGAGCTCGACGTGATCGCGCGGCGTGAAATCTAGCTGGCGCGGCGTGCCCCAGCGGCGCAGTTCGACGTTCGCGCTCTCGTCGCTGCCGTCGGGTACGTCGGCGTGCAGCAGGTTCGGAAGCCCGAGCAGCCACTGATCGAGTTCCGCCTGGATGGCCGCGAGGCTCGCATCGGCCGTCGCCAGCTCCGCAGTCAGTGCTTCGGCGCGCGCCAGCGACGGTCCAATATCCTCGCCACGCGCCTTCGCGAGGCCGACCGCCTTGGCGCCGGCATTGCGCTCGGCGCGTAGCCTGTCGGCCTCGATCTGCCAGTGCTTGCGTCGCTCCTCTAGCACGCGAAACGCGGCAACGTCGAGGCGATAGCCGCGTCGCGCGAGGTTGGCGGCAACGGCTTCTGGATCAGCGCGCAACTGCTTGAGATCGAGCACTTGAATCCTCTTGCGTTCAGAACGAGTGGCTGGCGAGTGCCCGGCTCAGCCAGGCCGCACCGACATAACCGGCAGGCGTGACCAGCGCGTGCGCCGCAGCCCGCAGCAAGTGACCGCTCCCGCCGAGACAGACGATCCCGATCGCGATGGTCGAGAAGGTCGTGAAGCCGCCGGCCAAGTTGACCCACATCGTACCGAGCGGCCAGCTGCCAGGTATCATCGGCGAGGTGCGCGTTGCCGCGTAACGGAGCAGGCCACCGAGCGCGCTGCCGACGGCGACCGCGAACCAGGGGACGAGACTCATAAGGACTTGCCGCCACGCAGCCGCGCGAGCGCCTCGGCGATGCGCAGCTCGAGGCCGCGCGCGACCGGCTCGTAATAGCGACGGTCAGGCATCTCGTCCGGGAGGTAGCGCTCGCCGGTCAAGTACGCATCGGGCTCGTCGTGAGCGTAGCGGTAACCGCTGCCAAATCCCAGCTCCTTCATGAGCGGGGTCGGCGCATTGCGGAACCGCAGAGGCACCTCGAGCGTACCGTATTTCTCGACGTCGTCCATGGCTGCGCCGTAGGCTTTGTAGACGGCATTGCTTTTCGGCGCGCAGGCCAGGTATACGAGCACATTGGCCAGCGCGAGTTCACCCTCGGGACTGCCGAGCCGTTCGTACGCCTGCCAGCCGTCGATCGCGAGCTGCAGCGCGCGCGGGTCGGCAAGGCCGATGTCCTCGGTCGCCATGCGGACCATCCGTCGGGCGAGGTAGTGCGGATCGCAGCCGCCGTCGAGCATGCGGCAGAACCAGTAGAGTGCGGCATCGGGGTCGGTACCGCGCACTGCCTTGTGCAGCGCCGAGATCTGGTCATAGAACTGTTCGCCACCCTTGTCGAAGCGGCGGCGGCCACCGACAGCGACCTCGGCGGCGATCGCACGCGTGATCAGCCTGCGATCGCCATGCTGCTCGGCCAGCATGGCAGCGATCTCGAGCAGGTTCAGCGCGCGGCGCGCATCCCCGTCGGCGGCGGCGCATAAACTCTCGACGGCTTCAGGCTCGATGTCGATCCGCTCGGCGCCGAGCCCGCGCTCGACGTCGCTCAGCGCGCGTCCGAGGAGTCTGCGCAGATCCGCCACCTGCAGCGACTTCAGAACGTAGACACGCGCGCGCGACAGCAGCGCGCTGACGACCTCGAACGACGGGTTCTCGGTCGTCGCGCCGATGAATACCAGCGTGCCATCCTCGAGGAACGGCAGAAAGATATCCTGCTGCGCCTTGTTGAAGCGATGCACCTCATCGAGGAACAACACCGTGCGCCGGCCGCGCTCGCGCGCAACCCGCTGGGCGTGCTCGACCGCGGCGCGCACGTCCTTGACGCCGGCCATGACGGCCGACAGCGCGATGAAATCGGCCTCGGCCCGGCTCGCGATCAGCCGCGCGAGCGTGGTCTTGCCCGTCCCGGGTGGTCCCCACAGCACCATCGAGTGCGCCCCACCGCTCTCGATCGCGCGGCTCAGCGGTCTGCCCGGTCCAAGCAGGTGCTCCTGACCGACGAACTCGTCGAGCGTGCGCGGGCGCATGCGGTCCGCAAGCGGCGCAGCCTCGTGCGCAGCGGGCGTAGCCATTCAGGATTCCGCGCCCAGCAGCAGGCGTTCCAGGCTGAACATCCAGGACTCGCGCAGCGCGGAGGTCAGCAGGACCGCCACGGCGATGCCGATGCCGTTGGCGAGCAGGTCGCTCCATTCGGCCGCCCTGCCGTAGGGCAGGGCCGCCTGCAGGATCTCCACCAGCACACCGAAGCTGATCAGTCCGAGCGCCACGCGTGTCAGATGGCGACGCTCGAACAGCGCCGCGAACCAAAGACCCATGGCAAGGTAGCTCAGTGCGTGCTCCAGCTTGTCGCTGCCGGGAAACCACGGCGTGGCGGCGCCGGGCGGGCGTAGCGCGAGGTAGAGACCGAAGCCCGTGCCGATGAGACCGGCCACGAGCCAGAAAGTGCGCCAGCGCAAAGGGCGCATGGTCACGCGGCAGGCCTGCCGATCACGTCGGCCCCGACCGGTGGCGTGAAAACCAGCTCCTCGGGAACGACGCGGCCATTGCGCGTGGCACGCCCGAAGTCGATCACGACCGTCTGACCGAGCTTGTCATGGAGTTCCATGCGTCGCAGCTCACCGCCAGCGAACGCGATCCTTGCCTCGCTGAACTCCGCATCGGCGCGTAACGGCCGAACGACCACCCAGTCGAAGCCGTTCCGCGCCGCCGCGCTCTGCAAATCGAACGCCTGCCGCAGATCCACCGTCCCGGAGAGCAGCATCGCCGGCGTCGCGGTCAGCGCACCTGCCGCGGCACGCACGGTGACCTGCTCGAGCTCGCGGTCATAGAACCAGACGTTGCGCCCGTCTGCGACCATCAGCTGTGTGTAGTCGGAATCCGCTGCGGCTCTGGCAGGACGCACCTCCCAGCGGAAGCGCCCGGGCCGCTGCACGACCAGCCTACCCGCGACCGCCTCGAGCGCACGGCCGCGGCTGTCGGTCAGCCGCTGCGTGAACTCGACACGAAGCGTCGCAAGGTTCGCCAGGTACCGGTCGAGCGCGGTAGCTGCAGACTGGGACTCGGCCAGCGCCGGTACGTAGCTACCGAGCAGCGCTGCCCCGACGAGCGCGGCCAGCGAGCCACGCGAAACCCGCCATGCCATGCCTCAATCTCCCGGGGGCGCCGGCACGAGGATCTCGCGGCCGCCATTCGACTGCAGCGGACCGACGAGTCCGGCAGCTTCCATCGCCTCGATCAAGCGTGCCGAACGGTTGTAGCCGATCTTGAGCCGTCGCTGTACGTAAGAGATCGAGGCCTTGCGTTCATGGAGGACGATCTTGACGGCCTCGTCATAGAGCGCATCCTGCTCCGGGTCGCCGGCTTCGCCGCCATCGGCGGACTCTTCGCCCGAGATACCGGGCAGAGGTGACGAGGGCCCGCTCAGCACTTCGTCGATGTAGACCGGCGGCGACGACTTCTTGAGCGCTTCGACGACACGATGTACTTCGTGATCGCTGACGTAGGCGCCATGCACGCGGGTCGGCTGGCCGGTGCCCGCGGGCAGATAAAGCATGTCGCCGTGTCCGAGCAGCGACTCGGCGCCCGCCTGATCGAGAATCGTGCGCGAGTCGACCTTGGCCGAGACCTGGAAGGCAATACGCGTCGGGATGTTCGCCTTGATCAGCCCGGTGATGACATCCACCGAGGGCCGCTGGGTCGCGAGCACGAGATGGATACCCGAGGCGCGCGCCTTCTGCGCGAGTCGTGCGATCAGTTCCTCGACCTTCTTACCGACGATCATCATGAGGTCGGCGAGCTCGTCGATGATCACGACGACATAGGGCAGCGGTACAAGGTCCTGGATAGCCTTCTGGTCGATGGTCGGGTCGTTGGCGGCGCGCGCCATCAAGACGGGGTCCTTGATCGTTCTGCCGGCCTCGGTCGCCTCCGTGACCTTGCGGTTGAAGCCCGCGATATTGCGCACGCCGAGCGCTGCCATGAGCTGATAACGGCGCTCCATTTCTGCGACGCACCAGCGCAGCGCGTTGGCCGCCTGCTTCATGTCCGTGACGACGGGCGCGAGCAGGTGCGGGATGCCCTCGTAGACCGACAGCTCGAGCATCTTCGGGTCGATCATGATCATGCGAACGTGCTCGGCCGTGCTCTTGTAGAGCAGCGACAGCACCATCGCGTTAATCGCCACCGATTTGCCCGAGCCGGTCGTGCCGGCGATCAGCAGGTGCGGCATCTTCTGCAGGTCTGCGACGACCGGAAGCCCGCCGATGTCCTTGCCGAGTGCGAGCGCGAGCGGCGAGTGCAGATCGTCGTAGGACTTGGACTTGAGGATCTCGCCGAGCGTGACGACCTCGCGCTTCTCGTTCGGGATCTCGATCCCCATGACCGATTTGCCGGGAATGACTTCGACGACGCGCACGCTGATCGCCGACAGAGAGCGCGCGAGATCCTTGGCGAGCGCGCTGATCTGACTGACCTTGACGCCCGGCGCCGGACGGATCTCGAAGCGCGTGACCACAGGCCCCGGAAGCACGGCAACGACTTCGACCTCGACGCCGAAATCCTTGAGCTTGAGCTCGACCAGGCGCGACATCGCCTCGAGCGCCTCGGCCGAGTAGAGCGCCTCACGGTCGGGCGGATCGTCGAGCAGGGAAAGCGGCGGTAGCTCACCAGCCTTGGCTTCGAACAGCGGCACCTGCCGCTCCTTCTCGACGCGCTCGCTTTTCTCTGGCATCGGCGCCGGCGCCTCGATGCGCGGCTTGGCTCGGGCCGCAGACCTCTTCTGCTCGACCTCGACGACTTCCTTGCGGGCAGCCTTGCGCGTCTCGCCCTCGGCGGCATCGCGCGCCGCCGCGCGGCGCTCCTGGAGACGTTCGATCACACCCCAGAAAGCGGCGCCGACGCGGTCCATGACCGTGAGCCAGGACACGCCAAAGGCCAGCGAGAGGCTCCCCATCCAGACCGCAAGCAGCAATAGCGTGCCACCGAGGAAGCTGAAGCCATCGAGCATGGCCTCGCCGAACACCGCGCCGACGACACCGCCGGCCGACTGCCGCAACGAGCCCGCGCTCCAGTGCAGCCAGGCGAGCGCGCAGCTCGCGATCAGCATCGCGACAAAGCCAGCGAGGCGCAGCAGCGTCTCGAAGCGCGACCGGCCGGGCTCGCTGGTGCGGTGCCGTATCAGCATCCAGCACCACGCCATCAGAATCAGCGGGAACAGGAACGCGGGCCAGCCGAACAGGAAAAAGAGCAGGTCGCCGAACCACGCGCCGGCGCGACCGACGAGGTTGTGGACCTCGTCCCCGGCGCCCGTGAACGAGAAACCCGGATCGGTCGCGTCGTAGCTCGCTAGCGCGACGAACAGCAGCACCGCCACGGCGCCGAGAAGCAGCACCAGCGCCTCGCGCAGGCCGCGCGCAACGGTCTGCGTCAGGCGCGCTCCGCCGGCCGCCTTCAGGGACGCGGCGGTCTCGGCCACGCCGGCCTCGTAACGATCCGAGAAAGAGTTCGCATCGTTTTGATTCTAATGGATCTACACCACGGTGAGAATGCGGGAAGCCGGCCAGCGCTGGTGGCAAGGGAGACGGTCCCCTAACATCGCGGGTCGTTGCCGAACGCGGCTGGCAGATTCTACATGCTGACACGACACGCGAGACTGCTGATCCTAGGCTCGGGCCCGGCCGGCTACACAGCCGCAGTGTACGCGGCGCGCGCGAACCTCGCGCCGCTGCTGATCACGGGACTGGCCCAGGGCGGCCAGCTCATGACCACGACCGACGTCGACAACTGGCCAGGCGATCCGCATGGACTGCAGGGCCCGGCGCTCATGGAAAGGATGCATCAACATGCGGCGCGCTTTGCGACCGAGATCGTCCAGGACCACATCCATACTGCCAGACTCGGTCAGCGGCCGTTCGAGTTGGTCGGCGATGCCGGCCGCTACACCTGCGATGCGCTGATCATCGCCACCGGCGCTTCGGCGCGGTATCTCGGGTTGCCTTCCGAAGACGCGTTCAAGGGCCGCGGAGTCTCGGCCTGTGCGACCTGCGACGGCTTCTTCTTTCGCGGCCAGAAGGTTGCCGTGATCGGCGGCGGCAACACCGCCGTCGAGGAGGCGCTCTACCTGTCGAACATCGCGGCACACGTCACGCTCGTGCACCGGCGCAATCGGCTGCGCGCCGAGAAGATCATGCAGAACCGCCTGTTCGCGCGCGAGCAGCAGGGCCGGATCACGATCCTCTGGAATCATGTCGTTGCGGAGGTACTCGGCGACGAGGCCGGGGTGAACGGGTTACGGATCGCCTCGACCGGCGATGGGGCCGTGCGCGATCTCGAGGTCTCGGGCGTATTCATCGCGATCGGGCATACACCCAACACTGAGATCTTCGCCGGGCAGCTCGACATGAAAGACGGCTATATCCGCGTGCGTAGCGGTACGGAGGGCGGCGCGACCGCGACCAGCGTGCCCGGTGTATTTGCTGCCGGCGACGTCGCCGACCGCGTGTATCGGCAGGCGATCACATCGGCCGGCTCGGGCTGCATGGCCGCGCTCGATGCCGACCGTTACCTGGAGCAGCTCGACCAGAAGTGAAGGTTGCGTGAGGGCGAGTTGGGGGCAGCGGATCGGCGAACTCGATCCGGCGCAATGGAATGCGCTGACCGATGGCGCTCATCCTTTCCTGCGCCACGCCTGGCTGCGCGCACTCGAGACGAGTGGCAGTGTCGGTGAAGGCACGGGCTGGGAGCCTGCCTACGTCACGCTCAGCGACGCGAGCGGACTGGCGGCCGCGGCCCCGGCGTACCTGAAGCGGCACTCGTACGGCGAGTTCGTCTTCGATTTCAGCTGGGCCCAGGCCTATGCGCGCGCCGGCCTCGCCTATTACCCAAAGCTGGTGATCGCGGTACCGTTCACGCCGGCCACTGGGCCGCGGCTGCTGGTCCGCGCCGATCTGCCCTACGAGACCACGGCCGCGCGGCTGCTGGAGGCGATCGAGAGCTTCGTCAACGAGCACGGGCTGTCGAGCGCGAACGTGCTTTTCCCGGATCAGCGCTCCAAGGCCGTGCTCGACGCGCGCGGCTGGCTCGCGCGGCGCGACTGCCAGTTCCACTGGGAGAACCGCGGTTACCGGAGTTTCGACGACTTTCTCGCGAGCTTTACGGCGGAGAAGCGCAAGAAGGCCCGCCGCGAGCGCCGCCGAGTCGCCGAACAGGGCATCTTTTACGAGACTCGCGAAGGCACCGAACTCGGGGCCGCGGAGCTCGACCGGATCTTCGCTCTGCACCGCGACACCTTCGTGCGCCATGGCCACGAACCCTATCTGACGCGCGCGTTCTTCGGCACCATTGCGGCGGTGCCGGACGGCGGCCTGATCGTCAAGCTCGCTCGGCTCGCCACGGCGCCGCAACGGCCGATCGTCGCGGCAGCGATCCTGTTCGCCGGCCGGGACACGCTCTACGGGCGCTACTGGGGCGCGGCTGCCGGTCTTCACAGCCTGCACTTCGAGACCTGCTATCACCAGGGGGTCGAGCTGTGCATCGAACGCGGCTTCGCACGGTTCGAACCGGGCACGCAGGGCGAGCACAAAGTCAGCCGCGGCTTCGAGCCGCGGTTGACCTGGTCCTCTCATTACATCGTCGAGCCGCGCTTCCGCGCGGCGATCGCCGATTTCCTCGCACGCGAAGGCCGGCACGTCGACGAATATGCCGCCGCGGTCGCCGACCACGTTCCGTTTCGCCAGGACGCCGTCTGAGCCTTGCCCAATATTACCTGGCTGTCGCGACACGATCCGCCCGAGGCCTTTCCGCCGGTCGAGTGCGCCCTGCGCGACCCGCCGGGCCTGCTCGCCGCCGGCGGTGATCTGTCCGTACCGCGCCTGATCGCCGCCTACCGGCGCGGCATCTTCCCATGGTACTCGGAAGGGCAACCCGTGCTCTGGTGGGCGCCGGACCCGCGAGCGGTGCTGTTTCCGGCCGAGTTCCGCCGCAGCCGTAGCCTCGCCAAAAGCGAGCGCAATCGGGGGTTCGAGGTGCTGTTCGACGCGGATTTCGCCGGCACGATCGCTGCCTGCGCAGCGCCCCGTCCCGGCAGCGAGGGCACCTGGATCACGGCCGAGATGCGCGCCGCCTACCTGCAACTGCACCGTCTCGGGCTCGCTCACAGCGTCGAGACCTGGCGGGCGGGCAGACGGGTCGGGGGCCTCTATGGCGTGCAGCTCGGCAGGGTGTTCTTCGGCGAGTCGATGTTCGCCGAGGAATCCGACGCGTCGAAGGTCGCCTTATCGGCTCTCGTTCGCCGCACGCTCGAGCGCGGTACCTGCCTGATCGACTGCCAGCTGGCCTCTCGCCACCTCTCGAGCCTCGGCAGCCGCCCGATCGCTCGCCACGAGTTCGTCGCGCTGCTGCGCAAACATGCGGCAGCGGACGTGCCGGATGCCTGGTGAGCGCGCCGCATTGCATTGGCGTGCCCGTTTATGCAGAATCCGCGCTCGTTTTTTCCAGGTACGCCGGAAGCTGAATGGCCAAGGAAGATGCGCTGCAGATGGAGGGCGAGGTCATCGAGACCCTGCCCAACACGACCTTTCGTGTGAAGCTGCAGAATGGCCACGTCGTCACGGCCCATATCTCGGGCAAGATGCGCAAGAACTACATCCGCATCCTGACCGGCGACACGGTGACGGTCGAAATGACGCCCTACGATCTGAC
>CAZAWM010000060.1:6412-14965 GCA_964488605.1 uncultured Steroidobacteraceae bacterium | reverse complement strand
ATGGGCGCGGGCCTGCTCTGGGCCGGCTGGTTCCTCGGCGGCGTGCTCAGCTATGCGATCGGCCGCTACTTCGGTCGCCCGGCCATCGAATCGCTATTGAGCCGCCGGCGCGTGCTCGACCTCGAACAGCACATGCCGGCGGCACGTGGCTTCTGGGGCGCATTGCTGGTGCAGCTTGCCTTCCCGTCCGACGTCGCTGGGTACTTCTTCGGCCTGCTGCGCTTTCCGCGCGCGATCTACCTCGCCGCGCTCGCCTGCGCCGAACTGCCGTTCGCACTCGGCACCGTTTTCCTCGGCACGGCATTCATCGAGCAGGCCTGGGGCCCGCTGCTGACGGGCGCCGCGTTCGCCGGCGCCATCCTCGTCTGGCAGTGGCGCCGCCGGATCAGCGCGTCGCGGGCATCCTGACCGGTATCGTCGCCGTAAGTCCCTCGACGCCAACGCGCTCGCCAACGGTGCTCGAGCCGATCGCAAACGCTAGCGGTCGGTGCGTCTCGTCGACGTAGAGATTGAAGGCGACACGGATGCTGCGGCCCGAGGCCTCGTCGCGAAGCGTTTCGACGAAGGCGAACTGCTGCACCCGCAGCCGCGTGCCATCGGCGGCGACGAAATCGGCGTCACCGAGCTTCTCGATCTCGGCCATGCCATCGAGCAGCACCTGCGCCTCGGTCAACGAGTGTCCGATCCAGCGGAAGGACTGGGGTCCACCCGCGGCCGCGTCGTAGCGGCGCGTCATGGTGAACATCGGCAGCGCGCTCGGCGCGAGATCGACGAGGCAACCCGCTGCGCAGCTCGCGGCATAACGGCGCTGCTCCGCACCATCGTCGATACGGATGTCGGCGCGGCCGCCGGCCAGTTCGATCACGATGGTGGACGGTCGACCATCGATGACGGCTCGTCCGATGGCACCGGTGGCGATCTCGCGCGGCCCGTAGGTCCATCTTCCCTCGACCCGGTACCCATCGTCGGCGCCACGAGTGACGCTGGTGACGACCCGGCTCCCGTCGGGCCGACGTAAGACCTCGAAGCTCTCGGTACGCCCCATGCGGGCACTGCGAACCACGAACACGCCGGCGTCCTCGAGCCGGTCGCCAGCAGTCATCTCGAACAGCGAGGCGCGCTCCACCCCGGCCTCAGCCACGCTCAGCACGGCTGCACCCTGCGCAGCAGCGAGCGGTGCGGCAACGGCACCCGACAGGAGCACAGCGGCGGGCCAGCCGTGCGGCGATCGAGGCATAACGGGTCTCGGAACATCGGTAACCTGGATCATGCTAACCCGGCAAGAACGCCGCAATGAGAATCCTGGGCGTAGCTTTGCACGCGCGTTCACTCGGCGGCCACTCCAGTATCCTGCCGACCGCGGGCCCCCGGGGAATGAGCGAAACTGACGCTTTTCGATAAACGGAGCTTGTCTCGGATGATGACGCGCAGGAACTTCCTGGCCGCCAGCGCCGCCGGCACGACGGTCGGTATGGCCGGCGTCGCCGGCTGCAGTCGCAACGACGAGCCCGTGGTGTATGCAGAAGGAGTGCCGATGTCCAAGTTCGACAAGAATACGACGGCCGAGCAGGTCGTGGCGGGTCTGGACCTCGGCGGCAGGACCTACCTGATCACGGGCGGCACGTCTGGCCTCGGTCTCGAGTCGGCCCGCGTCCTCGTGGCGCGCGGCGCCACCGTGCTGCTGACGGGCCGCACGCTCGAACGCGCCCGTATGGCTGCAGCGCCAATCGGCGCGCGCTGCATCCCGATCGAACTCGAGCTGGAGCAGCCGGAGTCGATCATGGCCTGCAGCGCCGAGGTGGCGCGCCTCGGCATGCCGATCGATGGCCTGA
Organism: uncultured Steroidobacteraceae bacterium; assembly: GCA_964488605.1. Lineage (GTDB taxonomy): Bacteria > Pseudomonadota > Gammaproteobacteria > Steroidobacterales > Steroidobacteraceae > UBA964. Next base: position 13,133 of record CAZAWM010000060.1, on the reverse strand, counting down.
TCTGCAACGCGGGCATCATGGTGCTCGGGGAGCGACGCGAGGTGCGTGGCATCGAGCAGCACTTCGCCGTCAATCACCTTGGGCACTTCCTGCTGGTCCACAGACTGCTGCCGCAGGTCCAGGCAGTCCCTCAGGGCCGCGTGGTCGTGGTCGCAAGTTCCGCATACAAGTGGGCGCCACCCGCAGGCATCGAATTCGACAACCTCTCCGGAGCGCGCGATTTCACGCCGAACAAGGCCTACGGCCAGTCGAAGCTCGCCAATGCGCTGTTCTCGCTGGCCCTTGCGAGGCGGCTCGAGGGCACGACCACCACCTCGAACTCGCTCAATCCGGGTGCCGTCGACACGAGCCTATGGCGACATTACCCGAAGTGGCAGCAGATGCTCCTCACTCCGGTCAAGGGTTTCCTGCTGAAAACGCCGGCCCAGGGAGCCGCTACGCAATGCTACGTCGCCACCGCTCCAGCGCTGGCGACCGTCAGCGGCCAGTACTTCGAGAACTGCAACGCGGTCGTGCCGCCGCCGCAGGTCCGCGATGCCGGGCTCGCGGAGCGTCTTTGGGCTACCTCCGAGGAACTGCTGCGCGAGTACCTCGCATGAACTCGACACGCGCCTGGGTTCAGCGGCGGCCCGACGGTCCGCCGGAACTCTCGCGACTCGAGCTGCGCGGGCCGCAGGACGACGAGATCCTCGTCCGTATCGTTGCCACCGGAGTCTGTCACACCGACCTGATAGCGCCGCGGTTCGCTCGACTTCCGGCCGTGTTCGGACACGAAGGCGCCGGGATCGTGGAGGCTGTCGGTTCCCGCGTCGGTGACCTGCGTCCCGGTGATCGCGTGGCATTGACGTTCGGCAGTTGTGGTCACTGCCAAAGCTGTCTGACAGGAGCTCCTTACCACTGCGTCTCGTCGTCCGAACTCAACTTCATGGGCCAGCGGGGTGACGGCTCGACCCCGCTGTACGAAGGCGAGCAACCGGTACGGGGTGCGTTCTTCCAGCAGTCCTCGTTCGCGACTCACGCAATTGCCACCGAGCGCAATGCCGTGCGCGTGCCCGAGGACTTTCCGCTGCACCTCGCCGGACCTCTCGGCTGCGGCATCCAGACCGGCGTCGGCGCCGTGCTCAATACGCTGCGTGTCGAGGCAGGCGCATCGCTGGCGGTGTTCGGTGCCGGTTCGGTGGGGCTTTCGGCCATCATGGGCGGCGCGCTCGTCAGCTGCGAGCCGCTGATTGCCGTCGACGTGCGGCCAGAGCGGCTCGCGCTAGCACGGGAGCTCGGCGCCACGCATGTGCTCGACGCGCGCGACGGTGACATCGTCGAGCGGATACGTGAGCTCACTCGAGGCGGCGTCTCCTACTCCATCGACACGACAGCACAGGTGCAGCCTTTCAAGGATGCGATCGCCTGTCTCGTGCGCGGAGGTACCTGCGGCATCTGCGCGGTGCCTGACTATGGCAAGCCTTTTGAGTTCTCGCCGGCACCGATTCTCTCCGGGCGCGTTCTCATGGGCGTGCTCGAGGGCTCGAGCGTGCCTGGGGTATTCATCCCGCAACTGATGCGACTGCATCAGGCGGGACGCCTGCCCTACGAACGGTTCGTGCGATTCTATGACTTCGGATCACTACCGCAGGCGCTGACCGACGCGGCGACTGGCGCCACCATCAAGCCCGTGATCCGCTGCGGTTCAGCGGAAGGGTAGTGTTGCGCTCCACCAGCGCGCAGTCGAGCAGGGCCTGCTCGGCCGGAAGCGCCGGATCCTCGATGCGCGCAAGCAGCATCTCGACGCTGCGCTCGACGATTTCGCGCAGCGGCAATCTGACCGTGGTCAGCGCGTACGACGGCCATGCGCAGATCGGCATGTCGTTGCAACCGACCACCGATAGATCCTCGGGAATGCGCAGTGAGGCCTCGTAGCGGGCGATATCGACGCAAGCGAGCGCCATGAGATCGGTCACGCAGAAGAGCGCATCGGGTGGATTCGGGCTCCGCAGGAGCCGGCGCGCGGCCTCCCGGCCCGTGTCGTAGTAAAAGCCCCCGTAGTCGATGACCACAGGGAATCCCGCCTGTTGCACGCGTTGCATGAAGCTTCGCGCTCGACGCGACAGCGGCTCGCCAGCCGCACCCTCGAGCACCGCGAACCGCCGTCGGCCTTCGGCGAGCAGCCGTTCGGCAACCGTGCGACCCAGCGCCTCGCTGCGGATCCAGACCTGGTTGGCATCCGGCAGGGCCGTGCGATCGATGATCACCACGGGCAGCCGGTAGCGGCGACAACGCGCGGCGAGCTCGACCGACGGACTGCATGCGACCATCAGCAGGCCGTCGAGCTGATACTGCAGCGCGGCGTCGACGGCCGCTTCGATCTTGAAGTCTTCCGAGACGGTCTGCAGCAGCGTCTGGTAGCTACGAGTCCGAAACTGGGCGTTGAACTCGCGGAGAATCTCCGCGAAGAACGGATTGCGCAGCTGACCCATGAGTAACGCGACGACGTGGGAGCGCTGCGTCATGAGCGAACGCGCCATCAGGTTCGGGCGGTAGCCGAGCTGTTCGGCGGCCTCGAGCACGCGCCGCCGCGTTTCGAAAGCCACGCTTGCGCCCTCGGTCATCGATCGCGAGACGGCTGAGCGCGAGACCCCCGCGAGACGCGCAACGTCCTGCGACGTTACCCGGCCGCTACGTCGGCGGACGCGCCGACTGTCTGAAGGCGTTGAGCGGGTCACGCGCCGATTATAAGGCGTTCGCGCGAATCGCCGGCCCGCTACGGCGCCCCGACTCAGGTCCGCCGTGCAGAGCAGATGTACCAGCTACCCATTGGCAGGCCGCCATCGGCACTGCCCGTCGGAGCCAAAGAGGCATCGACATGCGTCATGACCGGAGTGTACTGGCGGAACCCGACCATGATGTCCTGAGGCGCGAATCCGGCATCCGCTGCAATCCGTGCGAAGTCGGCGCGCGCGACCCCGGCCATGAATGGCTCGTTGTTGTACAGCGACTCGAAGTCGGCCCGCACCTGCTCCCAGACACCGAGCTGATCGTAGCGTGCCGGCACTTCGAGGTGCACCATGACGCCGCCCGGACGCAGCAATCGATGGCTCTCGCGGAAGATGGCCCGCATCGCTGCGAGCGACGTCTCGTGCAGGGTGACAGCGGAGGCCACGAGATCGAAGTGACCGTCCGGGTACCGTGTCTTCTCGGCGTTCTGCTGCGAGAAGTGAATCGCCCGGCCGAGATGTTCGGCACGCGCATGCGCATAGCGTAACATCGGCGCAGCGACATCGATGGCGTGCACCTCGGCCTCGGGGAAGTCGTCTTTGAGCGCGACGGACGTATGGCCAACGGCGCAGCCCATATCGAGGATCCGCCGCGGCCGCAGATCAGGGTAGCTCGAGATGACATGCGAGGCGATCGTGTGACCTCGGCCGTCGTTCATCCAGCCGCCATTGCGCCAGTAGTGATAGGTAGACGAGTAGCGGTCGTACATTGCGCCGGGTTTGATGTCCTCGGCACGGCTCTCCGAGTGGTAACTACCGGCCATCCGATGATGATCGAATGCCGCGATGTAACGCGGCACCTCGAGTTGCGGGTCCAGTTCGAGCGTGCCGCGGGGCGCGCCGACGGCGCGACGCTGCGCATCGAGGGTTGCGTACTGCCGATCGACGCTCTCGCCGATCGCGCTCCAGAGCATATCCTGGTAAAGCCGCTGCAAGGTCAGCCAGACCTGATGAAACGGCTCGGACTCGAGCTCAAACCGCACCTCTGCGCTGCTCGTCGGCTGGCGACCCGTGCGCTGCGCGACGCGCGGCACCACGCACTCGTTGACGAGTCGCCGGTCGAGTGCGTCCATCTCCTGGATCAGGTGGGCGCGCATCGAGACGAGGAAAGCCTCGAGCGCGAACTCGTCGTGCGTCGTCTGCGGCATCATCGAATGGGCGAACACGGTGGCCATGATGGGCAGCTCCGTTCGGTGGATCATCGGCGTGAGGCTGGCGCCAGGTCCGTCTGGACCTCGGCAAAGATGCGGGAATACGTTTCACTCTGCGTGCGCAGCTCGGCCGGCGGCAGTTTCTCGTACAGGGCGCGGAACACGTGCCGGATCATGCGGTCACGCACCGCGGAACGCTCGCGTGCAATGTCGGGCGACACCTCGTAGCCATCGACGTCGGCCGGCCCGACCGGCAGACCCGCGGACTGCAGCAGTCTCTCATGCGCGTCGAGACGATCGCGCACGACGGAAAGTTCGGCGAGCAACGCGACCACCATCGAGAACAGCGTCTCGTGGAGCGGGTCGCCGAGAAAAACCGTATGGTCGCCCGCCGCGCGGCGTGGGCTCTCGGTCTCTGGGCTGGCATTCATCGCGGACGATCTCTCCCTGCCGGCAGATCTGCACGCGCGTGCAATCTTAGCACGCTGCCACGCCGAGGCGAGTCTCGGGCACCCGTCAGCGCCGTGCCGCGACCAGCGCCTCGAGACGTTCACGGGTCAGATCGTAGCGAACCAGCAACAGCAGGCTCAGCAGCATGACGGCCGCCGGCAGCAGGGCGACGTTGATCTGGACTGCAGCCAGGGCCGACTGCGGCTGGCACGCAACGTCACCGGCGCGGGTCTCGAGATAGCCGGCACTGCTGAGGATCGCGCCCGCGAGTAGCGTCGCGACGGCAGCCGAGCCCTTCTCGATCGTGCTCCAGACGCCGGCGTAGATGCCCTCGCGACGCTGCCCGGTCAGGTGGTGATCGTAGTCGATGGTGTCTGGCAGCATCGACACGCCGAGCAGAATCAGCCCGCCCGAGGACAGTCCGATCAGGAACCCGATTGCCAGCAGCCCGCCGACGTCGCCGTTGCCGATGGCGAGCAGCGCGAGATCGAACACGACGAACAAGACCACTGCAAGCAGATAGGCCGGCTTCTTGCCGACGCGGCGGGCATGCCAGACCCACGCCGGCAGCGACAGCACCGTGCCAAGCGAGAACAGGCCAAAGAAAATGCCTAGCTGCGCGCCGGTCAGCTCCACGACATACTGCGCGACGAACGCGAGCCCGGCCGAGAATGCCGTGACGCCGGTCAACTGCAGTGTCTTGCTGCCGACCAGCAGAATGAAGGGCCGGTTGCGCAGCGTAGGCCGTCACTGTTCGCCGAAGCTGGTTTGCGTGGGCGCAGGGTTCGAGAAGCGTGCGCGCCGTCCCGAGGAAGCACAGAGCCATCGAGACGAACACGATGATCGGCGCGACGGCGGTGCCAATCAGCAGGCCCACGGAGCTGAACAGCGTCCGAAAGGACATCAGTCGGGTTCGATCGTGGTAGCCGCCAGCCATCTCCGCCGGCATCGACAGGTACGGCGCGGAGAAGATCGTGTAACCGGTCGCGAACATCAGCAGGACACAGCCGTACCAGACGACCGTGGCGTTCTGGCTGGCGAACGCTGGCACGTCGAACAGCAGCCACGCGGAAAGAGCCGAGACGACCGCACCGAGCAGCAGATAGGGTCGTCTGCGCCCTATCCGTGTGCGCGTTTGGTCGCTCGGGTAGCCCATCAGCGGATCCGTCACCGAGTCGTAGATCTTGCTGACGAAGATCAGCGCACCGGCCAACACCGGCTCGATGCCGAGTATCGTCGTCATGAAGAAGATCAGGTAGATGCCCGTGACCCCGATCAGGGTTGCCGTGCCGTTGGTGCCAACACCGAATGCAACGCATAGCGACAACGGTAGCGGCAATGGGGACCCGGACCCGGATGCTGGCCTGGACATGGCCTGACGGATACTCCTCGGGCTGCTAAGATGCACGCGCGTGCAAACCGGTGCAACCGAAGTTTCTTGGGGGATCGCCGCATGGCTGCAGAACACGACCTTGGCATGGTGCATGGCCCGGGCCCCCCTGGCGCCTGGGACTCGGAGCGGGTTTCCGGCCCGCGGGTGCTGCGCTGCGCCGATGGGCTCTGGCGAATGTGGTATTACGGTCGGGACCCGGAGTTCGACCGGCAGATCAACCTGCCCACCGGCCGCTGCGGCCTCGCGGTCTCGGACGACGGCATCCGGTGGCGCTCCGTCGCCGGTCCGCTGACCAGGGGCGCGGTGCTCGAGCCGCACCCGGACGCCCAGCGCTTCGACTCCTCCCATGTTGGCGTGAGCGACGTGCACGAGCGCGACGGTGTGTACTGGATGTGGTACTTCGGCGGCAGCCAAGTCACGCGAGCGATCGGGCCGTACACGGTACGCGGCTTCGACCTTCGGCCGGGACTCGCCATCTCGCGCGATGGCCTGCGCTGGTGCCGGGTCGAGGGACCGTATCGCGGGGCACTGCTCGACCTCGGGGGGCCAGGCGAGTTCGACATGCTGATGTGCGGCTGGCCACAGGTGCTGCAGGACGATAGCGGCTGGAAGCTTTACTACCACACGCTCGATCCGCGACGCGGTTTCTTCGTCGGACTTGCCCTCTCCGACGACGGCCTGCACTGGCGCAAGCACGGCGTGGTACTCGAACCCGGCGCGGCGGGCAGCTTCGACGAACAGGGTGCCGCCACGCGTCAGGTCCTCCGCCAAGGTGGCGAATACCTGATGTTTTATGAGGGCGTGACGAAGTCGGGTTATCGCTCTATCGGCCTTGCGCGCTCGCGCGACGGCATCCGCTGGCAGCGCGAGCCCGGGCCTGAGCCCGACGGATCGGTGTTCGCGCATGCGCCGTGCGGCTCAGGCCGCTGGGACGCCTTCGCGATCGGCACGCCCTGTCT
>CAZAWM010000060.1:1690-6402 GCA_964488605.1 uncultured Steroidobacteraceae bacterium | reverse complement strand
TCTGGTGCCGATGGACGACGGCTCCTGGCGCATGTACTACATTGGTTCGAACGAATCCGAGCAGCACGACTCCGGCGGGGAGATGGCACTTCGTCACCGGATCGGGCTCGCCGTCAGCGCCGGCTCCGACCTGACCCGCTGGCGCCGCTGGGGCGAGTGATGTTGCACGCGCGTGCATCGCGCGGCATTATCTTGGCAGTCGCATACGAAAGTCTGAGTGGAACACCATGAACGCCGAACTCCAACCGCTGCGCAAGCAGCGCTTGCGCGTCGCGCCGGCGACGGCAGAGTCGATTGCGCCTTTCGGCGCGCTGCTGAGTCGCCGCTCAGGCATCCACCCTACCGGGCTTGATTACTACAACGGCGCGGTCGCCATGAGTCGCCCCGTGAAGTTCGAGTGCGACTCGCGAACGGAACTGTCACTGACGACTCTGAAGAGGCGACCGTTCCAGGTACGCTACCTCGAACGGCATTTCCAGCACACCCAGTCGTTCATCCCGCTCGGCGGCAAGCCCTGGTTGGGCGTCTTCGCGCCGCCCTGCGACGCCGAGATGCCAGACCTGACACAGGTGCGCGCATTTCGTTTCGAGGGAGACACTGGTCTTTGCCTGCATCGCGGTACCTGGCACGAGTTCCCTTTCCCGCTGGAGGACGATACCGATCTCGCCGTCGTGCTGTCATCGCAGACTACCGAAGATCTGCATCACCGCGCCGAGAACGGCATCGAAGCCTTTGGACCCGATCTCGACAAGAAGGACATGACGCTGCGCGCTGGCGTCGTCTTCGTGCTGGACCTTTGAGCGCCGGGAACGACGGAAGTGTACGAATCGGTACCGCAGAAAGAGCATCCCGGCCTGCCGAGGCTGTCACACGACGAGCGGGCGCGGCAGTTGTTCGCAAAGGACTACCGCAAGTACCTCTTGCTGGATCTGCCCCGCTTCACGCGCCGGATCTGGGAGACCGAAGTCCGGCCCGCGGTCTCGACACAGCGCGGCGCATCAAGCATCGATCACGAGGTGGTGCGCGAAGCGATGTGGGAGCACGGCTTCCTGCGCGTGGCCATGGGATTGCAGCGAATATCGCAGGAACTGCTGTGGAACTCGATCGTCCCGGCGGTCGAACGACAGGCCGAGGAAATCAATGCGCGCGTCGCTGCCGTCTCGGCCGCCTCAGGCGGCAGCCTCGACCTCGACCCTGCCGTGCGCGCTCCCGATTATCTGACCCGGGTCGACATTCATTGTATGCCCGGTAACTACCATACTGAGGTGGTACCCGGTGACGCGAGCCTCGGCGCGGTCTTCGATCGCGGCTCTTTTCTCTATGCGCTGGGCGGTGCCGGCGAACTCAACGACGCGACGGGACGCCTGCTCGTCGCGAAGCTCCGCGAGCAGTTTCCGGCGCTGGCGCCCGCACGCATCCTCGACCTCGGTTGCACCGTAGGTCACAACACGCTTCCGCTCTGCGACGCGTTTCCCGCAGCCGAGGTCCACGCCGTGGACGTCGGCGCGCCGATGCTGCGTTATGCGCATGCGCGTGCGAGCGCGCTCGGCAAGGTCGTGCACTGGCACCAGCGCGACATTCGCGAGACCCGTTTCCCGGATGGACATTTCGACCTCGTGACGTCGGAGATCCTGTTTCACGAAGTGCATCCCGATGAAATCGGCGCCGTGTTCCGCGAGGTCTGGCGCGTACTGGCACCGGGCGGCGTGATGGCGCACATCGATATCCCGAACTATTTTGCTTATCCGGATCCTCTGCTCGTTTCTCTCGTGCATGCAGACACCTTTCACAATAATGAACCGTTCTGGGGTGAGATGCACCGGCGTGACCTCGTCGGGCTGATGGTCGACGCGGGCTTCGCCCCCGAGCGCTGCTTCCGCGGAGTCGCGCTGATGGGCTCGTTTCCGTGGTCGTGGTTCGGAGCGCTAAAGACATGAGCGCGCGGACGCCGCTGAGCCTGCCGCGCACCGCCAAGGGCCGGCGGCCGCGGTTCAGCCGCGGTTCGGAGGTCGATCGCGTCATGGCTATCGCGCTGGCGATCGCCAGCGAGGTTGCCGTCCTGCGCGAACGCCTCGACACCTTCGAGACGCTGGCCGCCGAGCGCGGCATGGTCAGCGCGGCGGACATCGAGAATTTCGCACCGACTGCGGAGCACGAGAGGCGCCGCGAGCAGTGGCGCCACGACTTCCTCGATCGGGTGCTGTACATCCTGCGCGCCGAGGCCGACACGGCCAGTGATCGCGTTCCCGCCGGACCGGCCGCCCGATGAGAGGCCCGGTCCCGAGGGTGCGGCCGAAGAAGGGCACGCATTTGCGCCAGGAAGGTCTCCCTGTCACGGCTGCGACCCGACTATCCCCAGTGACGTCGGCGGCAGACCTGCTGCACGGTCAATGGCGCTGCATAAGCAGGCGCGCGCACGCCCGGTTGTCGGCGTGCGCGGGCCCGCACCAAGCACCGTGAGCTAGAAATTCAGCTCGAGCCGGATGCCGTAGATGCGAGGTACGGGCAGATAGGCCAGCACGGCGCGCCCCGGGGCGCCGAAGCCCTCGGTACGACCTACGTCGACGAAGCGGGCAGCGTTTTTGATCTTGTCGTCGTCGAAGACGTTGTTGACGAAGGCGGTCACCCCCCAGCGCTCGCCGTTCAACCCCGCGCGCAGGTCCATCACGGCGTACGACGGCAGCGTCTGCAGGTTCGCTTCGTCGAGGAAGCGCTCCGATCGATAGCTGCCGTTTGCCTCGGCGAACCACTGCAGCCCATTCTGCAGGCGATCCCGATATTCGACACCCAGATTCACGGAGTGTTTCGGCGTCTTCTGCACAGTGCGCCCCGAGAAGTCTCCGGTGGCGTTACCTGCTTCCACGCGCTGCAGTGCCGTCGCGAGCGGTCCGATCACGAACTCCTTGTACTCGCCGTCGGTTAGGGCGTAGAACGCACTGAGAGTCAGGTTCTGCGTCGCGCGCCACAATGCCTCTATCTCGAAACCTTGGATCTCGACCTGACCGGCATTGGCGATCGTCGCCAGCGTTTGGCCCGTCGTATCGTCGACGCGCTGTATACCGACCTGCTGGTCGATGTAGTCGTTAAAGAACGCCGCGGCGTTGAGCAGCAACCGGCGGTCGAGCCAGTCCGTTTTGACGCCGAGCTCGTAGGTATCCACGCTCTCGGACCGATAGCCCTGCTGCGAGAGGTTCGTCACCTCGTTGACGTTGTAGCCCCCGGGCTTGTAGCCCTGCGCATAAGTCGCATAGAGCATGAAGCCCTCGCGGAACTTGTAGTCCAGCGAGACCCGCGGCGTGAACTTCGACTCCGAGAGCGACGCACGGTCACCGCAGGACGACGCGCCGCCAGGCGCGGGCGGACACATCGGAACCAGACGCTGCAGGGCGACCTGCAGGCGGGTGAAACCGTCGGTGTAGTAATCGAGCTCGTCGTCGTTGTAGCGACGCTCGAGCGCCAGCCTTGCGCGGTCGTTGATCTGCCACTGCAGCGAACCGAACGCGCCCCGGTACTCGGTATTCCGCGAGTAGAAACCCGGGAACGGCGGATTGGCCGTGGGGGCGGACCGGAAAAAGAACGGCGGGCCACCGAAGATCGAAGACGCGTTACGCAGCCAGAACTGGCTGCCGCTCAGCAGCGACGAGAATTCCTTGAAATACTGGATGCCGAGAATGACGTCGACCGGCCCGAGGCTGTTGCTCCAGCGCAGCTCCCAGTTCTTGTGGTCGTTCGCATAGAGTTCGTTGACGGCAGCCGCGAAGGATATGACCGTGGGTCCGACCGAGTAATTGTTGTAGTCCCCGTCGATGATCGAGTGGGCATCGTTGCGCAGATAACCAAAGAGTAATGTGAAGTCCCCGGCGCTGGTCGCAAGAGTGCCTTCGAATGTTGCGGTGTCCTGTGTCTGGTCCAGACCCGGGAAGTTGCCACCGAACGGCGATGGGGAGATCTGGATGTCGGCCTCGGTCGCAGCGAGCTCGCCTATGACGGTCTGGCGCGTGCAGGCCGCGAACACGGTGGCCGGGACCCCCGTCAGGTTGGCCGGGCACGGCGTCTGCGGTCCGCCCGGAAACGCGGAAAAAGTGCCCCCAGGAATCGCGAGCGTCGCATTCGCGCCGATGTAGGCCGCCGCAAGCTGTGAGAACTCGTCGTCGGAGTACTGGTATCGCGCGAGCATCGTCAGCGATTCGGTCGGCTTGAATAGCACCGAGACCGCACCGCCGAGGCTGCGCTCGGCGCCGAGGTTCTCGCCCGTGACCGGGTTGTCGTAGTAGCCATCGCGCTCGAATGAGGACACGTTGAAGCGCACGGCAAGCCTCTCGGACATGATCGGGCCCGTCAGCGAGGCGCGCGCGCCCTTGGTGTTGCCGGTGCCGCCCTCTACCTCAAGCCGTCCGCCCCAGAGCTCGAGCGATGGCTTCTTGCTGATGTAGTTCACGGCACCCGAAAACGCCGAGCGGCCGTACAGCACAGACTGCGGACCCTTGACGACCTCGATCCGCTCGAGGTCGAGCAGCCGCGAATTCAGCGACCCTGTGCCGCCGGCGATATAGAGGTTCTCGCCGCCAATGTCCTGGCCGTCGAGCAGCACGGCGACGCTGGGCCGGCCCCGCTCGTTCTGCATCCCGCGAATGACGGGCCGGGTGTCATTCGGGAACGCACCGAGGTCGAACGTCAGGCCCGGGACCAGTCTCGCCACGTCCTCCAGCCGC
>CAZAWM010000060.1:298-1680 GCA_964488605.1 uncultured Steroidobacteraceae bacterium | reverse complement strand
CCGCCTCGGCGCGCCGCCGGTCCTCCTCGGCGGCGATCTCCGGCTCGCGGCGCGACTTCATCCGCTCGTGGCGCAGGCGATCCAGCGCCATGCGCTGCGCGACCCGATTGAGCCACGCGCCGGGGCTGCGCGCGAAGCCTTGACGCTCGATCTGCTGCGATCCGAAGGCGCTGATCGACAGGGGCACGTCCTGCAGACGCTCTTCCACCTTGCGTGCGGTCACGACGACCTCTTCGAGCCCGGAGTCTTTCGCGGTCCCCTGGGCCCAGCCCACCGATGCGGTTGTCCCGAGGGCAAGAGCGGCAAGCCCGACGCGGACTCCCACGGTGGATGACTGAATCGGCGCTGACATTTTGATCTCCCTCTGTTCGATCGCCGCACGGCAGCGCGCGGCCGCGGTAGGTCACCTTTTCAGCGGCACCAGGTGGCAAGATTGCGCAACTTTGCACGCGCGTGCAACCCTGTCATGATGATCAGGTTATGGCCGCCATGGAGGCGTCTGGAGGTGCGATGACAATCCGTACGGTTTTGGTTTTCGGAGCCGGATCGGGCATCGCGCGGCAGCTCGCAGAAACCTTGCGGGAGCGGGGCTGCACGGCCATCGGGATTACGCGCTCGGGACGCAACGGAAGCGAGGCTGCCGACGTCAACGACATCGAGGCCGTGCGCCGGGTGTTTGCCGCTCACCCTGATGCAACGGCGGTCGTCAGCCTCGTCGGCGGCCGGCCCTTTATGAAAGCGCCGTCGCCCGATCTCGACGGCAACCGTAACCTGATCGAGACGGCTACGGCGTGGGGCGTAAGGCGGTTCGTGCTGGTCAGCACGATCGGCGCTGGCGACAGCCGCGCCGCCGCGCCGCTCGCGGCGCGTCTCGTGCTCGGACGGTTCATGAAGCTCAAGTCCGAAGCCGAACAGTTGCTGCGCAGCTCTGGGCTCGACTGGACCATCGTCCGGCCCGGGCACCTCAGGGACGGTGCGCCGACCGGACGCGCCGTGCTGCGCGAGGACCCGACGCTGTCGGGTTCGGTGACACGCGCTGACGTCGGTCTGCTGATCGCCGGGATTCTCGGCGATCCTGCGACATTCGGCAGGACTTACGCCTGCATCGAACCCAGGGGCGGCTGACTCTCAGCGAAACAAGAGCGACGACGGGTAGCGCGCGTGCAGCCGCCGGTCGAGCCCCAGCCAATGTCCGGTCGGCAGCACGACGAACAGCAGCGCAATCAGCCCGAGCGGGATCAGCGAGGCGTCGTAGAAGCCCCCCAGCCCGATGTTGATGGTCGCGAAAATGGCCAACAGCCCGGCGAGGCGCGTACAGAGCCCCAGCAGCAGGCCCACCGCTACAATCGGAAGAGCGTCGTGTAGGGAAAGAGTGTCGATCG
>CAZAWM010000060.1:0-288 GCA_964488605.1 uncultured Steroidobacteraceae bacterium | reverse complement strand
GCGGGCTGCACCTCGCGCACCAGCGCATCGAGCATGCCGACGAGCTGGTAGTTCGGTATCAGGAATCCCTTCATATAGGCTGCCATGATCCCGTCCTGATCGATCTGCGCGAGCTGCTTGGTGAAGACCTGTAGCGGATAGTCCGTCCATGCATAGCCGTTACGGACCTTGTCGACCGAGGCGAAGGCGTAAAACAGGCCGTACAGAATGCGCAGCACCAGCGTGAAGCCGATCCCGATGGCCTTGAGCGGCTTGTGGGTGATGGGGTCCTTGATGAGGCTGGCGATG
>CAZAWM010000059.1:0-15584 GCA_964488605.1 uncultured Steroidobacteraceae bacterium | reverse complement strand
ACCTCGGCCACCATCTGGGCCTTGCGCTGCTCGCGGTCTATACCTTCGGTATTGCGGCATGGACGCCGGCTCTGCTGATCCGGCGCTTCGACTGGGCACCTGCCGAGGTCGGCCTCGCCTACGGACTGATCACGCTCGGCTGCGGCGTCCCCGGCGTGCTCTTCGGCGGCGCCTGCGCGGGCTGGCTGCGGCGGCGCGGCTATGCCGATGCGAACTGGCGCGTGCTGTTGGCGGGCGCAGTCGTGCTGCTGCCCTGTACCGTGCTGGCGCCGCTCGCGGCAACTGCGCCCGGGGTACTCGCGATGCTCTGTCCGGTGACCTTCCTGACGACTTTCCCGCTCGGCGTGGCGGCTGCGGCGCTCCATGAAGCGACACCGAACGAACTGCGCGCCCAGGTCACGGCCACCTACCTTCTGGTGCTGAACCTGATCGGCCTCGGGCTGGGACCCGTCGGTGTCGGCTTGCTGACCGACCGCTGGTTTGCGGATCCGCTCGAGCTCGGGCGTTCGATGGCGACGCTGTCGGCGCTCGCCGGGCCCGCCGCGATCGTGTGTCTGTGGGTCGGCTGGCGGCAACTGCCGCGTCTGCTGTCCAGCGATCGGGCCACCCGGCGGATTGCTACAGAGGCTTGAGCTTGCCGAGCCAGGCGATCGTGACGATCAGCGCGTAGAGCAGCAGCGCCCAGGCCAGCGTCTGGTCGGTGGCACGCCGGATCTCTCGCTCCTGTGCGGGCGAGGGGCCTTGCGGGGCCGTCGAAAGCAGCATCGTGAACGGCTGAAAGCGCGTATCGATGCCGAGCACGACGAGGAACACGAGGCCGAAAAGCAGCAGCTTGAGCGCGAACCAGGCGGGCAGCCTTGCTGCGTTCATGAATCCGCCAAGCACAGCTGCGGCGAGACCGACGAGAGCGATGCCCACGGTCGCTTCGAAGGCAACATTGAGGCGCCGCAGCCGGCCCGCGAGTGCCGTGCCCTTGCGGACCAGTACCAGCACGTGCAGCGCGCACCAGAACAGACCGAGGCACCAAGCCGTTATGCGCCACGCGGCGTCAGGCGGCAGGGCGCCGATGCCCCGGCCGAGCTCGGTGCCGACCGGTATCATCAGGGCGAAAGCGAAGCGTGGTGCAAGATCGATCAGGAAAGCGAGGCGCACGATTGCCACGCGGGTCGCGAACGCCAGTCGGGCGTCCCGAACGAACAGCATCGAGATCCAGACGCCGACATCGGCACCGAGCCAGAAGACGAACAGCAGGATGTGGACGAACTGCCAGCCGGTATGGTCCATATCCACAGCGTACGTGTTATGGAGACCGGGTGCGACTGATCTGGATCAGTGCATACCCTTGCTCCTGCGCTAGCTTCGCGTGACGATCCCCGGTGCTGTTGGCGAGGGGGGACCTACGTGGCACAGACCTTCTTCGATGACCCGGCCATCGACCGGCTCGTGGCCGTCACTGTCGCGCTCGCTGCCGAGGTCCAGGTGCTGCGTGACCGGCAGCGGGCGCTGGAGGCCGTGCTCGAACGCCACGGCATTGCCGTGGCCGCGGAGATCGAGCGCTGGGAGCCCGATGAGGCGCAGCGTCGCGAGATCGAGCACGACGACGATCTGTACGTGCGCGCCGTGTTCGGTCCGCTCGCCGCGGAGGAGCGATGATAGAGCCGGCGCCGCGGCGCGCGTTTCGCGCCTATCACGACTTCCTGAGACGCACGAAGGGCTTCTGGGCGCGAGACCTGTACAGTGGCGTACGCAGCGAGCACGCCTCGCGCGCGGCCGAAGCCACCGACGCAGACGAAGCCGAAAAACTGATGCGCACCAGCGCGCGCTATCGATACTTTGCTTGGCTCGAGCGGCATCTGCAGCGACTCAAGTATTCGAGCCCGCGTGGCATCATCGCGCTGATCGCAGCCGAGCGGTCGCGGCTCGAAGCCGCGCTCGCCACGGCGCGCGCGGAGGGCGAGGCCAGCGGAGCGTTGCGGCTCGACCCGGCGTTGCCGCTGCCGCGTTATTACTCGAGCGTCGAATTCCATCAGCATCCTGGCGGCGTCTGGAGCGATCCACTCGCGGGTATCGCCTACGACGTCGGGCGGCGTACGACGCTGCCGGCGCACCTCGACCCTGACGAGATTCATCGGCGTTTCACGGCCGCGGTCCCCGAAGGATGCTACCGGCGCATTCTCGACCTTGGTTGCGGCACCGGTCGCAGCACTTTGCCGTTCGCCGTGCGCTTCCCGCAGGCCGAACTGTATGGCGTCGATCTGTCGGCGCCTTGCCTCGTCCGGGCCTTCGAGCGTAGCCGCGCCGCCGGTGTCCAGGTGCGCTGGTCGCAGCAGAATGCCGAGGCGCTCGACTTTGCCGACGGCCAATTTGATCTCGTGCACTCGACTTTCCTGCTGCATGAGCTGCCGCGCACGGCGTTGCGACGTATCACGGCGGAGGTGCTGCGCATTCTGGCTCCCGGTGGGCGTTTCGTCAGTCTCGACTTTCACTCGCCACCCGGCGGCTTGTTCGGCGACTTCATCCACTATGGCCACGCGCGTCGCAACGAGGAACCGTTCATGCGCTCGTTCGCCGAAACCGACTACTTGGCGATGCAGCGCGAAATCGGCTTCGCGACGGCGCAGATGCTGCCGTTCGACGATGGCAGCGGCCAGCACGTCCGCGAACGCGCACCGGAGGCCTGGCGCTTCCCGGCCCAGGTATTCGTCGCCGAAAAGGCGGCCTGACGATGTGGAATCGGCCCTACGCGCCTCGGGTCCGCACCGGCGAGCTGGCTGGTGTCTCCGCCAGCGAGTACCTGCGTGGCCTATCGCCGGGCAGCACGCTTCGAGTTCTCTCTCGTGATCCGGGTGACGGAGCCCTAACGGCGATCTGGGAGGTCCCGGCCGGGTGGCGGCACGACGCCGGTTTCTGCCTGGCGGGCGCCGAAGCGCTCTTCGTGCTCGAGGGGGATCTGCGCAAGGGACGGGTCCGCTATGGCCGTGGTCACTACGCTTACCGTCCCTCGGGCATCGAGCACGAACCGATGGCGAGCGAAAGCGGCGCGCGGCTGCTGGCGATGTGGGATGCCGCGCCGGTGCTCATGCGACCGGGAAGCGTGCCCCTTGGGCGAGAGCCGGCGCTGCTCTGGGTGGACGGTAACGGGATCGACGAGCATCCGACACCGGTCGAGGGCCCTCCTTCCGGGATCACGGTGCGCATCTTGCGTCGCGGCCCCACCACGGGCGGCATGACGATGATCGTCAACATACCCGCGGGCTGGGAGGAAACCCGCGCCGAGCACCACGACTGCGTCGAGGAGAGTTACAAGCTGTCGGGCGAGATCTGGCTGCACGAGAATCATCGGCCGCACGTACTCGAGGCCGGGGACTACTTTTTCAGACCGCCGCGGATCAAGCACGGGCCGATGCGGACGCTGCGCGGAACATCCTCGCTGATCCGCTTCAGCTCGACCGTCGTCAATCACTACGGGCCGCTGGAGTCCTGAATCCCCCGCGGCGATCGCGATACGTGATGACCCGGTCTGGTTTAAGCTCGCGATCGTGCTTCGACGACCATCTGCCGGCTCACTGCTCGAATACCTGCTGCCGGTGCAGCGGGCCCGTATGGTCGGGTGGTATGACCCCCGTGTGCTGGCGCGGTCGGCAGCGCTGCTCACGATCGCGAATCTGTTTGGCCGACACTCCGACACGCGCCTGATCGAGGCGCTCGCCAGCCAACCGCAGCATGAGTTCCGTTTCGGTCGCGAGGGCGAAGACTTCTGGTTCGACTACGTGGCCGATCTCGGCGACGGCTGGAATCCGACCTATGCGATCGCCGAGCTCGTGGCGCGACCGCAGCTCGACGTCAGGGATCAGGCGGGGGTCGTGTACGCGACGCGCGGGGGCGAGGTACTGATCTTTGGCGGTGACGAGGTCTATCCCTACCCGTCCAAGGAGGAGTATGCGCGCCGCACCGAGGCGCCGTACGCGGCGGCGTTCGCTGGCGCCGCGCGCCAAACCAACGTCTTCGCGATTCCGGGCAATCACGACTGGTACGACAGTCTGATCGCGTTCTCGCGGCTGTTCTGCCGCCCCGAGCGGGGTTTCGCCGGGCTCGCCACACACCAGACACGCAGCTACTTCGCGCTGTCGCTTCCTGCGAACTGGTGGCTCCTCGCGATCGATCTGCAGCTCGGTTCCGACCTCGACGAGCCGCAGGTCCGCTACTTCCAGGACGTGGTGCGACGCATGCCGGCCGAGGCGGGTCTGATCCTCTGCGTGCCCGAGCCGCAATGGCTGCTCGAGCAGACTTACCCGAATCACCGGAGCTATGAAGGTTCGGTGTTGCGCTCCTTCGAGGAAAAGATCCTGCAGCGTCCCGTGTCCGTGTTTCTGACCGGCGACCTGCACTTCTACAAGCGACACGCCAACGAATCCGGCGTGCAGAAGATCGTTGCCGGTGGCGGCGGTGCCTTTCTGCACCCGACGCACGGCTCGCCTCCGGAGCCGCTACCAGGCGGATTCACAGAACGGGCCTGTTATCCCGACAAGCACACCTCGCGCAGCCTGACCTGGTGGAACCTGCTGTTCCCTTTCCTGAACCCGAGGTATCTGCCCATTCCGGCCGTGCTCTACACGCTGTCGGCGTGGTTCGCTTCGGCGAGTCTCGATGCGACGGCAATCGGCAACCTCGGCACTGCGTTCACGGCGGCCGCGACAGCGGCGATTCGCGATCCGTTCAATGGGCTCTGGCTGATTCTGTTCGTCTCGGCGTTCATCTTCTTTACCGATACGCACGTGCGCTGGTATCGCGTGGCGGGTGGCATCGCGCACGCGCTTGCGCACCTCGGCGCCGCGTTCGGTCTCGGCTGGTTTTCGATCGTCCTGGCCACGCGCTGGCTCGGTCTCGAGTTCGGCACCGTGCCGCAGATGCTGCTCTCGGGAGCGATCACTTTCGTCGGTGGAGGCATCGTCGGCTCGGTCGTGCTCGGCGCCTACCTGTTCATTTCGCTGCGCGTGTTTGGGCGACACGCTAACGAAGCGTTTTCCTCGCTACGTGTGCAGGACTACAAGCACTGGCTGCGCCTGCGGATCGACCCGCAGGGCACCCTTACAATCCATGCGATCGCGATCGACCGCGTGCCGCGTCGATGGCGCGAACAGCGCGCCGGGAATCGACTGCTGATCGTCGCCGACGATCCGTCTGCCGCGCCGCCCCGGCTGATCGACTTCATTCGCGTCACCCACCCCGCGCACCAGCGCTGACACCTGCCTGTCACCGAGCCTTCGTCCGCGTGTCATCAGCCGTGGGCACGATGCGGTCATGGACAGCCGATCCGCCTCGAACCGGCCAGCGGAGAGGCACTGGCCGACCGGGCTCGATCCTTCCGCCAAGGTGCCCGCGCCGCTGCGTCGCAGTGTTCGGCGCGCGCTCGGTCTCGAGCAACTGATGCGCCTTTATCGGCAGTTGCCGACGGGCCTCTCCGCGGCGCAATTCGCGCGCGCTGCACTCGACGTGCTCGGGATCCGCGTCGAGGTGGCTCCCGAGTCGCTCCGACGAATCCCGGACAGTGGCCCGGTCGTATTCGTCGCCAACCATCCGCATGGGGCCCTCGATGGGCTCGTCACGATCGCGAGTCTGGCTCCGGTGCGCTCCGACCTGCGCGTGTTTGCCAACTACGAGCTCGCTGCCATGCCGGCGCTGGCGCAGCTCGTTCTGCCGCTCGATCCGTACGGCCGCCGCAGCGCTGTCGGACGCAATGCCACCACGCTGCGAACCGCGCTGCGCTGGCTGCGTCGCGGGGGTGCCGTGCTGTTGTTTCCCGCTGGTCAGGTCGCACGATTCGACCTGCGCACGGGGCGCAGCGCGGATCAGCCGTGGCCACCGTCGATCGGGCGCTGGCTGCGCCTGGCCGGTGCGCCGCTCGTTCCGCTGTATATCTCGGGCGGTAACGGCTCGCTGTTTCACTTGCTTAGCCTGATCCACCCCGGTCTCGGCACGATGCTGTTACCGCGAGAGCTGTTGCGTGCGCGCGCACGCTCGGTGAAGCTGAAGATCGCTCCGGCGGTGGCGCCTGGAAGGATGTCGGTCAATGGCAGTGACGAGGAGTTCGCTGCACAACTGCGTCTGCGTATCGAACTGCTGGCGCGTGTCACGGATGAGGCGTCGGAGAACCCCGCAGCAGGCGCGCCCTCGGCACCCGCCGGACCGGTGCCCGTGCCCGCGACGTCTGGTCGGTCGCGCGATCCGGTTGCGCAACATCGGGCGGAAATCGAGCGGCTGCCTGGCGCCGCGTTGCTCGCCCAGAGTGGCAGCCTGCGGGTGTACCGCGCCAAGGCTGCGCAGATTCCCGAATTGCTCGTGGAGATCGGCCGGCTGCGCGAGCGGACTTTTCGGGCGGCAGGCGAGGGCACGGGCCGCGACCTCGATCTCGACCTGTTCGACAATTATTACGATCAGCTGATTCTCTGGGATGCCGACGCGTCACAGGTTGTCGGCGGCTACCGTATCGGGCGCATAGACGAGATCCGGCGCGCATACGGCGCGCGGGGCCTCTACACGCAAACGCTGTTCGAATACCAGCAGCCGCTGCTGCGGCTGCTAGGCCCCGCTCTCGAGCTCGGCCGATCGTTCGTGCGTCAGGAGTGGCAGCGTTCCTACACGCCACTGCTGACGCTCTGGCGCGGCATCGGGGCCTATGTCGCGCAAGAGCCGCGCTACTGCCGTCTGCTCGGTCCGGTCAGTATCAGCGCATCCTACAGCGCCCTGTCGCGCGACGTTCTCGTGGAATGGCTCAGTCGCTCGTGCTTCGATCCATGGCTCGCGACGCTGGTGCGGCCGCGTCATCGCTATCCACGATCGCACGCCTTGCGGGCGCTCGGACCACACTGCGGCGCCCTCGGCGACGTCGAAGCACTCTCCGGACTGATTGCCGACCTCGAGTCGGACGGCAAGGGCGTGCCGGTGCTGCTGCGGCACTACCTGCGCCTCGGGGGACGCATTCTCGGTTTCAATATCGATCCGGAGTTCTCGCACTCTGTCGACTGCCTGCTGCTGCTCGACTTGCGACATACCGACAGGGCGCTGTTGCGCAGGTACATGTCTCCCGAGGGTCTCGCGCGATTCGAGGCCGCACATGTGGCAAAACCGCGTGCGCGGTACTCAGCCTGAGGCTCGCCGCCCGTGCTCTTGAACGCCAATCGGCGCCAGGTGGCCAAGAAACTGGCGCGTCGCGGCAGCCCAGCTGTGCTCGAGCGCGAATTCACGGCAGCGCATCGGATCGATGCGCATCGCGCGCTGCACGGCGCGCTCGAGTGAGTCGTCGAGCGCGCCCGTGCCGCCGTCGCGTACGATATCCACGGGACCCGCTACGCGGTAGGCCGCTACCGGCACGCCGCACGCGAGCGCCTCGAGCATGACGAGACCAAACGTGTCAGTGCGACTCGGGAACACCAGAACGTCGATCTGGGCGAGCAGTCGCGCGAGCTCGTCACCTTCGAGGCGACCGGCGAAAATGGCAGTGGGGTATTGCTCCTGGAGTCGAGCGCGCTCGGGCCCATCGCCGATGACGAGCCGAGTTCCCGGCAGCGTCAGCCTGAGGAAATCATCGACGTTCTTCTCGATCGCCAGCCGTCCGAGGTAGCCGAGCAGGGGTCGCTGCCACTGCGGGCTGCGCACGGCGGGCTTGAACCGGTCGGTATCGACGCCACGCTCCCAGCGGGCAAGACGCGCGAATCCCTGTTCCGCGAGCGTCTTCTCGAGGGACGCGGTGCTGACCAGACAGCGTCGCGCTGGCGCGTGAAAGCGCCGCAGATAGGCGTAGGTCAGGGCGACGGGCGCCAGTCGACGCGCGCTGAGGTACTCCGGAAAACGCGTGTGAAACGCGGTCGTGAACGGCCAGCCATGACGCAGACAGAACGCGCGCGTCGCGAGACCGATAGGCCCTTCAGTCGCGATATGCACGGCTTCCGGCAAGAAGGCGAGCAGTTCGCGCTCGACACCGGCGCGCGGTGCGAGCGCGAGCTCTACTTCGGGGTAGCCTGGAAACGGACAGCGCAGGAAACGCGACGGTTCGACGACCCGCACCTCGTGCCCGAGCGACCGTAGCTGCGCCACGGTGTGCTCGAGCGTGACAACCACGCCGTTGAGCTGCGGCCGCCAGGCGTCGGTCGCCAGCAGGATGCGCACGTTCAGCCTCGCTGCAGACCTGGTCGCCCATCTTCGACCACGAAGCGGGCCAGCACGCGCGCGCCGCTGTCGCGATCGTAGACGTCATCGAGCGCCATGCAATCCGCCGTGAGCCCCTCGGGACGCAGATCGATCCGCGTCCAGCCGCGGTAGCGTGGCTCGCCAAAGAGCGTTGCCGGATTGTTCGCGACCGCGCTTTCGAGCAGAGCCACCGGGGTGCCCTCGGAGCTGATCGACGTCGTGACGATCTCGGCGGCCACGGGCGGCGAGGCCGGATCGTCGGCGCGACGGTGCAGCGTCGAGGCGACGAAGGCATGGATGTCGCCGCCGAGCACGACGGGGTTGCGGACGCGCGTGCTCTCCAGTTGCGCGAGCAGTCGTGCCCGCGCCTGCGGATAGCCATTCCAGGCGTCGGTCCAATAGCGTCGCGCGGGCAACGGAAGCTCGTTGTTGTACGCCATCACGACGCTCTGTGCGAGCAGGTTCCAGCGACTGCGCGACCGTGCGAGCTGGGCACCGAGCCACTCCTCCTGGCGTGAGCCCAGCATGGTGCGAACGGGATCGTCGAATTCCGGGCAGCTCGAGGGATCGAGCCGTGTGGCGCCGCGCCGACCCGCCGGCGGACACGGATGCGGCGAGCGGTGCTGACGCGTGTCGAGCAGGCAGAGCGCGAGGAGATCGCCGAAGCGGAGCGCGGCGTGCAGCCGCATCTGGGCCCCGAAGGGCGCTGAGCTGCGCGGCAAGGGCAGGTGTTCGTAGTAGGCCTGGTAGGCGGCGGCGCGACGGCCCAGAAACAGGCGTGGATCGTCGTTCTGCTCGGAGACGTCGTCGGCGTAATCGTTGTCGACTTCGTGATCGTCCCAGGTCAGCACCCAGGGGCAGGCGGCATGCGCCGCGGCGAGATCGGCATCGAGCTTGTAGAGCGCGTGGCGCGCCCGATAGTCGGCCAGCGTGTAGCACTCTCCCGAGCCGTGCGAACGGATCCGCTTCTGCCCCCAGCTGCCTTCATAGATGTAGTCACCGACATGGACAACGAGATCGGTCGCGTCGGCGGAGATCCGTCGCCAGGCCGAAAAGTATCCGTGCTCGTACATCTGGCAGCTCGCGAGCGCAAGCCGCAACCGTTGTGGAGAGGAGTCCGGGGCAGGGGCCGTATGTGTGCGTCCGGCCGGGCTGCGAGCCTCGCCGGCGCGGAAGCGGTACCAGTACTCGCGGTCGGGCTCGAGATCGGCGAGGTCGCAATGAACGCTGTGGCCAAAGGCGGCCTCGGCATATGCGGTGCCACGCCGCGCGATGCGGCGGAAGCCCGGGTCGTCGGCGATTTCCCACTGCACCGGGATGTCGACCGGATCGAGGCCGCCATCCGGCGCCAGGGGGTCCGGCGCGAGTCGCGTCCAGAGCGTGACGCCGTCAGGGGTCGGATAACCCGAGGCGACGCCGAGTGTGAACGGGTCGCGTGCGAAGCGCGGCGCGGTGTGCGCCACGGCACGGCGGTGGGGCAGCAGGGCGAGTGCGCCGCAGCTTGCGGCGCCGAGTAGCAGTTGACGGCGGTGCATGATCAGGCCTTCGAGCTTACCGACGTTTCGCGGCAGGCGCATGACAGCGCCGGCTGCGACTTCAGGGCGCCGTGACGTCGAAGGCAGCCCAGGCCGCCGGACTCGCCTGGCCACGCCAGTTCACGGCGTCGATCGCGAGCGTGTAGGTACCGGGGCCGAGCGCGGAGCTGTTGAAGGCGATGCGCAGATGACCGTTCGAGTCGCGCAGCAGGTTGTCGAGGCGCAGCACGCGGCCCTGGCCCGCGCGCTCGAGCGACACGCGGAACGACGGGGTGTCGGCCCAGGAGACGTCGATCCGCATCTCGACGAACTCGGCGCCGTCGGCGCCGGTCACGAACAGGCCGCGTCGCACCGGCCCGCTGCGGCTAGGAATGACGGTTACCGTTCGCCCCCTCGAGCTCGGGTCGATCGGTCGCTCGACGATTGCGGTCTCGAGCTCGGCGATCAGCGCTTCTGCCGTGCGCACCTTCACGAACAGCAGGATCGTGGCCACCAGGAAGGTGACGGCGAGCGCGGCCGCCGCGCCGATGAACGGCGGCTTCTCCCAGAAGGCACGCGGCTTCTCCGCCCACGGTTCCGGCTGGCCGCTCGCCTCGAGCAGGCGGATGGCGGAGTGGACACGATCCGCGAGGCGCAGCTCCTCGACCAGCCGGGGGTCGCCGCGGCAGACGCGTTCGAAGTCGGCCACCCCTTTCGGCGGTAGCCTGCCGGTCAGGTAGCGCTCGACAATCTGGTTTTTTTCGATGAAATCCCGGTCCATGGCGCCAGAGGAGGCAAAATCGCGGGCGCGGTGGTCATCGACGGCGCGGTCCGGCGCGGCGCGCGCGGCGGGCGCAGCGTGTGGCCCAGGAACGCCGTGCGCCACTCAGGACGCGCGCGACTGTCGCCCACGGATCGAATTCAGGTAGCGTTCACCCACAAGGTTTATCGTGCGCCGGCGTCGTGCCCGAAACGCGGGACTGGCTCACAGAATACGGTCGGCACTCAACCCCGCGTGGCGGCTCGCTGCGTTCAGGCAGGGACCGCAACTCTGACGAGGAGGCAATGGATGACTACGGTAAGACTGCTCGGAGTGGCTGCCATCGGTGCCCTCGCCGCAAGCGGCAGCGACTCCATGGCGGCGCCTGCCGCCGATGAGACGGCGGTCACGATCTACAGCTCGGCGCAGCCCGGCGCGCTCTCGCCCGAGCTCTACCGACCCGTGGCGGGGACCGGGACGCCGAATGCGATGGCCGTACCGGGTTATGCGCTCGTGCGTCATGAGCGACGCGTGCAGATCGGCGCGGGCCGCTCGACGCTGCGCTTCAGTGACGTCGCCGGCCTGATCGACCCGACCACGGTCACCTTCACCTCGCTGACCGATCCGGGCACTCGCGTGCTCGAGCAGGACTTCCAGTTCGACCTCGTCAGCCACGACAAGCTGCTGCTGAAATATCTCGACCGCCCGATCACGGTCGAGCGCAGCGTCGGTGGCCAGGTCACGACCCTGACCGGCACGCTGCTCTCCTCGTTCGACGGGTTGGTGCTGCGAGCGGCCGACGGCACGGTCCATTCGCTGCGCGACTACGCCTCGCTGCGTTTCCCCGAGCTGCCGGGCGGACTGATCACCCGACCGACCCTCGAATGGCTGATCAGCGCGCCCAAGGCCGGCGAGCAGCGCGCGCGCGTGACCTATCAGACGGGTGGTATCACCTGGTGGGCGGACTACAACCTGATCTTCAACGAAGGCAGGGACCCGAACAGCGGTCTGCTAGATCTGTCGGCCTGGGTCAGCATCATCAACCAGTCAGGCGCGACCTATCCTGATGCGCGGCTGAAGCTGATCGCCGGCGACGTACAGCGGCTCGAGCCGCCGCAGCCGCAAAGGGTTCGGGCCGCGATGGCGATGGCTGCCAAGACGATGGAGTCCGATACCGGGTTCGAGCAGAAAGCTTTCTTCGAGTTTCACCTCTATACGCTCGGCCGGCGCACGACCCTACCCAACAATTCGACCAAGCAGATCGAACTGTTCGACGCCGCGCGACGCATTCCGGCGCGCAAGACCCTGGTCTACTACGGGCTCGCGGGCAACTACGGCTGGGACTCGCCGATGACCGAGAGGGACCTCGGCCTGCCGATGAACCGGAAGGTGGACGTCTACCTCGAGTTCAGGAACGACAAGCAGTATGGCCTCGGAGTGCCGCTGCCTGCCGGACGCATCCGGGTCTCCGAGCTCGATCCCGCGGACGGCTCGCTCGAGTTCATCGGCGAGGACCGCATCGATCATACGCCGAAGGACGAAAACGTCCGTATCCGGCTCGGCTCGGCGTTCGATGTGGTCGGCGAACGCCGGCAGATCGACTTCGCGGTCGACGCCAGGGCCCGCTGGATGGAGGAGGAGGTCGAGGTCAAGCTGCGCAATCACAAGGATCAGGCAGTCGATGTCATCGTGCGCGAGAGTCTGTATCGATGGAGCAACTGGCGCATCCTGACGCGGACGCACGAGTTCGAGAAGCAGGATGCACGCACCCTGCACTTTCCGGTGCGCGTCGCCGCCGACGCCGAGACCGTCGTGCGCTATCGAGTCCGGTACAGTTGGTGACGATGCAGCAGCCGTCGGACCTCGAACGTCACAGCCGGGTCGCGCTCTCGCCGTACGAGGCTGAGCTGCAGCGCGGCCGGATAGCGTTCGAGTTCCCGCCGGCGCTCGAGCGCGAGTACCGGGCTTTTCGTCTCGAGACGGTGATACCGCGCACGCGGCTCTGGCTGTGGATACTGCTTGGGCTGACTGTCATCGCGAGTGTCTTCCGCCTCGCCTACGACGGGCTTTTCGGCTGGAACGTCGAGACCGTGCTGCGGCTCGGCGTCCTGCAGACCGCGAGCATCGCAATGCTGCTGGCGGCGTACTCGAAGCGACACTCGACCGTCTACCCTCGGGTCGCGCTTGCTGGTTCGGCGCTGTATGGCGTCGCGCTGTCGGTGCTGGTCATGCAGATCATCGTCGAGGGCGGCGCCGAGATCCTCAGCGTGATGACGATTCATGTGCTGGCGGTCTTTTTCCTGCTCGGCCTGATGTTCGTGCCGTCGCTCGCGGTCGCGGCGCTGATGCTGGTGGCATTCGTAGTCGCGGGGTTGGCCTACGAACTGCGACCGACGCTGCTGGCCTACGATACGATGCTGCTCGCGGGCGTCATGACGGTCGGCGGCTACATCGCCTGGAGCGTCGAGGAAGCGTCGCGGCGCCTGTTCCTCGAGCGGGGTGCGCTCGGCGAGATCGCCGAACGCGACGGCCTGACCAGTCTGCGCAACCGCCGCGCCTTCGACGAGCACCTGCTGCGCGTCTGGCAGCAGAGCCTGCGCGACCGCTCGACGATCAGTGTGCTGCTGATCGACATCGATCACTTCAAGGCCTACAACGACCTGTACGGCCATCAGGCCGGTGATTCCTGCCTGCGTTACGTCGCGCAGATCGTCCAGCGCCATGCCCGCCGGCCGCTCGACATGGCGGCGCGTTACGGCGGCGAGGAGCTCGCGATCGTGCTCTATCAGGTCACGCCAGATCATGCGCGCGCCATCGCGGAACAGGTGCGCGCCGCGATCGAACAGGCGAGGATCGAGCATCGCGCAGCGCCGCGCACCGGCCGCATCACGGCGAGCGTAGGCGGCGCCTGGATCGAAGCGAGCCTCGAGCGCACACCCGACGACATCGTGCAGCTCGCCGACGAGGCGCTCTACGCCGCCAAGCAGGCCGGACGCAACGCCGTGCGCTTCCTCGGGCCCGAACACGCGAACGCGTTCACGGCCACGCTGCGCCGGCTGCCCGCGGACTGAGCTGATCAGCCCGGCGCGGCCCTACTTCAGCAGGCTGCGCAGCATCCAGGCCGTCTTCTCGTGCAGCTGCAGGCGCTGCGTCAGCAGGTCGGCCGTCGATTCGTCGCCTCCTTTCTCGGCTGCCGGGAAGGTAGCACGTGCCGTCCGCGCGACGGCCTCGTGCCCGGCCACCAGCAACCTGACCATCTCCATCGCCTCGGGCACGCCCTCCGTTTCGGGGATCGAGGTCAACTTGGCGAACTCCCGGTAGGTGCCGGGGGCGGGGTAGCCGAGCGAGCGGATGCGCTCGGCGATCGCGTCGAGGGCATTCCAGAGCTCCGTGTACTGCTCCATGAACATCAGGTGCAGTGTGTTGAACATCGGTCCTTCGACGTTCCAGTGAAAGCTATGAGTCTTGAGATAGAGCGAGTAGGTGTCTGCCAGTAGATGCGAGAGGCCGTCGGCGACCTTCGCACGATGCTTCTCGGGGATGCCGATGTCGATGGACGGCGGGTTCGTAGCGCTGTGATTCCTGGCCATAGTCGGGTCTCCGGTTGTCGGTGCCGACCATGTTAGTGGTCCCGGCAGCGAGGACCAATCGATATCGGCTATCCAGGCGATAGGTGTCGCAGCGAGTCAGGGACGTCGATAGGCACGTGCGAACACACGCACGTGCTCGGCGATCAATGCGTCGATGTCGAGCGGACGGCAGCGCGTGCCTCCGAGATCATACTGATGCAGCAGCGCGAGCAGGATCGGCGAGAGCAGCAAAAGTCCTGCATGGCGGGTGTCGCACTCGACGATCACACCCTGCTCGACGTAGGTGCGCAGCCGGGTCTCGAGGGCCTGCAAGGTGGGCTCGAGCACGTCGACGATATAGTGAAGACCCGTGTGCGGATTGCGCAGCCCCTCGGCAAGGCCGATGCGATGCAGGCTGCCGACGTTGCCTGCCGTCCAGCCGCGCACGACGCGGTGGAGGAACGCGACCAAGGCCGGTTCGAGCTCGTCGCGCTCGGAATCGGTTTGGCGGACGCGGTTGAGGTGCACGGCGGCGCTCTGCAGGGCGCTCTCGAATACCGCCTTGATCAGCGTCTCGCGAGTGCCGAAGTAATGGCGCAGCGTGGGCACGCTGACGCCGCAGGCCAAGGCCAGCTCGCGAAAGCTGGGGGCCGACCCGAGCTGTGCGGAAAGCCGGTCCCGCGCCTTGTCGATCAGCGCTTTACGACGCTTTTCGAAGTCCGCATTCCGCGCTCCGACTGTCCGTCCCATCCGCCATCCTCGGTCGATCGTTGATTTATTAAATCATATGGAATAATCTATTGCAACGGGACGTGACAGGGACGTCGTCACTCAGGACTCGAAGATGGCATTCGATACTCAAGAAAGGCTAGGGTTTTTTGCACGCTACCGCTGGTACATCGTTGGCACGCTGGCGCTTCTGGCGGTCGTCTTCGCATGGCAGCGCGCGACGCGTCCCACGCCGGTGGGCGTGGTCGAAGTGGTCTCGGGCCCGGCCGAGCGGGTCCTCGCAATCACCGGCCGCACGCGCCCGCAGGTGACCGTGAACATCGTGCCCAAGACGGGCGGCCAGATCCTGAGGCTCACCAAGGAAGAAGGTGAGACGGTGCAGGCCGGAGAGCTGCTGGTGCAGCTCGAGGCCGACGCACCGCGCGCCGCGGTCGACGAAGTGGACTCGAAGATCGCGGCGCAGACCCGTGCCCTCGCCGAAGCGCGCCGCAACTTCTATCGTATCTCGCAGCTCAAGGACCGCGGCCTGGCCACGCTCAAGGAGTATGACACCGCGCGCTTCGAACTCGATCAGGCCCAGGCCGAGCTCGTGCGGCTGAACGCGACGCGCCGCGAGGTCGGCGCCCGCCTGCGCGACAGCACCCTCACCGCGCCCGTCGCGGGCGTCGTGCTCTCGCGTCCCGTGGACACCGGCCAGGTCGTCACGACCAGCACCGTGATCTACGAGATCGCCCCGCTCGCCGACGTCGAGGTCGAAGCCGAAGTCGATGAACAGTTCCTGGCCGAGATCCGCGAGGGCCTCTGGGCGGACGTCCTCGTCGCGGG
>CAZAWM010000058.1:0-15814 GCA_964488605.1 uncultured Steroidobacteraceae bacterium | reverse complement strand
GCTCGGCGGCACCCAGAGAACGGCCACGGTACGCGCCAACGTGCCAACCGAAACGATCTCTCTCGACGCGGAAGCTTTCCAGGCCTTACTTGCCGCCAATCCGCAACTGCGTAACGAGGTCCAGGAGACCGTGCGCCGACGCGTGACGGCGAATGCTCGAATACAGTCGCAACCCGATGCAGGGGATCTGATCTCTTTTCTCGTACAGCAGGGCCTTGGCGAGGCCACGGACGTCTTGCTGATCGACGAGGAGCTTTGTATCGGCTGCGATAACTGCGAGCGCGCATGCGCTGACACTCATGGCGGAACCTCACGGCTCGATCGTGAAGCGGGCCCGACCTTTGCGCACGTTCACGTACCGACGTCCTGTCGCCATTGCGAGGATCCGCACTGCATGAAGGAGTGTCCCCCGGATGCCATTCGCCGCGCGCCAAACGGCGAGGTCTTCATCCGGGACAACTGCATCGGCTGTGGCAATTGCGAGCGCAACTGTCCTTATGGGGTGATCCATATGGCGGCGACTCGGCCGCGGAATGAGAATTGGCTGACATGGCTGCTATTCGGCCTCGGGCAGGCGCCAGGCGAGGAGACGATCGAGAGCGATCCCGATGCAGTAAAGAAGGCGGTCAAGTGCGATATGTGTAAGGATCTGCGCGGCGGCCCAGCGTGCGTTCGCGCTTGTCCCACGGGCGCGGCCATCCGTGTGAGCCCGGAACGGTTCGTCGACTTCCTCGCCACGACCACCGTTCGTTGAGTCCGTATGCAGGAATCTTTTCTGCTCTACCATCGCCAGCGCTATCTTTGGGCAAGTCTTGCCTTGTGTGCGATAGCGATCGTGGCGTATGCCTGGCATCAGCCAGACGGACCTGCAAACGGGGGCACTTGGCTCGGATACACGCTCGGCGGCATCGCTGCAGCGCTGATCCTCTGGCTGACGGCGCTTGGGATCCGCAAACGACGATACCGCTCGACTTTAGGTCGGCTGCAGGGGTGGGTGTCGGCTCATGTGTACCTCGGGCTGTCGCTGTTAGTCATCGCCACGCTGCATTGCGGATTTCAGTTCGGGTGGAACATCCACACTCTCGCTTACGCGCTGATGTGCGTGGTCATCGCCTCCGGGATCGTCGGGGTCGTGCTCTACATCCGCTATCCCCGACAGCTATCGTCGATTCGTAGCGGGCTGACACGCGAACAACTGCAGCAGCAGCTCGCGGAACTTGACGCGCAAAGCCTTCGGCTCGCCGCCGCATTACCGGCAGAATTCGTCGACGTTATGCGCAGCAACCGCGATCGCGTGCGTCTCGGTGACGGCTTGTGGGCTCTACTCGCCGGGCGCGATCGCTCGCAAGCGCTCGTGCCGGCGGGAGAAGCCTCGGTATTGACGGTAGTACCGAATCCGCATCAGACGGCCGTGATGGAGTTTCTCAGCGATCGCCTATCGCGCAGCACCCGCGGAGATCAAACCCGCGCGATCTCGGAGTTACTTGCGCTCGTCACGGCGCGTGGCGCGGTGCTCGATCGGCTGCGTCGTCACGCACAGATGAAGGCATGGCTCGACATCTGGCTGTTCTTCCACGTACCCGCCACCCTGGCGCTTCTCGCTGCGTTGATTGCCCACGTCTTCGCGGTTTTCGTGTACTGGTGAGTCGAGCGTGCGCGCCCTGATCAGATTCATCTCCCGCGGTCCCGGTGGGGTCATCGAGAGTCGAGATCGTGTCTTCGTCGGCGAAGCGATCACTCTTGGTCGCGCGACCGATCAGGTTCTGAACCTGAAGGATCGTCGAGTCGATCTGGAGCATGCGCGTATCGTTGCGGCCGATAGTGGTTTCATCGTAACGAGCCGCTCGTCGTCTGGAGTCTGGGTCAACGGCCGTGTGTGCCGTGAGGCCGCGTTGCGTCCGGGCGACGTGCTGCGCATAGGCGCCAACACGCTGCGCTTCATCGAACCTCCAGACGCCTTCGATCTGGCTTTCACGTTCGAGCTCGATGCGGACACCGATACCCGTGCTGTCGAGCCGCCGCCGCTGCGATTGTCGTTAGCCGAACTCGGTCTCAGCAAGCGCCCATGGGCGTGGGGATCGTTCCTGGTGGTGCTCGTCGTTGCGTTGCTGTTGCCCTGGCTCAGCTCGCCACAGTCGAGCTTCGCGTTGCCGGTACGAGGTTCGGCAATCCCGAGCGACCTCGCCTGGTCAAGCGGGCCGCTCCATAATGCGCATGCGACGTTGTCGAATAAATGCGAGGCGTGTCACTCGGTACCGTTCCGCAGGGTGCGTGACGCGAGCTGTCTCGAATGTCATGCGCAATCGCTACACCGGCATGTTCCTTTGCAGCACGTGATGCTCCCTCATCTTGCCTCCACCCGGTGTGCGCAGTGCCATGCGGAGCACAACAGTCCCTCCACATTGCAAAGCACGGACGAGAGGCTTTGCGTCGCCTGTCACGCCAATCCAGGAACTGCGTCGACGCTGGCGGCCGATTCCGTGCGAGTTACGGATTTCGAGCGCGATCATCCGGAATTCAGGGTGACATTACGGGTGCCCGCGCGTGACGAGGCCGCTGCAACCGTCGATCGCGTACGGATCGACAAGACGGTAAGAGAACGCTCCGGACTGAAATTCCCGCACTCCAAGCATCTCGATCCGGAAGGTGTCAATACGCCGAGTGGCCGGCTCGTCCTCGGCTGCGGCGACTGCCATGTTCCGCAACCCGGGAGTGCCGCGATGCAGCCGATCCGTATGGAAACTCACTGTCAACGCTGCCATGAACTGTCGTTCGACCCCCGCGATCCGCCGCGTACCGTGCCTCACGGTCCGGTAGAGGGGGTACTGACGTCGTTGGTGGAGTACTACGCAGCGGCCTATCTCGCTGGCTATCCCGACACGATGGCCCCGGCTCCGCTGGAACGGCTCGTGCGACTCCCCGGCAAAACGCTCGATGATTCGCAGCGCGAGCGGCTGCTGCAAAAGGCACGCGACGAGGCGGCACGGGTCGCGCGCGACGTATTCGAAAGAAGAGTCTGCCAGACTTGCCATTACATCGAGTCCGACTCCGCTGCAGGTTGGCGTGTCGAACCTGTGGCGCTGACGACCGCGTACATGCCGAAAGCCATTTTCAGCCATGCATCTCACTCGACCGGCATGACGGGTTGTACGAGATGTCACGATGCCTTGACCTCGCAGCGCTCCGAAGATCTGCTGATGCCCCGGATCGAGACATGCCGCGCATGTCACGCGGGCGCCAGGTCGGCCGACAGCGCTGCGGTCGCAAGTACTTGCACGCTTTGTCACCGGTTCCACGTCGAATCGAATCCTTTATGGAACGCGGTCGAATGGCAGCTTCGTCTGTCGACGTCGCGTTGACTGCGACGGTGTATCGAGCCTGGGCTAGGCGTGCCGTAGAGACGGCTCGCGCTGCAAGGTACGGCGCGGCGCTGGCTTTGACGTTCTCTCTACTCGCATGCGGCGGTGGTGAAAGTCCGACGGATCCGGCAGCGCCTCCGCTCAACACCGATTGCAGTGGTAGCTGCGCCTCGGCCGCCACCTTTCTCTCGGTGACGGACGTCGAGCAGGTGATCGCGCAGGCGGTCACGGAGGCGCAGGCGCGCGGTGTCCCTGCGACGATCGCGATCGTCGACCGCGTCGGAAACGTGCTCGGCGTATTCGCGATGAACGGTGTGAGCCCGACTGTACGCATAGCAAGTGGCCGCCAGCCGAACGTGCCAGACGGGCTCGAACAAGTAAACATCGTGCCCTCAAGCCTGGCCGCAATTGCCAAGGCGCAGACCGGAGCGTTCCTGTCCACCGAGGGCAACGCCTTTTCGACGCGCACGGCCAGCCAGATCATTCAGGAACACTTCAATCCCCGCGAGCTGCTTGCGCCAAGCGGGCCGCTCTTTGGTGTGCAGTTCAGCCAACTACCCTGCTCGGATCTGCTCAACCGCTTTACGGGCGGAGGAGCGGGGCCGGGGCCTGCACGATCGCCGCTTGGGCTCGCTGCCGATGCTGGCGGATTCCCGCTCTACAAGAGCGGCACCGTGGTAGGAGGGGTCGGAATCGCAGCTGACGGTCGCTATGGCCTCGATCTGGACATCTCCGACCGCGACGAAGACACCGATGAAGCGATTGCGGTAGCGGCTGCGTTTGGTTTTGCAGCACCGCAGGATCGGCGCGCCGATCGAATCACGGCAGACGGCAAGACCTTGCGCTTCAGTGACGCTGACACGTCCGACTTAGTTTCGGCACCGAGAATGGCTCCGCCGTTCGCAACGCTTTTGGGAACCGCCGGTAGCCTCGTGGCGGTGCCCGGATATACTTCCGCCGCGATTCGCTCCGGGACGGCGTTCGGTACGACGGCTTCTGGCGTGCGCGCCGATTCCCTGGACTTCCCCGGGCTCGATGCCTTCGTCCTAGTCGACGCCGCTGGGAACGAGAGGTTCCGGCCCCGCGCCGGAACGGAACTCGCCGGCGCACTCAGCGCGCAAGAGTCAACCGAGCTGCTGCGGGCCGCGCTGCGCGTCGCCAACCGGACGCGCGCCCAGATACGGCGTCCGTTGGGAACGCCCGCGCGCGTGACGATTTCCCTCGTGGACAGTCACGGGGTCGTACTGGGGATCGTCCGTTCTCGTGACGCTCCGGTATTCGGCGTCGATGTCTCGCTCCAGAAAGCCCGCACGGCGGCGTTCTTCTCCCGCGCCGATGCTGCAATACGTTTGGCAGCCTTGCCCGACGCCGTTTTCCTGGACGGTGCGCTGACGGTACGTCAGCGGCGCGCGCCGGGGCAGTATGTGGTCGATCTGCGCACGTTTCTCGGCCTGCCGAATGGGCTCGCCGATGGACAGATCGCGTTTACCGCGCGCGCTATCGGTAATCTGGCGCGACCGTTCTACCCCGACGGCGTCAATGGTTCCGCTCCGGGACCGCTGAGTGCGGCCGTAACCCGTTGGAGTCCTTTCGCGACCGGCCTGCAACTCGACCTGGTTCATAATGCGCTGATTCAGCATATCGGTTTCGTGCTCGGACTGGCACCGGACGTACCGCAGAACTGCACTGGCGTTGGTGGCTTCGATACCGGGTTCGTGAACAGTGGCGCGATTGCAGGTCTGGCCAACGGCATGCAGATCTTTCCAGGATCCGTTCCCATTTATCGAGGGCGCCAGCTCGTGGGAGCGATCGGGGTGTCCGGCGACGGCGTGGATCAGGATGACCTGATCTCGTTTCTCGCAGTAGTCGAGGCCCGACTCGCTGGTGTAGGGCATGCACCGGCTGATCTGCGTTCCGACCGGCTGGCGCCAGCGGGCGTGCGGTTGCGATACGTCGGCTGTCCGCAGGCGCCTTTCATCGATACCGATCAGAGCGGAGTCTGCGATGGCTTCTGATCGGCGCCGTTCCTTCAGGTGCGCGCTGCTCTGCGTGGTGGCGGCAAGCATAGGTTCCGTCTCCTGCGCGATGCCAGCGGCGATGGACACGCAATCGCAGGCCGATGAACTTGGCGCCGCTCGGCGTTGTCCGCGAATCGAACCGGTCGTGACTAGCCGCCGAAGCACCACTGCCGAGCCTGCGCCCTATGTCGCCGAACCGTGCGATCCGACGCGCTTGCCCGCTGCGGAAGCGGGCGCAGCCGGCGATCCGTTCGTCGTCCCCGATCGTTGGCGCCTCGTCTCGGCCCTGGGTTACCCGGAATCGATACGCGACCCCTATCACGGCAACAACTGGCTCAAAGGCGATCGACCGGTATTCGGCGAGGACTGGTTCGTCAGTTTCACCGGCGTCTCGGACACAGTCCTTGAGCCGCGTCGCTTCCCTGTTCCAGTCGGTGCAGCGGTGACGGATCGCGCCGACAGTCTCGACCTGATCGGACGAGGTGAACAGCTCGTTGCGGCCCAAACCCTGCTCGCTGAGCTCGTCGTCTACAAGGGAAATACCGTTTTCAAGCCGCCGGAGTATGAATTTCGCTTCATCCCGGTATTCAATATCGCCCACGTCCGAGCGCGCGAGAGAGGTCTGGTCAAGGCCAATCCCGACTTTGGACGCTCGCGAACGGAAGCAGTGCTCGGCATACAGAGCCTTTTCATCGACAGGCATCTGCGCGATGTTTCCGAGCGATACGATTTCGACAGTCTGCGCATCGGGATCCAGCCATTCACAACGGACTTTCGCGGCTTTCTATTCAACGATTCTCCACTCGGTATACGGCTATTCGGTACGCGGGCCAACAACCGGTATCAATACAATTTGGGGTGGTTCGTCCGTTTCGACAAGGACGCGACTACGCAGCTCAACGATGTCGTGCAGAGAGGCGCTGCGGCGCTACGCAACGACACGCTGGTCGCCGGTAACCTCTACGTGCAGGACTGGCCTCGACTTGGCTTCACGACTCAGGTGACCGCGGTCCATAACAGCAACCGCGAGGGCGATGAATTCCAGTACGATGATCATGGGATCCTCCAGCGCCCGGCTTCTCTCGGCAGAGAGCAGGGCTCGGATTACCGAGTGACCTATGTCGGTGCCAATGGCGACGGGCATCTGGGTTCGTACAACCTCAGTGCGTCTTTATATCTGGCCGCAGGTCAGATCGAGCGGGGCCCGTTTTCGGGTCGGCGTGAGCAGATACGTGCCGCATTCGTGGCCACCGAACTATCGCGCGACTTCAGCTGGATTCGCGCGCGACTGTCTTTTCTGTACGCGAGCGGCGATCGCGACCCCTTCGATGATCGCGCGACGGGATTCGACGCAATCTTCGAGAACCCACTTTTTGCCGGTGCCGACACGAGCTTCTGGATTCGGCAGCCCGTACCGCTGATTGGCGGCGGCAGGGTCGGCCTGTCGGCACGTAACGGTCTGCTGAACTCGCTGCGTTCCTCGAAAGAGTACGGTCAATCCAATTTCGTCAATCCAGGCACCGCTCTGCTTGGCGTCGGCGCGGACATCGACCTGACACCGCGGATGCGACTGGCCGTCAATGCCAACTACCTTGGTTTCACTGACGTCAGCGTGCTCGAGGTCGCTCGAGCGCAGGCACCGATCGATCGATCGATCGGTATGGACGTTTCCGCCTCGCTGATCTGGCGTCCCTTCGCGACGCAGAACGTCGTCGCACGCCTCTCCGCGGCATCGTTGTTGCCTTATCGCGGTTTTCGGCAACTGTACGGCAGCGAGCGGCCCTATTCGGTGCTCGGCAACCTCGTTCTCCAATACTGACAGCATGCCAAGGTTTGCAAAACGTTCGCTGGTACTACCGCTCTGCGGGTTGCTGCTGCTCGCGGCGTCACCGGCGTGGTCAGCCGAGAAGCGGCGCGGCGTGCAGCGCGATTACGCTGCCGCTGGGGTGCTCGCCGCGCCGGCTCCAGCGCAGCAGACCGCCGCCGAGGCCGAAGCGAAGAGCGTCGGCTGCGTCTCCTGTCACACCGACACCGACGCGAAAACGATGCACGCGAGTCCCGCCGTGGTGCTCGGCTGCACCGACTGTCATGGCGGCAACCCTACGGTTCGCTGGATGGGACCCCCGGTCGGTGCGCCCGGTCAGCGGGCGACGCGTGCCGACTATGTTTCGGTGCGTGACCGCGCTCACGTACTGCCCCGATATCCCGA
The DNA here is from genome assembly GCA_964488605.1 of uncultured Steroidobacteraceae bacterium. Classification (GTDB taxonomy): domain Bacteria; phylum Pseudomonadota; class Gammaproteobacteria; order Steroidobacterales; family Steroidobacteraceae; genus UBA964. The sequence goes on along the minus strand of CAZAWM010000058.1, from coordinate 8,228 downwards.
TGCGTGGGGCGGAGGGTCCAGTCGCATTCCAGAGCGAACCTACACGCTATTGAATCGCGAGGCGCCGGAGTTCGTGCGCTTCGTCAACCCCGGGGATCTCAGAGTCGCCCGAGAAAGCTGCGGCGCCTGCCACCTGCCGATCGTTGAAGCTGCCGAGCGCAGTCTGATGGCGACGACGGCGATGCTTTGGGGCGGCGCGGCCTACAACAACGGCTTGCTGCCATACAAGCGCTACATTCTGGGCGAGTTTTATCTGCGCGACGGGCGAACGGCAATCGTCAACGGCCCACCAGTCGATGAAGCCGAAGCGCAGCGGCACGGTGTACTACCGTTCCTGGTGCCATTGCCGCGATGGGAGAATCTTGCGCCCGCCGATATCTTTCGCGTCTTCGAGCGCGGAGGACGCAACATCCTCAACACCTTTCCCGAGATCGGCCTGCCGAACGTCGTCGGACAGATTCAGCGCCTCGAGGAGCCGGGTCGACCGGACATCAGGCAAAGCGCGCGCGGGCCAGGCACCGGCGCTCGCATCGCCGTCCCGGTCCTGAACATACACAAGACGCGTCTCAACGATCCGACGATGTGGTTTCTCGGTACGAACGACCAGCCCGGAGATTACCGCTCGTCTGGCTGCAGCGCCTGTCATGTCGTGTACGCCAACGACCGCGATCCGCGCCATGCGGGCCCCTATGCGGTGTTCGGGCACGACGGCGATACACAGACCGCCGATCCGACGATCCCGCGCACCGAGCCGGGTCACCCGCTCGCGCATAGGTTTACGCGATCGATACCGACAAGCCAGTGCATGACGTGTCACATGCACCAGCCGAACATGTTTCTGAACAGCATGCTCGGCTACACGATGTGGGATTACGAATCCGACGCGCCGTTGATGTGGCCGAAAGAACAGCGGTTTCCGAGCGCCGCAGAAATGCGGTGGGTTCTCGATCGCAATCCGGAAGGGGCTGCGCCGCGCGGCAACTGGGCGGATCTGCAGTTCCTCAAGCGTGTCTGGACGGACGTCAACCCTCGTGCTCGCGACACGCAGTTCGCGGACTATCACGGCCATGGCTGGAACTTTCGCGCAATCTACAAGCGCGATCGAAAAGGGAATCTCCTCGATGCGCAAGGTCGCATCATCGCGAACGACGATCCGGACAAGTTCCGCAAGGCCGTTCATTTGAACTCGATTCACGTGCAGAAGGGGATGCATTGCGTCGATTGCCATTTTGCTCAGGACAGTCACGGCAACGGTCACATCTACGGAGAGGTCGGGCAGGCGGTGGAAATCGAGTGCAAGGACTGCCATGGCACGGCGACGGCCTTGCCGACGCTGCGGACCTCCGGACCCGCGGCCGGCCCCGCGGGGCTGAACCTCGCGATGCTGCGCAATCCCGATGGACGCAAGCGCTTCGAGTGGATCGGCGACCGCCTGATCCAGCGTTCCGTCGTCGACCCTCGGCTCGAGTGGGAAGTGTCGCTGGTCAAGAGAACAGTGACCCCCGGCGATCCGAGTTACAACCCCAAGGCGGCAAGGGCAAAACTGATGTCGCGGGATACGCACACGCAGAAATGGGGTCCGGATATCCCCGTGCAAATGCTGGTCCACAAAGACGATGACATGGAGAGCTATGCCTGTCATACGTCGTGGACGCCGAGCTGCGGCGGTTGTCACCTGCCAATCGAGGCAAACTGGAAGACCGCGCGGCACCATTACGAAGGTGACTTCACGCGCAACTACGCCACCTACAATCCGCAAGTCGCTCGAGAAGAAATCTTCATACTCGGCCGTCGCGGCCCGGCGGAAGGCAGCAAGATCGCACCCGTGCGATCGTCGTCGGCGCTGGTGTTGTCGTCAGTCAATGCCAATCGCGAACGCATCTACGTCCAGCAGCCGCCCATTTCCGCATCGGGCTACAGCTCGCAGGCGATGAATGCCCACTACCCGCACACCGAACGGACGACCGAGACACGGGTCTGCTCCGACTGTCACCTCTCGAAGAAGGACGACAACAACGCGGTGATGGCGCAAACCCTCGGGCAGGGCACGCAGTTCATCAACCTCGTCGGCTTTCACGCCTACGTCGGCACCGACAGAGCGGTCGTCGCGGTCAAGGTGACCGAGTGGGATGAACCGCAGGCGGTCGTCGGTAGCTACCTGCACCGCTACGCTTATCCGAAGTGGTGGCGCGAACATCTCGCGCGAGGCCGTCGACTGAATGAAGGTGCGCAGAACAGCTCTGGCTCCGCCCACTGCGTGCAGTTGCGTGGCGAGTATCTCTTTGCCGCCGAAGGGCCGCGTGGCATGCGTGTCTATGACGTGGCATCGATAGGCAACAAGGGCGTCAGCCAGAGGTTGATCGAAGCGCCTTTCTCGCGCCTAGGGCACGACACGCGGATCGAATCGCGAAATGCGACGTGCGTCGTCCTGCCGACCACGCAGCCGGTACATCCGGAACGGATGAACACCTGCGTCTCACCGCCTTTACTCGCTGGGCGCACGGCGCCACCCGACTGCCGTTACATGCAGACGCAGAACCTCGAACAGCCGTTTCGGCCGATCTATTCATACGCGATCGTCACGGATGCCGAGGAAGGACTGATCCTCGTCGACGTGAATACCCTGGCCGATGGGGAGTTTCGCAATAACTTTCTCAAGCGGGCGTTGACTTGGAATCCTGACGGGATACTGAACGGCGCTCGTCACGCCACGGTAGCCGGCGACGACGTCTACGTCAGCACGCCGAAGGGTATCGTCGTCCTGAGTCTCGCCGATCCGCTGCGTCCACGGCTCCTGGGAGTGGTGGATGTTCCCGGGGCAATCGCCTCGATGGTGCAGTTCCGCTACCTGTTCGTGACGAGTGGTGCAGGTCTCGATGTCGTGGATGTCACACGACCGGCATCGCCGCGCCTCCTCCGCGAGGCGCGGGTTCCGCTGCAACACGCTGGAAAGCTGTTCGTGTCGCGGACCTGGGCTTTCGTCGCGAACGGTCGTGAAGGGCTTGCGATCATCGACGTCGAGCGGCCGACCCGACCCCGACTGTATCGGCTGTGGAATGCCGATGGAGGTCTACGCGATGCGCGCGACGTGATCGTGGCGTCAACCAATGCATCGTTGTTTGCCTATGTTGCGGACGGTGTGGGTGGACTCAAGGTCGTGCAGTTGACGAGCCCCGAGTCGCAGCCGAACTTTTACGGCTTTGCGCCTGAGCCCCGCCCGGAACTGATCGCGTACTATCCGACCGCGACGCCAGCGCTGTCATTGTCGAGACCGCTGGAACGGGATCGCGCCGTCGACGAGACCGGCGGACAGGTCGCCGTGTTCGGTAGGCGTGGAGCCCGGCCGCTGAACCTGGCCGAAATGCAGCGGCTTTATCTGGATCGTGACGGCAAACCATGGTTTGTCGAAGACGATATCGCCGAGATGTCGAAATGAGAGCCATTGCAGCGACAGTGGTTGCCGCGGCTATCGGAATCGCGCCGGTCCTGGCGCAGAGCCCCGCTTGGAAGCGACTCGGGGTCGCGAGCTGCGCACAGAGCTTCTGCCACGGATCCGCACGGCCGCTGACGGCTACGCAGGTATTGCAGAACGAGTACGTAACCTGGTCGAGCTTCGATCCGCATTCGCGGGCCTACGATACGCTGCGGAGCCGCAGGTCTGCTGAGATGGCGCGTCGTCTCGGGCTCGGCAATCCGATCGAGGCAAAGACCTGCCTGGATTGCCACACCGATAACCCGTCGCCCGAGCTACGGGACATGAAGTTCCAGCTCGACGACGGCGTAGGCTGCGAGGCCTGCCACGGTTCGGCCGAGAAGTGGATCGCGGAACATCGTCAACACGCGATCGTGTCCCGCTCGGCCCTGACCGAGCGCGGTCTGCAGCGGCTCGACGATCCGGCGGTGCGCGCCAGAGTCTGCACCGGATGCCACCTCGGCGACCGCGACCGGTTCGTCACGCACGCAATGATGGCAGCGGGCCATCCGCGTCTGTCCTTCGAACTGGACTCCTTTACCGAAATCTGGCGTGTCGACGGCGGTCGCGAACATTTCCGTCGCGATGCCGATTACCGCCGGCGCAAGACCGTCGCCAGCGCCAGCGCGGTGTGGCTCGCGGGACTGCTGGAGGCGGCACGACTGCGAGTCGCCATGGTCGATGCCCATTCCCGACCGACGCCCGGCGGGTTGCCCGAGTTTGGAATCTACAACTGTTTCTCCTGCCACCGCTCGATGCGCGTCCATGACTGGCCAGAGGCAGCCGACGACGAGTTGCCGCCAGGCAGCCTGCGATACGACGATTCGGCCCTGCGCATGCTGAGCGCCGCACTGGCTGGCCTGAAATCGGAAGTCGCGCCACGCCTGATCCTCGCCCGCCGGGCGTGGCAGCAGTCGGTGGCCGATCCGACCAAAGCGCCAGCGGCGAAGCGGGAGCTGCTGCGATGGTTGACTGCGGCGGAACGCGAGATAGCTACGCGGCCGCTCGGTACCGCCAGCGCGCGGGCGATGCTCGATGCGCTGGCCAGATCAGCGCAGCGTGGCGAATATACCGATTACACTGCAGCGGAGCAGGCCGCGATGGGAATGGCGCTGCTCGTAGAGGAAGCAGGACTGCAGTCGCAGCTCGATAGCGACGTCGATCGTCTGTTTCGCGCATTGGCCGACGATTCGCGATACGACAGGTCGCGGTTTCGCGAGGCGTTCCGCCTCAGGCAGATCGAGCCGCGCCCGTAACGCGGCGCGCTGCAGCGCTAGAACGTCACGCGCATGATGCTCTCGGCGACGCAGCCAGGTTTGCCCTGTCCTTCGATCTCGACCGTATAGCTCTCGGTGATCTGCAGCACGTTGGGCGCGACGGCCTCGGCGGCGAGTAGCGTGAAGCGACCGCGGATCCGGCTGCCGACGCGCACCGCGTTCGGAAAGCGCAGCTTGTTGAGCCCGTAATTGACGACGTTCTTCGCGCCGGGCAGGAACGGGCGGCCCTCCTGCACGAGACCGCGCAGCGGAATCTGCAGCGACAACGTCAGATAGCCGTGCGCGATGGTCGCGCCGTAGGGCGATTCGGCCTTCGCACGCGCCGGATCGACGTGGATCCATTGCTGGTCGTCCGTTGCGGCCGCGAACGCGTTAACGCGATCCTGCGTGACGGTGAGCCAGTCGCTGACGTGGACTTCCTGTCCGACCCGGGCCATCAGCGAGGCGAGCGCCGCCGCGGCGGCGCCAGTAGCTTCGATGGTCTTTACTCCCGATCCTTCAGCCATTTCGCGAGGGTCTCCGGCAACTGCTTCTGCGACTTGCCGCTAACGTACATGCCGATGTGCCCGACGTCCATCTCGAAGGCCGTATAGTCCTTCGTACCGACATAACTGCCGAGAGGAATGGATGCCGACGGCGGCACGAGGTGGTCCTGCTTGCCGAAGATGTTCAGCACCGGCATCGTGATGTTCTTGAGGTCCACTTTCTGGCCGCCGAGCTCGACCGTGCCCTTGATGAGCCGGTTCTCCTGGAAGAACCACTTCGTGAACTGACGGAACGCCTCGCCAGCCTGGTCCGGGCTGTCGAAGATCCACTTCTCCATGCGCATGAAGTTCTCGACCTGTTTCGGATCGCCGAGCATGTCGACGAGACTGACGTACTTCTGCTGCATGAGCCGGAACGGCATCAGGGAGACATAGGCGACATTGAGCATCTCGCCCGAGACGTTGCCGCTCGAAGCGACGACGGTATCGACGTCCATGTCCTGCGCCCATTTCGAAAGCAGGTTCTCGGGCGTCTTGAAATCGACCGGCGTGACCATGGTCACGAGGTTCTTGATCCGCTCGGGGTGCAGCGCGGCGTAGCAGAGGCTGAAGGTGCCGCCCTGGCAGACGCCGAGCAGGTTGAGCTTGTCGATGCCGTGCTGATCGAGGATGAACTGCACGCAGCGATCGATGAAGCCGTTGATGTAGTCGTCGAGGTCGAGGAAGCGATCGGCGCCGTCCGGGTAGCCCCAGTCGATCAGGTAAATGTCGAGACCCTGCTCGAGCAGCCGGCGGATCAATGAGCGATCGGACTGCAGATCCATCATGTAAGGCCGGTTGACGAGCGCGTACGCAATAAGCACCGGCGTGACGCCGGCGGGCTTCGCGATCGGCTTGAAGCGATAGAGAGTGACCTTGTCGTCGCGGAACACGGCTTCACGCTCGGAGCAGCCGACCTCGACGCCGGCGGCGGCCTGCAGCGCGGGGATGCCCTTGGCGAACTTCTGGCTGAAGTCGACGAGCTCGCGCATCGCGACCTGGGGATCGAATTTCGGGTCAGTCATGATCGGTACCTCGGTGGGCGCGGCTCAGTTTGGCAGGTCGGCACGGGGTTTGGCGGCGCGGGTGCCGGTCGTGCGCGGCGGCTTGGCACGGTCGAGTTCGGCGCGCAGCCGACGCAGCTCCGCCTTCATGTCCTTGAGCCGGCGATGGACGGTGTTGAGTTCCGAACGGGTCGGCAGATCGAGCTCGCGGCTTACCGACTCGATCAGCGCACGTTGTTCGATGCGCATCTTCGCGACCGTGTTGCCGAGCTCCGCCTGCGCCTTGGCGTATCGGGGACTATGGGCCATGTTTGCATAGGCGGCCTCGGCGCATTCGACCCAAAGGTCATAGAGCTGTCGTGGGGTCTGCGGTAGTTCGTTTTTCTGGAAGCGCGCGGCCATCGTCTCGCCGAGACGTCTGAGCGCATCGGCGATCACCTCGTTCCAGAGCATCGCGAGCGCACCGTGCTGCTCGAAGTAATCGGTGAACAGGCGCTGCAGCCGCTGCAGCGCTTCCTGGCGCTCGCGCGTCAGACCGAGCGCTGGCACGTCGGCCATGCTGAGGCGCCCGGCCCCCATGTCGCGCGACCAGGCCCTGAGCCACGGCAGACCGCCACCGAGCGTGGTCGTGGTTCCCGCGGCCGCCGGATCCAGCGAGAACATCGACTGCCAGAACTGCATGAACTGGCTCTGCGACTGCAACAGCGCGTTGGCAAACTCCTGCGAGCGCGCGAGCGGGTCGGGCTGCGCCATCGCCTTGCTGAACGCCTCGGTCAGCGCGCGCGTCGCGGTCAGGTACTGCTCGTAGAGGGCGACGTAGCGACGGATCAGCTCGGCGCTGGGACCGACCAGTCCGGCGCTGAACAGTTCGGCCCAGTTGGGCCAGCCTGGCGGTAGCGTGAAGCTGCCCGTGGCCTGCGCACCGCTGGTCGATCCGGCGGCGCCCTTGCCGCTCGCGATCTCGTTCCAGCGGCGCAGGAATTCCTCCTGGCCCTTCAGGTAAACGTCCGTCCAGTAATTGATCTCGCCGCTCGTGTCGCTCATCCTGACCTCTCGCGTTGCAAAAGCCGGAACCGCATCGCGGGCGGTCGGCATGAATTAGGCATATTATAGATGATTGATTAATAAAGATTTTATATTTTTGATCGGGGTCACGCCAGTACACCAAAAATTTTTTGCATTGCATACTAACGGCTGCTATAGTACCCCCAACACATCACCGGGAGAGACCGATGAGCCAGCAGATTCCAGATTTCAACGCGATGCTCGCTTTCCAGAAGCGCGCCATGGGTCCCTTCATCGAACTGGGCCAGCTCTCTGTCCGCAGCTATGAGCGTGCGGTCCGGGAAGGGTATGCCGCGCTCGGCGAGGCCGTCGAGTTCAGCATCGCCGCGGCGAAGGCTGCAGTCGGCGCCAAGGACCCTGCCGAGCTGGCGCAAAAGCACGCGCAGCTCGCCTCGGAGTTCGTCTCGAAGCAGACCAGCCGCACCCACGACTGGGTCAAGCTCGCGCAGACGACGCAGGCCGATTACGCGAAGTGGTTCGAGGCGGCCAACGACGAGCTGACGGCCGCGACCCGCCAGAGCGCCTGACCGACCCCGATTCCGGGCGCGCCGCCCTCCGTCGCGGGCCACGCCGGCCGGTCTCGGATCGGTAGCGGAAAACGTCCCCCCTCAGGGGCGGTGCACACCCCCTCGTGCCCGCCCCTTTCTTTATTGCACCGCCAGAAGCCGCGCTAGACTAGGGCCGTGGGCGAAGAACGCGTCATCAAGAAGTACGCGAACCGACGGCTCTACGATGCCGCATCGAGCCGCCATGTCACGCTCGAGGACCTGCGCAAGCTGATCGTCGCCGGCGAGCGGATCAAGGTGGTCGAGGACAAGAGCGGCGAGGACATCACCCGCTCGATCCTGCTGCAGATCATCGCCGACCAGGAGCAGTTCGGCCAGCC
>CAZAWM010000057.1:0-15889 GCA_964488605.1 uncultured Steroidobacteraceae bacterium | reverse complement strand
GCGACGCAGGGCCGCGGCGCCATCGGCGGCGACGTCGGCGCGGGCGAGCAGTGTCAACACGCCAGCACGGTCATTGCAGACCGGCAGCACGTCGCAGCCCGCCTCGAGCGCAAGCCGAGCCCTCTCGACCACATCGCCGACTGCCGCCGCAGCGCCCTTCATCGACAGATCGTCGGCGAACACCACGCCCTGGAAACGCAGCTGGTCGCGCAGCACGCCGCGAATCCACCGCCGCGAGAGGCTCGCCGGCTTCGAGTCGACGTCCGGGTAAACGACGTGCGAGACCATGACGCCCGCGAGACCATTGGCGATGAGCAGTCGATACGGCGCGAGATCGGGCTCCAGGTCGACGAGTGCCCGACGATCGACCGGCAGCGCGACGTGCGAGTCGGCCACCACTGCGCCGTGACCCGGAAAGTGCTTGGCCGTCGCCACCATGCCGGCATCGCGCATGCCGTGCATGTACGCCACCGACAGTTCGGCGACCGCCTCGGAACGCGCGTGAAAGGCACGGTCGCCGATGACCTCGCTGACCCCGTAATCGAGATCGACACAGGGCGCGAACGACAGATCGACACCGGCGGCGCGCAGTTCGGCGGCCATGAGCCAGCCCAGTTCACGGGCCCATGCAAGACCGATCTCGCGGCTACGGTCGTACTCGTGTCCGATGCGTCGCGCTGACGGGAGGATAGAGAAGCCGGTACGGAAGCGCTGCACGCGGCCACCTTCGTGGTCGACCGCGACGATGGGCGCCGGCGTAGACGCGGCGTGGATGTCGGCGACGAGCCGCGTGAGTTGCAACGGATCGCGGAAGTTGCGCGCGAACAGGATCACGCTGCCAACGAGCGGGTGCCGCAGCAGCTCCCGCTCTTCGGCCGACAGCTCCGTCCCGGCGAGGTCGATCATGAGCGGACCCAGGGTCATCGGCTGCGTCCCCCGGGCTCGAGGATCGCGACCGACTCGATGTGCGTCGTTTGCGGGAACATGTCAACCACTCCGGCGGCCAGCAACCGCATGCCGTGTTCGTGCACGAGCAGACCGACGTCGCGGGCGAGGCTGCCGGGGTGACAGGATATATAGACCACCCGCCGCGGTGCGAGTCCCGCGACGAGCGGCAGGACTTCGCGCGCGCCGGCCCGCGGCGGATCGAGCAACACGTGAGTGAACGGCCCGCGCGCCCACGACGCGTCGGCAACCGCTCCGTCCATGAGGTCCGCGACGTGGAAGTCGGCGTTGCCGAGCCCATGACGGCGGGCATTGCGCCGCGCGCATTCGACGAGACCGGCATCGCCGTCGATACCCGTGACTGAAGTGGCCCGCGTGGCTAGCGGCAGAGTGAAGTTGCCTAGACCGCAGAAGAGGTCCAGCACCCGCGCCTCGCGCAGCGATCCGAGCTGATCGATCGCAAAGCCGATCAACAGGCGATTGACCTCGGCATTGATCTGGATGAAATCGGTAGCCCGGAACTCGAGGTCGAGCCCGAACTCCGGTAGCGGATAGCGCAGCGTCGGTGCCGCGCTCCCATCCAGTGCGACCACGCTGTCGAGACCGCCGCTCTGCAGCACGATCCGGCACTCGTGATCGCGCTCGAACTTGGCGAGTAGCTCGCGATCGGCCACCGACGGCGGCGCGAGCACGCGCATCACGAGCACGGTCAAATCGGCGATCGCGACTTCGATCTGCGGTAGCCGCTCGCGGATCGACAACGACCCGATCAGCTTCGCCAGCGGTGCGAACAGCCGATTCACTGGGGGCGCAAGAACCTCGCAGCCCGTGAGCTCGGCGACGTAGCGCCCGCGCCGCTCGCGGAACCCCACCAGCACGCGATCTTTCTTGACCACGTACTTGACGCCTAGACGCGCCCGGCGCCGGTAATTCCAGACCGGTCCGCGCAGCGGCTCGAGCCAGCGCAGCGGCTGGCACCGGCCGATACGTCGCAGCGCCTCGGCGACCTCACGCTGCTTGAGCGCGAGCTGCGCGGACGGGTCCAGATGCTGCAGCGCGCAGCCGCCACAGACTCCAAAATGAGGACAGCGCGGCGCGACGCGGTCGGGAGCAGACCTGAGCAGCTCGAGTAGCTCGCCCTCGTCGTGCTGGCGGTGCCTCGCCCGACGCTGGTAGCGCACGCGCTCGCCGGGCAGCGCGCCAGGCACGAAGACCGTCTTGCCGTCGCGAAGCACGCCGGCGCCCTCCTGATTGAGGCCGCTCACCTCGCCCTCCTCGGGCGGTCCGAGCGCCGGCTTCATTCCGCAGCGGCGTCCCAGGCCTCGAGGAACTCGCCGAAATGGGGCTCGTCGGACTCCTCGAGCAGCTGACGGACGCGGTCGATCTCCTCGTCTTCGCGCTGTGGCGAAAGGCGGCCGCGCATGCGCTCGAATCGCAAGTAGATCAGCCAGGTGTTGAGCACGTCCGTCTCGCAGTAGCGGCGGATCCCTGCGAGGTTGCCGGCGAGCCAGGCATCCCAGACCTGCGCTCCCGAGAAGTCAAGCTTGCCCGGCAGCCCGAGCAGCGCCGCGACGCTCGCCAGCGACGCCCGCGCGCGTGACTGGTACCCCGACAGCACGTCCATCAGATCGAGGTGGCGCCAGTGGTAGCGGCTCAGGTAGTTGTTGAAGCGAAAGCTCTGATCCTCGGCTCCCGTCTCCCAGTAGCGCGGTGCCGCGATGCCCCACCGCATGGCACGGTAATGTAGCACTGGCAGATCGAAGCCACCGCCGTTCCAAGAGACCAGATCGGGCGTGTAGCGTTCGATGCCATCGAAGAACCGCTGCACGAGTTCGGCCTCGCCAGACTGCGGATCGCCGAGACTCCAGACCTTCAGGCTATCCCGCGCGCGCAGCACGCACGAGATTGCCACGATGCGCTGCTGCTCGTGCGACACGAATTCGCTGCCCCGCTCGTTGCGCGCCAGTGAAAACATCGCCTTGCCTACCTGCTCGTCGGTCAGGCCGTCGAGGCCGAGCACTCGCCGACCGTAGTCGAGATCGGGGATCGTCTCGATGTCGAATACGAGTACGTTCATGCTGCCGCCCTCAGCAACACGGCTACCGCGACGATGAGTCCGGCCTCGTCGGTGAGCGTCACGTACCCTGCACCGATGCCGAGCACACGCCGCACGCTTTCCCCTCGTTCCGAATAGACGATCTCGGGCCGCCCCCACGCGTTCTGCACCACGCCAATGTCGCGGATCCACACGCCGTGAGCGAAGCCGGTGCCCATGGCCTTCACGATCGCTTCCTTGGCAGCGAAATGCATGGCCAGGAACCGCTGCGGACGCCGCGTGCGCGCGAGCTGCTCGCGCTCGGCCGGCATCAGCAGACGCTCGACGAAGCGCTCGCCGTAGCGGCCGTAGACGTCGTCCACGCGCCTTGACTCGAGCACGTCGACACCTATCCCGAATATCATGCGCGAGCCGCCTGCATCAGTGCACGCATGTCGCGCACGGCTGCCGGCAGCCCGCAGAACACTGACCGCGCGATGATGGCGTGGCCGATGTTCAGTTCGACGATCTCCGCAATCGCGGCGACCGGCTGGACGTTGTGATAATGCAGGCCGTGCCCGGCGTGCACTTCAAGCCCAAGACTCGCTGCGAGTCTCGCCCCGGCCCGCAGCCGCTCGAGCTCGACGGCTTGGCCACTGCCGTGTGCCTCGGCATAAGATCCCGTGTGCAGCTCGATGACCGGCGCGCCCACCGCCGCCGCGGCCTCGATCTGCCGCGGCTCCGGATCGATGAACAGCGCTACGCGGATGCCGGACGAGGCCAGCAGCGCGCAGCTTTCGCGGAGCCGCGCCTGCTGGGCGGCCACGTCGAGCCCACCCTCGGTCGTGACCTCGGCGCGTCGCTCGGGCACCAGGCAGCAGTCAGCCGGTCTGACGCGCCGTGCGATCGCGAGCATCTCCTCCGTTACGGCCATTTCAAGGTTCATGCGAGTCTGCAACAGCCCGGCGAGCGCGAACACGTCCGCGTCCTGAATGTGACGCCGATCCTCGCGCAGGTGCAGCGTGATGCTGTCCGCACCCGCCTGTTCGGCCGCGAGAGCGGCGTGCACGGGATCCGGATAACGGGCACGGCGCGCCTGGCGCAGCGTGGCGACATGGTCGATGTTGACGCCCAACGCGATCGCGGACACGGAATCCTCCTGACAGCTTACTGGTAACCGCTCGGGCGCCGCGAACGCCGACGGCTCGACACCGAGCGAGCGACGGCGCGGGTGGCGAGCTCGCGGCCCTCGAGCAGTGGCGCCAGCGCCGCATGGAGCAGTCGGCGTGCATCGTCGAGGCTGCGCGAATCCGCCAGCGTCCCGGCGTGCAGTTCGAGCAGCGAGCTGCCCGCAAGACCGTTCTCCCGCGTCGCCCCCGCCGCGGCATCGAGCACACGCAGACCCTCGGACGGGGTGAAATGATACTGCCGCCCGGGCTCTATCGGTTCGCCGCTGCGCGCCTCGCGCAGCAGGTCGATGCCGTAGCCCAGCAGATCGAGCAGGCGCTTCTCGAACATGCGCAACGGTCGCGCCGGCTCGGCACCGGCGCGTAGCGCCTCCACGGCTTCCGTATAGGCGTCGAACAGCGCCGGCAGCGGATCGTGGCGCGTCGTCAACCGCAACACGAGTTCGCTGAGATAGTAAGCGGGCATGACGGCTGCCGGCGGCAGTAGCGGTGCGGTCACCGCTTCGGCGCGTGTGAGCTGACCTGCATCGCCACGCCCGCTCCATGCGACCAGAAGCGGCTGGAACGGCAACAGGACCGACGCCAGTGGCGCACGCGCGCCACGCGCGCCACGCGCGAACAGTGTCAATCGCCCATGGTCTCGGGTAAAGACCTCGAGGATGCGGCTGGTGTCGCGCCACGGCCGGTGATGCAGCACGAATGCCGCGTGCAGGCTCTCGCGCTTGCGCGCGCCCGTCATTCGAGTCCGAGTGCGCGCAGCGCCTGCGCGTTGTCCGCCCAGTCTTCGCGGACCTTGACCCAGAGCGTCAGGTGGAAACGCTCGCCGGTCAGAGCATTGAGCTCGCGGCGCGCAGCGCTTCCGACGCGCTTGAGACGCGCCCCGCCCGTGCCTATGACGATCGGTTTCTGGCCTTGACGGTCCACCCAGATCACCGCAGAGACAACGACCCGACCCTCCTCGCGGGTCAGCGATTCCACCTCTACTGCGATACCGTACGGCACCTCCTGGTTCAGCTCGAGCGTGAGCTTCTCGCGAATGATCTCCGCGATGCGGAACCGCAGGTCGCGATCGGTCACTAAGTCGGCAGGAAAGAGCTGCGGCGATTCGGGCAGGTGCCTGGCGATGACCGCGAGCAGGCGCTCGAGATTGTCGGCGCGCAGCGCCGACACCGGCACGATGTCGCGGAAGTCGGTCCGGCCCGCCAGTTCGTCGATGAAGGGCAATAAGCGGTCCCGTGGCCGGACACGATCGATTTTGCTGACGACGGCAAGGACCGGTCTGCCGCAGCGTACGATTCGCTCGAGCGCGACCGCATCCTCCTCCGTCCAGCGAAGAGCCTCGACCACGAACACTACGAGATCGGCATCGGCCAGCGCGGCAGCCGCCGTGCGGTTCATCGCCCGATTCAGCGCGCGCCGCTGCCCGCGATGCAGCCCGGGCGTGTCGACGAAGGCGATCTGCACGCCGGGCCGGTTGATGATGCCGAGGATGCGGTGGCGCGTGGTCTGCGGGCGGGGCGTGACGATCGAGAGTTTCTCGCCGCAGAGCGCGTTGAGCAGGGTCGACTTGCCGACGTTCGGTCGACCGACGAGCGCGGCAAAACCGGCCCTCATCGGGCTCGATTTCGGCTCGAGAGTCGTCGCGCCGCTGCCGCTCAAGACGCCTCCGGCAACTGCTCGAGCACGCGCTGCGCGGCCTCCTGTTCCGCCCGCCTGCGGCTGCTGCCCTCACCGCGCCCGCTGCGGCCCAGCGCTTCGACGCTGCACTGCACGCGGAAGCGCTGCGCATGCGGCTCGCCTTCCACGGATTCGACCGTGTAGGACGGCAGAGGCAACGCTCGGGACTGCAGGTACTCCTGCAGCCGCGTCTTGGAATCCTTGAGCGTGGCGGGGTCGGGTGCGCCGGCGATACGCTCCGACAGTAGCCGTAGCACTGCGCCGCGCGCGGCCTCGAGGCCGCGGTCGAGGTAGATCGCGCCGATCAGCGCCTCGAGCGCATCGGCGACGATCGACCGACGGCGGAAACCGCCACTCTTGAGCTCGCCCGCACCGAGCAGCAGGTGCTCGCCGAGTCCGATGCGCTGCCCGGCCTCCGCGAGCGGCTCGGCGCTGACGACGCGCGCGCGCAGGCGGCTCAGATCGCCTTCGCTGGCTGCCGGATAGAGGCGGTACAACTGTTCCGCGACCACGAGGTTGAGGACGGAGTCGCCGAGGAACTCCAGCCGCTCGTTGTTGCGGCTCGAAGCGCTGCGGTGCGTCAGCGCGGCCGCCAGCAGGCCCGGGTCGCGGACTTCGCAGCCGAGGTGACGGAGCATCCACTCCTGCGAGGGACCCAATGGCATGCCGGTCAGGGGATAGTCACGCGGTGCTCGAAATCCACCAGCAACGAGACGTTGGCCACGAGCGGGACGATCTCCTCGTAGGCCACCTCGAGCTCCCAGCCGTCCCCGGTCTTGCGGATGACGACGTCCTTGTAGTCCGGACGGTCGATGTACTCGACATCGAAGCGCCTGCCGAGAGCCGAGCGCAGGCTCGTCGGCGAAATCGACTCCTGGCCCGAGTACTCCTGTCGGACCTGCTCGAAAACGCGCGCGACCTTGGTCGCGTTGAGGTAGATCGGAGTGAGCCTGATACCGACGTAGACGAGCAAGGCCACGGGTATCAGCAGAATGACCCAGCCGAGGAAAGTGATGCCACGCTGGCGCCGATGCATGCGAAACCTCCCTAGTCGATAGCCATGCCGATGCGGCTCCATTGCGGGCCGCCCGAGCGCTGCAGGTCCCAATTGAACCAGATTCGGGTGGCCTTGCCGACCAACAGCTTCTCATCGACGAAGCCCCAGTAGCGGCCATCGTAGCTATTGTCGCGGTTGTCGCCGACCATCAGATAGCTGCCCTCGGGCACCCTGAGCCGACGGTCGCCGGTATCGCCACGCTCGGCCCCGCCGGATTCGTCGCAGACGTACGACTGCTCGATGTTCCGCGCGCATCCCGGCAACGGCGGCACGACGATCGAGTCGCTGCTCAGGCAGTGGAGGACGCGGTGCCGGCGGCTGCCGATCTGCTCCTCCGCGAGGCGCATGTTGACGTAGCAGCCATCGCCGTAACGCCCGATTTCCGTGAACGGCACCGGTTCGCCGTTGACGATCAGCCGATCGCCGCGTACCTCGACGAGGTCCCCCGGCAGCCCGACGACACGCTTGATGTAATTGACGGCCGGATCGTCGGGAAAGCGGAATACCGCGATATCGCCGCGCTCCGGCCGACCGAGCTCGTAGAAGACGCGGTGCGTGACCGGCCAGCGCAGCCCGTACGCATACTTGTTGACGAGGATGAAATCGCCGTCGAGCAGCGTCGGCATCATGGAATCGGACGGGATACGGTAAGGCTCGAACAGGAACGAGCGCAATACCAGCAACACCGCCGCGACCGGAAAAAAGCTGCGTGCGTAGTCGACAGTGCCGGGTTCGGCGATCGCAGCCGGATCGCGCCCATGCCGATGCGCGAGTGCGGCACGCCATCGCTGCAGCAAGAACCGATCGAGCGCCCAGATCGCGCCGGAGAGAGCCGTGATCGCTACCAGAACGACCGAGAAGTCCATACGCTCGGCGGTCAGCAGCCGGTAGACGCCAGCGAGGATCAAGAGGGGCAACACCGCATAAAGGAAGCGCATCAGCCCAGGATCGGCGCTCGCCTCCACGGCGGATCCAGCAGGCGCAAGCGCCTGTCGTCGCGGCCGCAAGAACCAGTCGTCGATGATGCAGACGAGCGCGGCCGGCAGCGCCAGCCAAGACAGCAGCGCGACCAGTTGCTGGATCAGCATCTTACTTACGACCGATCTGCAGCACGGCCAGGAACGCTTCCTGCGGGATGTCTACCGATCCGACCTGCTTCATGCGCTTTTTGCCCTCCTTCTGCTTCTCGAGCAGCTTGCGCTTGCGACTGACATCGCCCCCGTAGCACTTGGCGAGCACGTTCTTGCGCAGGGCCTTGACGGTCGCGCGCGCGATCACGTGGCTGCCGATCGCCGCCTGCACGGCCACCTCGAACATCTGCCGCGGAATCAGCTCCTGCATCTTGTCGACGAGTTCGCGGCCGCGCTGATAGGCATTGTCGCGGTGCACGATGATAGAGAGTGCATCGACGCGGTCGCCGTTGATCAGAATGTCGAGCTTGACCAGCGGCGCCGCCTCGAAGCGGCTGAACTCGTAGTCGAACGACGCGTAACCGCGGCTCGAGGACTTGAGCCGGTCGAAGAAGTCGAGCACCACCTCGGCGAGCGGCAGCTCATATTGCAGCGATACCTGACTCGCGTGGTACTGCATCTTCTTCTGCCGGCCACGTTTTTCGCTGCAGAGCTGTAGGACGGCGCCGACATAGTCGGGGGGCACGAGGATGTTGGCGATGATGATCGGCTCGCGGATCTCGACCACGTCGTTCGGGCCCGGCAGTTTCGCGGGGTTGTCGACGTAGATCGTCTTGCCGTCGCTACACGCGACTTCGTAGACGACGGTCGGCGCGCTGGTGACGAGCTCGAGGTTGTACTCGCGCTCGAGGCGCTCCTGTACGATGTCCATGTGCAGCAGGCCGAGAAAGCCGACGCGGAAGCCGAACCCGAGCGCCCCAGAAACTTCCGGCTCGTAGTGCAGCGCCGAATCGTTGAGACGAAGCTTGGCGAGTGCGTCACGGAACGACTCGTAGTCCTCGCTGTTGACCGGGAAAAGGCCGGCGAACACGCGGGGCTTGATCTGCCTGAATCCTGCCAGTGGCGCAGAGCACGGACGCGCATCGTGCGTGATGGTGTCGCCGACCGGCGCGCCGTCGATATCCTTGATTCCCGCGATCACGAAACCGGCCTCGCCGGCGGTCAGTTCCGGCGCCGGCATGGACTTCGGCGTGAAGCGACCCAGCTTGTCCACCTGCCACCAGCGTCCGGTGGACATTACCCGGATCTTGTCGCCGGTGCGCAGTGTCCCGTTGAAGATGCGCACCAGCGAAACCACGCCGACGTAGTTGTCGAACCATGAGTCGACGATCAGCGCCTGCAGGGGCGCCCCCGGGTCGCCCTTGGGCTCGGGAATGCGCTGGACGATGGCCTCGAGAAGCTCGTCGACCCCCTGGCCGGTCTTGGCACTGACCAGGCAGGCTTCCGAAGCGTCGATGCAGATAATCTCCTCGATCTCACGCCGGACTTTGTCGGGGTCTGCGGACGGAAGGTCGATCTTGTTGATGACCGGAAGGACCTCGAGTCCCTGCTCGATGGCCGTGTAGCAGTTGGCGACACTCTGCGCCTCGACGCCCTGCGAGGCGTCGACGACCAGCAGTGCGCCGTCGCAGGCCGCCAGCGACCGGGATACCTCGTAGGAAAAATCGACGTGCCCGGGTGTGTCGATGATATTCAGCTGGTAGCGCTGACCGTTGCGGGCATCGTAGTGGAGCGTGACGCTCTGCGCCTTGATGGTGATGCCGCGCTCGCGCTCGAGCTCCATCGAGTCGAGGACCTGGTCCTGCATCTCGCGTGCGGCGAGACCGCCGCAGAGCTGGATCAGTCGATCGGCAAGCGTCGACTTGCCGTGATCGACGTGCGCGATGATCGAAAAGTTGCGAATGTTGGGCATGAAGCCGGGAAGTATAGCGGTCCGGGCCGCGCACGGCTTTCCTCAGCGGCGACGGAACAGGCGCAGGATCTCCTCCGGATCGAGACGGGTGACCGCGATCGCCTCGTCGCCCCAGAGCAGCACCGGGATCTTCAGGCCATAGCGCCGCTGCCGGCGCGGATCGTCGTCGACGTCGCTGAGCACCACGGGCGGCAGAGCGCAGCGACCGGCGAGCTCGGCGAGTTGCTCCCGCATCTGATCACAGAGCTCGCAGCCTGCGCGCGTCAGCAGGCGCAGCGTCGGCGCGCTCGGGTCGCCTTCAGCCACCCGCGCGTCGTCCACGGAGGTCAACGGCCTGGCTCGGCCGGCGCGAGCGCTGGACGCGCAGGCTCGCGATGCGGGGATTCCGCCTCGCGGGCAGCCTCGCTGGGCCGGCGCGATGCAGGACCCGCCGCAACGGTGTCGTCGGCGGCCGGCCGCGCCGCCGCGGCGGGCGCCTCGGGTCGGACTTGGCTGGCAATGAGCCGCACGGTCCCGGCGGGCACCTCGCCCACCGCGGTGACCACGTGGCCGTCGATGCGGGTGGTGTAGGCGGCCGAAGGTCCGATCTGGGTGGAACCGGCGACCGTCGGCGCCGCCTCGCCGGCCGGTGCGTCGTGGATGAACACCGAGACCGAAGCGACGCCGTCCGAGAAGACCAGGTGGGCGACCGGGCGCTCTATTCCCGGCAGGCGCTGCGCCGACCGCTGTGTCATCCGAAATCCTGGCGGCAGGCGCTGCACCGTCCAGGCGGCCGGAGCAAGCGCCGGCTGCCCGACGACCAGCCCGGAGCCGGCGGCGAGTCCGTCATGACGCAACCAGCGATAGCCCTCGGTCCGGGCCTCGGCCTGGAACGCGCTATCGGGAATGCGTGCCGGCAAGGTCAGGCTCGCGAAAACGATCTGTTCGACCGCCTGACCCGAGGCGTCACAGAGTTGGGTTTTGAGCGGCATGGCCGTTCGCTCGTCGATCCAGAGGCGATAACCGTAGCGGTAGTCGTCGCGCGGCCGCACGACGACCAGGCGCACGTCGCGCCCCATCAGTCGCGTGCGCTGCGCTGGCTCGATCTCGTAGAAGCTCGCCGTCGATGCGTCGAAACGCGGCAGGTTGCCGAGGAGCGGCGCCGGCGAAGACCCCCGCTCGACGAGGACCGTGCGCTGATCGGGTAGGATGCAGGTCAGCTCCGCGCCGGCGCGGATGAATTCGCGTCGCGACCCATCGAGCGAGACGAGCCGCTCGTGCACCTGGCCGTCCTGCACGCGATGGATGATCCGGAGCGTCTCGACGCGGCCGTCGCGGACATGGAAGAACGTGCCATCGTAGTTGCGCGTCGTCAGCGCCTCTTTCATGCGTTCGAGCCATGGATACGAGTCCTCCGCGGCGAGCGCTGCGGACGCCGCGAGCGCGCCGAAAGCGAGTCCCCAGCCGCCGCAGAGACGGGCCGCAAGGCCCGCGGTACGCCTACGGATCGTCATCGGCCAGCCTCGCGTGATGAGGCCGAGGGCACATCGACGGGCGCGGCGGTATCGGCCGCACCTTCGCCGCTGACGAGCGCCGAGAGGACGCTGCGACGCGCGAGCGAGCCGCTGAACTCACTGTGGGCGACGACGAAGTTCGCGAGCTGCGCCGAAGCGACCGGTCGTGCGGACGATGGCGGCAGTGCCGGTACGACGTAGCTCTCCGGCTCGCCGCTGCGCGCTGGCGCGAGCACGACTTCGGCCGATCCCGCCGGCGCTGCGACGCTCGCAAGCTCCGGAGCGATCACGTCCACCGGCGCGGCACCGGTCGCTGCACCCGCGACGGGCGGCGCCTCGGCCAGGTTGCGCTGCAGCCACACGAGCGAGAGCGCTGCCACGCTCGCCGCAATGCCGGTCGCCGCCACCGGCTTCCACCAGCGACGCGGTACATCCGCCGCGGCCGCGCCGCTGCCAGCGGCGACGTGCGCAGGCGCGACCTTGGGCGCGTGCACCTCGAGCCTGGGCTCGGCCGCGAGCGCTGCCTGCACGCGTGCCGCGAAACCGCCGCCATCGAGCACCGCCGCGCCCCCCCCGCCCCGTACTCCACAGAGCGGATCACCGCGCAGGGCAGCGCCGATCAAGGCGTAGCGCGCCCACTGGCGCTGCAAGACCGGATCGCTCGCCAAGCGAAGCGCCAGCCATTCACATTCGGCCGGGGGCAACGCGTCGTCGAACATCGCCGACAACTGGCTGGCCTGACTACCGCCCGGCTCGCTGCCCGCCGGCGACTGCGATCCGCCATGACTCATCCAAGCTCCTCCGAGCGGCCAAGGCCGCCCTCGAATACATCCTTGAGACGCGCGTCGATCGCCTCGCGCGCACGAAAGATCCGCGAACGCACTGTGCCGACCGGACACTCCATGGCAGAGGCGATCTCTTCGTATGAGAGTCCTTCGATTTCGCGCAGCACGATGGCCGTGCGCAGATCCTCTGGCAGCGCCTCGATCGCGGCATTGACCGTCGCACGGATCTCCTCGGTCATCGCCAGCGCCTCGGGCGTGGCCCCGTCCTTCATGCGACCCTGGGCCTCGTAGATCTCAGCGCGATCCTCCCGGTCGAGATCGTATGACACTGGACTGCGGTCACGGGACGCGACCGCGTTCTTCGCGGTATTGATCGCGATACGGTAAAGCCAGGTGTAAAAAGCGCTGTCACCGCGGAACTGGGGCAGTGCCCGATACGCCTTGATAAAGGCCTCCTGGGCGACGTCCTCTGCCTCGGCCTGACTGCGCACATAGCGCATGACCAGCTTCACCACCTTGTGCTGGTACTTGAGTACCAGCGCGTCGAAAGCCCGCTTGTCGCCGCGCTGTACGCGGCGCACGAGGCTCAGATCACTCTCCTCGGCGCTCATGGGTCCGGCACGCAACGGCCGAGCCGCCCGGCCAAGGCCCTGGCACTGGGTGAATAGACCCCGAACCGGCCGGGAAGTTCGCCGGCTCCGTGCAGCTGGAGGGTGGTGTTCGTGACTCGAGTCTTCAAACCCTGCGATGCTAGCAGCTCATGTCCGCTCTGCGGTGAGCCGGCACGCGAGCAGGCGCGCACTGCCTCGATCGAGGGCGCGCGGTGCGACCCGCAGCCAGAGAGGGCCGGACTCGTCCACGAACTCGAGTAGCCAGCCCACCCACGGTACGCGTGCAGCGCGCCGAAGTCGCAGGGAGCCGCATCGGGATCCGCCGACCAGGAACCAGCCGTGCGAGTCGTCGCAGCGCAGCGTGACGTCGCGACCGTAGTCGAGGCGCGCGGGCACGAGGTGCAGGACCGACCTCCAGGTTGCCACCGCGATCGCGCAGCGCAGCGGAGCGGGTAGCACGGTGCACAGCAGCACGAATGAGGCGGCCGCGGCCGCCCACAACGGCCCCAAGGGACCGACGCCGATCTCGGCCGGTATCTGCAGCGCGGCGCCCTCAGCAATGCAGCATCCGGGCGATAACGGCGGCGGTGACGGGCTCGGGGTGTGGTTCACCGCGCAGCAGGTAACGCGCCAGCTCCGGATCCTGCAAGTCGAGTAAACGGCGAAACGCGGCGCGTTCGTCGCTCGACGCGGCCGGCCAGTCGCGCTCGAGCCAGCGGGTCGTCAGGACATCGAGTTCGCGCATGCCGCGTCGGCACTGCCAGCGCAGGCGCGCGGCCGTCTGGGCGGACCGATCGTGGGTCATGGCGGCGAAACCCGTTCAGTGCTGGCGCTCCGCCATCGCCTTCTTGATCTCGGCGATGGCCTTGGCGGGATTGAGGTCCTTGGGACAGGCCTCGGTGCAGTTCATGATCGTGTGACAACGGTAGAGCTTGAACGGATCCTCGAGCGCATCGAGCCGCTCGCCGCGCGCCTCGTCGCGGCTGTCGATGATCCAGCGATAGGCGGCCAGCAGTGCAGCAGGCCCGAGGTAGCGATCACCGTTCCACCAGTAGCTCGGGCACGACGTCGAACAGCAGGCACAGAGAATGCACGCGGACGGCCGGTCGATCTTCTCCTGATCCTCCGGCGACTGCAGCCTCTCGCGGTCCGGGGGTGCTGGCGTCAGTGTCTGCAGCCACGGCTTCACCGCGGCGTACTGCGCATAGAAGTTGGTCAGATCCGGGACGAGGTCCTTGACCACGGGCATGTGCGGCAACGGGTAAATGCGGACCTCGCCCTTGATGTCTTCGCAGGCCTTGGTGCAGGCGAGCGTATTGACGCCATCGATGTTCATCGCACAGCTGCCGCAGATGCCCTCGCGGCAGGATCGGCGGAAAGTCAGCGTCGAGTCGATCTCGTTCTTGATCTTGATCAGCGCATCGAGAACCATTGGTCCGCAGTTGCTCAGGTCGACTTCGTAGGTGTCGATCCGCGGGTTCTCGCCCGAGTCGGGGTCGAAGCGATAGATGCGGAAGGTGCGAACCTTCGCGGCGCCTGGCGCCGCGCGGTGCACCTTGCCGTTCTTGTCGATGCGGGAGTTGGCGGGAAGCGTGAACTGAGCCATGGAGTTCTGCCCTTTGGTCGATCAGTACGTTCGAGCCTTAGGCGGGATGGGCTCGACGTCGCAAGTCAGCGTATGGAGATGGACGGGGCGGTAATCGATCGAGACACGGCCTCGCTCATCGACGAAGGCGAGCGTGTGCTTGAGCCAGTTGACGTCGTCGCGATCCTTGAAGTCCTCGCGCGCATGCGCACCGCGACTCTCCTTGCGATTCTCCGCGGAGTGGATCGTCGCCAGTGCTTGGCCAAGCAGGTTGTCGAGCTCGAGCGTCTCGATCAAATCGGTGTTCCAGATCAGGCCGCGGTCGCGTATCCCGACGTCGGCGAACGACTCGAAAGTCCGCTCGAGCTTCGCGCAACCCTCGGCGAGCGAGGCGCCGGTGCGGAACACCGCGGCGTCCGACTGCATGATTTTCTGCATCTCGAGGCGAATGGCCGCGGTCGGGCGCTCGCCCTTGGCGTGGCGGAAGCGGTCGAGCCGCAGCACCGCGAGCTCGCCGGCATCCCTGGCAAGCGGCCTCTGCGGCGCGCCCGGCTTGATCGTCCTGGCGGCATGCCGCGCGGCCTCGCGACCGAAGACCACGAGATCGAGCAGCGAGTTGGAGCCCAGACGGTTCGCGCCGTGCACCGACACGCAGGCCGCCTCACCGACGGCCATCAGCCCCGGCACGATGGACTCCGCGTCCCCACCCCTCTTGGTGATGACCTCACCGTGCACGTTGCAGGGGATCCCGCCCATGTTGTAGTGAACCGTAGGCAGCACCGGAATCGGCTCCTTGGTGACGTCGATCCCGGCGAAGATCCTCGCGGTCTCGGCGATGCCCGGCAAGCGCTGCCTGATGACTTCGGGCCCGAGGTGCTCGAGATGCAGGTGGATGTGGTCCGCCTGGGCCCCGACGCCGCGGCCTTCGCGGATCTCGATGGTCATCGACCGCGAGACGACGTCGCGCGAGGCGAGGTCCTTCGCATTGGGCGCATAGCGCTCCATGAAGCGTTCGCCCTTCGAATTGGTCAGGTAGCCGCCTTCGCCACGTGCACCCTCGGTGATCAGGCAGCCCGAGCTGTAGATCCCGGTAGGATGGAACTGCACGAATTCCATGTCCTGCAGCGGCAGGCCGGCGCGCAGCGCCATGCCGCCGCCATCGCCGGTGCAGGTGTGCGCCGAAGTGCACGAGAAATAGGCCCGACCATAGCCGCCGGTCGCGAGGATCACCGTCTGCGCCCGGAATCGGTGCAGTGTCCCTTCCGCCATGTTGAGCGCGACGACCCCACGGCACTCGCCGTTCTCCATGATCAGGTCGATCGCGAAATACTCGATGAAGAACTCCGCCTGGTTCTTGATCGACTGCTGGTAGAGCGTGTGCAGCATCGCGTGACCGGTGCGATCCGCGGCGGCGCAGGTGCGCTGCGCGATGCCCTTGCCGTAGTGGGTTGTCATGCCGCCGAACGGACGCTGGTAAATCCGGCCCTCGGGCGTACGCGAGAACGGCACGCCGTAGTGCTCCAGCTCGATGACGGCCGCCGGGGCTTCCTTACACATGAACTCGATGGCGTCCTGATCGCCGAGCCAGTCGGAGCCCTTGATGGTGTCGTAGAAGTGGAAGCGCCAGTCGT